>NZ_JAUORQ010000016.1:0-86446 GCF_030548085.1 Agarivorans sp. 2_MG-2023
CGAGAATCAAACTGATTGAGCAATTGCAGTACCGACGGTTGCCAGCCTTGTCGGGTAAAAATCACTATAAAGTCATCGCCACCGAGGTGCCCAATAAAATGTGCATGCCGGCATAAGTGTAATTTTATTTAGTTTAAAGGAAGGTATCTGTGGTGACTTAGTGCTGAGCTGTATAAAGCGGTTTTTAGAGGGAGATAAACTCCCTCTAGTAGTTAACGCTAACCTTCAATACGCACATAAGGTTTAAGTCTAGGGACACTATTAAGATTTAACTCTTGAGGAAACTGTGTCTGCCCAGCAATAAGAGCATCAACAGCCAGCTTGATTTTATCTAATTGTACTAGTGCATTTATTCTGTGTACGAATAATTCAGGTGATAATTCGTCAGCGCTAAGTGAGCTGTTCCATTTAACATACTCCTCTAAAGCTTCTTCACCATAGTTATAGGCATGGATATAGCGGTATGAAACTCGTTGATTATCAGGGTAAACCTCTAAGGCGTGTTGATACAGTACGTTGGCTTCATCATTCCTATTAAGAGCTGTTAGGGCTAGGTGATGATTATAGAATTGCTCAGTACGTGTTTGGCGGCGCATCAATTTTTCCGACCATGCTAGATAGCCATGTAGCTCTTCTGGCAAGCCTAAACCAATCGCTGCTTTTAGTCTAAATACCATAGCGTTAAACTCGTAACGTGTTTGAATTGGTAAGGGATTGCTTACTTTTTCTAAGTAAGTTACATCTACACTGCCAGTACGTTCATAGTCCTTGATGAGCTTAATACTTTGTAATCCGGAGACCATGAACATAACCGTGAATAATGGTATCAACACGCCGAATATTTTTGGAGCAAATTTAGCAGGGAAACCTTTGACGGTGATTTTGCCAATTTCTATAAATGTTTTAGCTAGCACTATGCAAAACAAAACCCATAGGATTGTTGAGTGATAAAACGGAAGCTCAGTCATACTATGCAATAAGCTAGGCAATAGAATAGCAAAGTAGAAGAGACCTTTCTGCCAACCTTTGGCAAACCAAAGGTTTAAGCAATATCCGGCTAATGTCAGCAATACTAGAATAGGAAGTATTCCGCCTTCGACGGCCCAATAAGCTAGCTCGTTATGAGGGTGAGCAACATTGAAATGATAGCCATCTATAATGTTTTGCTGGTTTAACAGTGCCTGCGCTTCATGATATACCCCATCATATCCGCCGTAACCCCAACCAAGTAAAGGTTGTTGTTTAAATAATTCCCAGCTTACTTCCAACATGGTGATTCGGTAGGCAGTGGTAACACCACCTATGGCGTCACGTGCAACTGATTCACTTAGCATTTCCGGAATACTTGAAGCTACTACACCCAGAGCAATGCTGCATAACCATACTCTCAATTCTTTCTTTTTTGAGGTTTTATATAGATAAGGAGCTAGTAGCGGCAAGATTAAAAACAAAGAGAGGGTAGTGGTTCTTGATCCTGATAGGAAACATACCCAGGCTGCTAGAAAGCTGGTTACAGCCACTAGAGTAAGCTGGGCTTTGGTTGTTATAGCTTTTTCAGAAATTAACCATGCAGACGCTAAAGGTCCAAATAAGACAAAGGTACCTAGTACGTTGGGTTGCTGAAAAATTCCGGCCGCACGGGTGGAATTGACATTAAAGCCAACCCAATTGCCTTCAGTGAGCAGATACATCTGAGTTAAGGCGTAAGCACTTTCTATTAAGGCTCCCGCGACAATTAGAAACAGCATTAGGTGCCAGTCTTTACGTGTTAGTTCTAACTGCATAAACGCAAAAATAAGCAAAAGGCCCGCGGATAATCCGATTAGTCTATCTAAGGCGAACTCGCCGAACTCGGCATTTGGATAAAACAACGGAATCCAGAGAAGGCCAACACCAGCGAGAAGAACAATTAGAGGTTGGTTGTATCGTAGTTGCTCTGCAGCACTAATTTTAATAAGACCAATGCCAATAAGCACTGAGGCGAACATCCATACTACTAAGTTAAATGGAAGCGCGAGGCCGGTACCACCTTGGTTATGTTGGAAGTAATGCATACCAACAAGCATCATTGCGGCAAATACATAAATAAAACAACGTTCTAGTGTCAACTTAGCTGACATATCATTTCCTTTGAAAAATTCGGGCATCAAGTGCCCTTTCAATCACTATTTGTTTAACATTGGCTTTAAGAAGCGCGCGGTATGAGAGCGCTGTTCTTTTACTATATCTTCTGGTGTTCCAGCTATCAGGATTTCACCTCCGCCTTTACCACCTTCAGGGCCAAGATCTACCACCCAGTCTGCGGTTTTCACCACATCCAAGTTGTGTTCAATTACTACAATGGTGTTTCCGTGATCACGTAAGCGGTGAATGACTTCTAGTAGTAATTCAATATCGTGGAAGTGCAAGCCAGTGGTTGGCTCATCTAATATATACAAGGTTTGGCCGGTGTCTCGCTTGCTGAGCTCTCGTGCCAGTTTTACACGTTGAGCCTCACCGCCGGATAAGGTGGTCGCTGATTGGCCTAGCTTTATGTACGTTAAACCAACATCAATTAGCGTTTGTAATTTCCTTGCTATGGCTGGTACCGCATCAAAGAATGGGCGAGCTTCTTCAACAGTCATATCCAAGATCTGGTGAATACTTTTACCTTTGTATTTTATCTCTAGTGTTTCTCGGTTGTAGCGTTTGCTTTTACATACATCACAGGGCACATAAACGTCGGGTAAAAAGTGCATTTCAACTTTTATAACGCCGTCACCTTGACACGCTTCACAGCGACCGCCTTTTACGTTAAAGCTAAATCGGCCAGGTTTGTAGCCGCGAGAACGTGATTCTTGAGTCGCAGCAAATAACTCGCGAATAGGTGTGAAAATACCAGTGTAAGTTGCTGGGTTAGAACGAGGTGTTCGGCCAATCGGACTCTGGTCAATATCGACAACTTTGTCGAGCTTATCTAGGCCCTCTAAGGCTTTGTGTGGGGCGATGTCTTCACCGGCGGCACCGTTTAGCTCTTTCTGGGCAATTTTATATAAGGTGTCATTAATTAAAGTGGATTTTCCGCTGCCTGATACGCCTGTAACACAGGTTAACAAGCCTAGTGGAATCGCTAGATCAACGTCTTTGAGGTTATTGCCACTTGCGCCAAGCACCTTTAACCAGTCTTTACCTACAGGATGCCGTTTTGCGGGAACATCTATTGCTTTAACGCCCGACAAATATTGTCCGGTGAGTGAATCGGGGGTGTCTATGACTTGTTGATAAGTACCTTGAGCAACAATTTCGCCACCATGCACACCTGCTCCAGGACCAATATCAACAATATAATCGGCGGCGCGAATGGCATCTTCATCGTGTTCAACCACTATTACGGTATTGCCCAAATCCCGCAGATGATTGAGGGTAGCGAGCAATCTTTCGTTATCACGCTGGTGTAAACCAATCGAAGGTTCATCAAGCACGTACATTACGCCAACAAGCCCCGCTCCAATTTGGCTGGCAAGTCGAATGCGCTGGGCTTCACCGCCTGATAAAGTATCAGCGCTGCGATCTAGTGAAAGGTAATCTAGGCCAACGTTAATTAAGAAGTTTAAGCGTTCACAGATTTCCTTGAGAATTTTGTCGGCAATTTGGGCGCGTTGTCCGGTCAGACTGAGTGAGTCAAAAAACTCCATGGCCTCGCCAATGGATTTACAGCTGACTTCTGGCAAGTTGGTAGTGCCAATAAACACATTTCTGGCTTCTTCGCGTAGACGACTACCGTTACAGCTTGGACAATTTTGATTACTAATGAACTTCGCTAGTTCTTCCCGTACGGCATTAGACTCTGTTTCTTTGTAACGGCGACGCATGTTGGGGATTATCCCTTCAAAGGGATGTTTGCGCACGGTTACGTCGCCGCGATCATTCATGTACTTAAATTCAATGCTAGTACGGCCTGAACCATGCAAAACGACTTTTTGGTGTTTTTCACTGAGTTCTTCAAAGGCAGTTTCTAAGTCGAACTCAAAGTGAGCCGCCAAAGATTTAAGCATTTGATAATAGTAAAAGTTGCGTTTGTCCCAGCCGCGTATGGCACCGCCCGACAGGCTCAAGCTCGCATTTAATATGACTTTGTTATCATCAAAAAACTGATCTACACCTAAGCCATCACAGGTTTGACAAGCGCCAGCAGGGTTATTAAACGAAAAGATCCGAGGCTCTAGCTCTGTCATGCTGTAACCACATACTGGACAGGCAAAGTTGGCGGAAAATAGCTGGCGGGTTTCACCACTATCCATATCTACCAAAATGGCTGTGCCTTCAGCAAGTTCTAGCGCCGTTTCGAATGACTCGGCTAAGCGTTGAGATAAGTCATCGCTAGCGCGTACTTTAAAACGGTCGATAACCACTTCAATATTGTGTTTTTTATGCAGCTCTAGCTCTGGAGGATCGCTTAAGTCACAGACTTCGCCATCTATTCGTGCCCGAATAAAGCCTTGAGCAGCGAGGTTTTCTAAGGTTTTTACATGTTCGCCTTTACGGTCTCGAACAATGGGCGCCAGCAGCATCAGTTTGCTGTTCTCTGGCTCTTCAAACACTTTATCTACCATTTGACTAATGGTTTGTGCAGCCAATGGTTGATGGTGATGCGGGCAGCGTGGCTCGCCCACTCGCGCATACAATAATCTTAAGTAATCATAAATTTCAGTAATCGTACCAACAGTAGAACGCGGATTATGCGAGGTAGATTTTTGTTCAATGGAGATTGCCGGAGATAAACCTTCAATATGATCAACATCGGGCTTTTCCATCAATGACAAAAATTGACGCGCATAAGCTGAAAGAGATTCTACATAACGGCGCTGACCTTCAGCGTAGAGGGTATCAAATGCTAGCGATGACTTCCCCGAACCAGAGAGCCCAGTAATAACAATAAGCTTGTCGCGCGGGAGGGTAAGCGAAATGTTCTTGAGGTTGTGGGTGCGTGCACCTCTAATATCGATACTGTCCATTGTTACCTGATCATTGCTGCAGTAAATCGCCCAGTATTACACATTATTTATTGAAATGCGCCGTTCTGCTGGTGTGGATGAAGTAATAGTAAGGCCGCAATCTTAAGCTGGTTTGCAGCCAAGTGCCTGTGTTAGCATTGCCGGTTCTCAATTGACGAATTTTTTATGGTTATAGCTGTGGAAGAAGGTTTAAATCCTACTGAAAAACGCGGTGCTTATTCGCTTGCGCTGTTGTTTGCTTTGCGCATGGCTGGCTTGTTTATGTTAATGCCGGTTTTGGCTGTGTATGGTCAAGAGTTAAAAGGTTTTTCGCCTCTTTGGGTTGGCTTAGCTATTGGTGCATATGGCTTAACCCAAGCTATGTTTCAAATCCCCATGGGGTGGCTATCGGACCGCATTGGTAGAAAACCGGTTATCTTTTTAGGTTTGAGCATTTTTGCATTAGGCTCAGTGGTGGCCGCGATGGCGGAATCGATTCATGGCGTTGCTATTGGGCGAGCTTTTCAAGGCATGGGGGCAATTGCGAGTACAGTTATGGCACTTGCTGCAGACTTAAGTCGAGAGACCCAGCGTGCCAAGGTGATGGCGTTTATTGGGGTAAGCATTGGTTTATCTTTTGCTGCGTCTTTAGTGCTTGGGCCTATAGTGTCTGCACAGCTAGGTTTATCGGGGTTGTTTTGGTTAATTGCTGGCTTATCGTTAGCGGCTATGTTGGTGGTGCAATTTGCTGTGCCAAATGCTCACTCTAAAGCCCCTAGTGGTGAAGTGAGTGCTAACTCTGCTCAAATGTTCAAACTACTCAAACACCCTCAATTACTGCGTTTAGATTGGGGGGTATTTACGCTACACCTAGTATTGACCGCACTATTTGTGGTGATGCCACTACGTTTGGTGGATGCAGGACTAGAAGCCGCCAGTCATTGGCAAGTGTACTTACCTGCAGTATTAGTGTCGTTCGTATTAATGGTGCCGTTACTTATTATTGCCGCTAAACGTAATCAGCAACGTGGTTACTTTTTGTTTGCAATTAGCTTATTGCTATTGGCTAATGCCCTACTGTTAGTTGATGTATCGTCTATTTGGTTGTTAGGCGCAATTTTAGCGATATTTTTTATTGGCTTTAATTATTTAGAAGCGAGCTTACCTGCGCTTATTTCTAATCTAGCGCCTCCAGGTAATAAAGGCGCTGCTTTAGGGGTGTTTTCTACCAGTCAATTTCTAGGGGCGTTTATTGGCGGTTCTAGCGCTGGAGCCTTGTATATGGCAGCAGGCGCTTATGGAGTAAGCCTGTTTGCTATTGCTTTGCTGCTTATTTGGTTAGTTGTTAGTTTAGGAATGCGTGCGCAAAGTGGCATAAAAAGTTATTCGTTGGCGATATCATCTGCCGACCAACCAGCGAGTTTATTGGCAAAACTGCAGGTATTACCTGGGGTTGTAGAAGCGGTAGTGATTTCCAGTGACCGTACTGTCTACCTCAAAGTGAAAACAAAAGAATTTGAATTGGCTAGAGCATTGGATTTGGTGCGAGCAGCCTAGTATGATAGCGGGTCTTCCTCGCCACAACAGATAGAATATAGGAGCGATATACATGGCCACTCGGGGCATTAATAAAGTAATTTTGGTTGGTAACTTAGGACAAGATCCTGAAGTACGTTTTATGCCAAACGGCGGGGCCGTCGCCAATATTACTATTGCTACTTCAGAAAGCTGGAGAGACAAGCA
This sequence comes from Agarivorans sp. 2_MG-2023, assembly GCF_030548085.1. Taxonomy (NCBI): domain Bacteria; kingdom Pseudomonadati; phylum Pseudomonadota; class Gammaproteobacteria; order Alteromonadales; family Alteromonadaceae; genus Agarivorans; species Agarivorans sp. 2_MG-2023. The sequence continues at coordinate 6,717 of NZ_JAUORQ010000016.1, forward strand.
AAGTGGTGAACAGAAAGAACGCACAGAATGGCACCGCGTAGTGTTGTTTGGCAAACTGGCCGAAGTGGCTGGTGAATATCTTAAAAAAGGTTCACAGGTTTATATTGAAGGCCAATTACAAACGCGTAAGTGGCAAGACCAAAATGGTCAAGACCGCTACTCAACAGAAGTAGTTGTTCAAGGCTTTAATGGTGTAATGCAAATGTTAGGTGGTCGCCAAGGCGGTGGTCAAGGTCAAAGCATGGGTGGAGCGCCACAGCAGCAAAATAACTGGGGTGGCCAACAGCAAGCAGCTCCACAGGCTGCTCCTACCGCACAACAAGGTGGTTTCCAGCAGCAAGCGCAGCAACAACAGGCTGCGCCTCAGCAAGGTGGCTATCAGCAACAAGCTAAGCCTGCTGCTCCGCAGCAAGCGCCTCAACAAGCTGCACCACAGTTTAACGAGCCGCCAATGGATTTTGACGACGATATCCCGTTTTAGGCTGCTAAGAGCTAAAAATAAAAAGCCTCAAGAAATTGAGGCTTTTTAGTATCTATAGCTTATTTAGCTGTACTCGCTATTTAAGTGAATTGATTAACTGCTTTAGGTGAGTGACTGGAATGGCATAACTAATAGCACTAGGGTCAGCCAGCACTGCCTCTTTAGTCGTTTTCACAAACACCTTGTTAATGATTGCGATTACTGCACCCGTTTCAGGGTGATATAAAGGGCTGCCGCTGTTACCCGGGTAGGCGGTAGCGTCTAATTGATAGATGTTATACGGTGACTTAAGTCTTTTAAGTTGTGCTAAGTTTAGCTCGCTGGCATTTCGGGCGGGTATCACCACTGGCGTTATACTCGAAATAATACCGCGGTGAGTAACGGGGTAAAGTCCCAATACCGCACCAATAGGAAACCCAGTGAAGGCATATAGTTCTCCTTCGCGCACCTTTTTATTAGACAGGCCCATCGCTTTTAGGGCTTTACCTTCAATTTTTAGCAGCGCTAAATCATGTTTCCGATTGCTTGCCACCAAACTGGCTATTCGTATTTCAGGCGAACGACCTTGCCCAACAAATACTACGAGTTTTTCATTCTGCTGTTGATTTAGGCTTTTGGGAATGACATGAGCATTAGTAGCAATTAAATGAGGTCCAACCACAAACCCTGTTCCTCTAAGGTTTGCACGCGGTGAGTTAAGCTTGTTGTAGGTGCCAACGCCAACTACAGAAGGTTTAATTCTTTCTATAGTGTCAGCAAGATCGCTTAACGCGCCAGCGCTAAACATCGATAAAAATGAAGCGATGGCAATAATGAAGGCGAGTTTCATACTATATTCTTCCTTGAGAGACTATTTCATCTTAATTTTTACTCGGTACTAGAGCAAGTTAGTATAAAAGCGACTAGGTTTGTGTAGTGCGTAATACTGTGAAGCGAAAAAGGCCAAATGATGATGAGTTTTAATTACGAAGATGCGTTCTCCAGAAATATTGGCTGGGTTACAGATGCAGAGCAACAGATACTGCGTGGTAAGCGTGTGGCTATGGCTGGGGCCGGAGGCGTGGGTAGTGAACACATAGTGACGTTAGCAAGGTTAGGGGTTGGCAAGTTTCATATCTCTGATTTTGATGAATATGAAGTCCATAACTTTAACCGCCAGGCTGGGGCGTTTATGTCTACGGTGGGCCAAGATAAAGTTAAAGTGATGGAACAAGTTTGCTTGGATATTAATCCAGAAGCGGAAGTGAAGTCTTTCCCTGAAGGGATTTTCGAACATAATGTTGATGAATTTTTAGATGGCGTTGATGTATATGTAGATAGCTTAGATTTTTTTGCGCTATCGGCGCGTAAGTTGGTTTTTCAAAAGTGTTTGGAAAAAAATATACCGCTAGTAACCGCTGCTCCTTTGGGTATGGGCTGCGCATTTCTTTGCTTTATGCCGGGAGGAATGACCTATGAAGAGTATTTTCGCTTTGAGGATGCAAGCAGTGAAAATGAGCAATACATTAAATTCTTGATTGGACTTTCACCCGCTATGTTACAGCGACCATACTTAGTTGACCCTAGTAAAGCGGACTTCCACGCTAAAAAAGGCCCGTCGATGCCTATGGCTGTGAAAATGTGTGGGGGAATTGCCGGCACTTATGTGCTCAAAATATTATTGAATAGAGGTGAGTTAATTACTGCTCCTTACGGTTTGCACTTTGATGCCTACCGAAATCGTTTCAAAAAAACTTGGCGGCCAATGGGTAACCGCAACCCACTGCAGCGTATTGTATTTGGTGTGGCGAAAAAAATAGTATTGAGTGGCGGTGCTTAACTGTGACTTGGTGTCAGTAAGTTTTACAAAATGTTATTTATATTTGTATTAATATAGTTTAAGTTGTTGTAAATATTTGATTTTTAATCTTGGCTTACTTATTGCTTTAAGCCCACCGTTATTTATAAACGATTTTACCAAACGGATGGGTTACATGAACAAACTGAAACATGCTTGCTTAGCAGTTAGCTTAGGATTAGCAAGTATTTCTGCTAGTGCGGAACTGATTACTGAATGGAACTACGCAAATGATGCGGGTTTTAAAGAGTGGAGTTCTCGTGCTGGCCAAGTTGGTATAGACACCGACGGTGCAACACTAGATGATTTTGATGTTCTTTTTGGTGGTGAGCTTCCTAAGAGCTTAGCGTGGGGTGACCCATATGGTGCAGTGAATCCTTTATTGCAAAAGAGTTCTCTTGTGATCGATGATGCTCAGTCCGGCCAAGTAAACACCAGCGCGCCAGGTGATGTAGCATCTTTAGATTTTGTAACAGGCACCGGCCTTACTCACGAAAACTGGGGCGTTACAGGTAATACTTTATCGTCAGCGGTTTTGTTTGATGGTTTGTTCTTGCAGCCTCTAGCACCTTTTGTAGGTCCTGCCCTTCCTGCACCAGTACTTGAATTTGATGTACTATTTGAAGAAACCTACAACACACCAACAAATAACGTGTGTAAATACGGTGATACTAAAGTAGGTGAGGCTGGTGTTAATGAAGCCGGTTGTTCAGACCTATTCACTTTAGTGTTGGATGACGGCGTCACTTTTTCTGAAGTTGGTGGAGATATCTACCTTCAAAACAGTTTCATATTACCAATCCCTGGTTTTGATGATTATGTTTATACGTTAACGACTCGCTTACAGGGCTTAGAAGTACTAGATGGTTTAGATTGTGGGCCTGATGCTACTTGTATTGGTTTCTTGACTGAAGAAAACCAAACCAACCAACTGGAAGCTGCTTTTGCTATCTCTGCTGCAAAAGTAACAGAGCCAGGCACTTTAGCCATCTTTGGTTTGGGCTTATTAGGTTTGGCATCTGTTCGTCGCCGCGCTTAATCGCTGCTAGTGTTTAAAGCAACTACCGCTAGTAGCAGTAGTTGCTTGTTTTCCTTCCAATACCGCTCCTGCAATAAGAACCTGTACCAAGCTATTTGGTTCCCCTTTACTACAAATCACCTTTTATCCTCAAGGCTTATCGTACATTGTTAACGGTTAACTAAACGTTAATGAATTGCTCATGGTTTAATTGGCATGCCTGTAAGTAAGCACTTAAAAGCCTTTGGCGAAAACGACGTTAGCTCGTAAAAGTGGCAGTGGAATTAGGGAACTCATGAGTATTTTATTCAATAAATGCTTTAGTTTTTTATGTCAGTAATCTTTACATCAACGTTTTATCAATGGGTTTTGTTTTTGTTAATGGTTTGTTTTAAAAGGGTTTTTAAAACTGGCACTTAGATTGCTATGTACAGGTTGTATCTTGAATCGTACTAACCAAATGGATGGGTGACATGAACAAATTAAAACTAACATGCTTGGCAGCTAGCTTAAGTTTTGCAAGCGTTGCTGCAAATTCTGCTCTTATTACTGATTGGGACTATTTAAATGATGCTGGTTTTGACCAGTGGACTTCAGATGCCGGTTCTATTGACCCTACCGGAATTGATGCTTCTGGTGCTACTCGCGACGAATTTGATCCAGTTGGTTTGTTTGGTGGTGAATTACCTAAAACGCTTGAATGGGGTGTACCTTACGGTGCTGAAAACCCAGCTTTGAAGAAAAGTGCTTTAGCGATTGAAGAAGCTAAAGAAGGTACTGTTACTACTAGTGTCGTCGACGGTGTTGGTGCATTGGTATTCTCTGAAGGTACTGGTCTTGTACATGAAAACTGGGGCGTTACCGGTGATACTTTAGTTGCGGCAACCTTATTTGACGGTTTGTTCCTAGCACCTACAGCGCCAGTAGCTTTCCCACTAGCGCCTGCTCCAGTACTACAATTTGGTGTTATCTTCGAAGAAACCTATAACACTCCTACTAACGACATCTGTAAGTACGAACCTACTCAGCTAGTTGGTGCCGCAGGTATTAACCAAGAAGGTTGTTCAGACTTATTCACTTTAGTGCTAGGCCCAGATGTTACATACACTGAAGTTGGTGATGATATCTACCTTCAAAACAGCTTTGTATTGCCAATTCCTGGTTACGATGACTACGTATACACGCTTACTACTCGCCTTCAAGGTTTAGAAGTATTAGGTGATATTGATTGTGGTCCAAATGCTACTTGTATCGGCTTCCTAACAGAAGAAGATAAAACCAATGAATTAAAAGCTGGTTTCGCTATCTCTGCTGCTCAAGTAACAGAGCCAGGCACTTTAGCTATCTTTGGTCTAGGCTTGTTAGGTTTGGCGTCAGTTCGTCGCCGTGCATAATGCTTATTTAAAAGTCGCTAACTATTAGCATTGAATACCCAAAGCGCAGCCTAGTTCTGCGCTTTGTTTTTTTCAAGCCTGCTTTAATTCAATTCATAATTTTTCTAAGGCTTAAGTGTTGTAAATAGATAATTAAACAGCTTAGAGAGCCCGATATGATCCGTAACAAATATGTGAAAAAACTATCCACTATGCCGATTTTGGGGGCAGCTGTAAGAGGTGGGATTTCGATGTTGGTGAAGCGTGAAGCTAAACTTATCGCCGAACATTTTGCTGAGTTCCTCCGCCCCGTTGTTGCCTTTAAACCAGATATAGTTAACGAAGCTTTTAAAATTCGTCACGACGTATATTGCGAAGAACTCAATTTTGAGCCCGTTCGTGATGACGGTATGGAACAAGATGAATTTGACGATTACTCCCGCTTTTGCCTCATTGAACACAAACCTAGTTCTAACTTCGCCGGTTGTGTGCGAATAGTTTCTCCAACGAGTAAAAGTGAATTGTTACCGATTGAAAAATTTTGTTCTGAAGCTATTAAAAACGCTAAGGTTCATCCCTCCCAGTTTGACCGAAGCGAGATTTGTGAAATTTCTCGTTTGGCTGTTCGTCCTCAATTTCGCCGTCGTAAGGCTGATAACTTTGAGGGTGCCGCTTCTGGTGCTATTAACGAGCAAACCTATTCTGAGGAAGAGTTACGTTGCTTTCCTTTTTTAGCTATTGGTTTGTATTTATCCATTGCAGCTCTAGCTGTGCGAGCAGGCACTCACCATGCCTTTGTTATGATGGAGCCTCGATTAGCTCGCAGTATGAGCTTCTTGGGTATTAAGTTTGAGCAATTAGGCCCAGCTGTTGATTACCATGGCCTACGCGCGCCTTACTATATTAGCACTGGTATGTTAACTCGCAGCTTACCGGTTGGTTTTCAGGTATTAATGAATAACATTGATAAAGAAGTAGAGAAGGGGTGTTTGGCTGCTCGAAACAATGATGACAATGACGAGTACATCAAGAGAATGTATTCATCGTCTTTTTTTGAACAAAAAAAATCTCCCAACATTTCCATGCGGGAGAATTTTAATTGGTCTGAGTCTAGCGGCCTTTATCTTCCGCGCTAGCCGCACTTTGCAGCTACTTATTCCTACTTTATTTTAGCTGAGCTTCTAGTTCAGCTTTTTTATCTGTAAGTTCAGGTTCTAGGTTCCTGAGGTTGTCCAGTACACCTTTCGCTTTCTTTGTCTGTTGGTCCGCAATCAGTGCTTCTACGTAGTGAAGCGCTATCTCGTTACTGGCTTGCTGTTGATAGCTTTGTTCAAGTGCAACAGTGGCTTGTTGAACTTTGCCCGCTTTTAGCAACATGTAACCGTAGGTATCGGTAACTTGTGGAATGTCGGGCTTTAGAATGTGGGCTTTTTCAGCATACAGTAAAGCTTCAACAGGTTTGCCCATTTCATGATAAACCCAAGCCAAGTTATTTAATGCAATAACGTTCTCAGGTTCTTTTTCAATAATGACGTGATATTGAGCTAACGCTTCGTTTGGCTCAGCTTGCATTTGTAGCTCCGCTAGCTGAAGTTGTAGCGGTTGAGCTGCTTCTTTATGTTGCTCCATAGCAGACTTTATAAAGCTAATTGCCTGATCGATGTTTCCTGCATTTTTATAGGATTTAATCAATAGGTTAGCGGTTTGAGTGCTAGGGTATTTTTTATAAAGTGCATCGAATGTTTCGATTGCTGCTGGCCAGTTTTTTTGTACTAAGTAGATGTAACCTTGTTGTTGCAAGGCTGCTGGCGTTTCAAGCTGAAAAGGTTCAAGTTGATCGAGCGCATCTTGACTGGCGACAGCGTCTCCAGCTTTTAGTTGCAGGACTGAATTTACAAAAATAATCTTTTGATTGGTTTTAAACAGCTTCATTGCTTGGGTACTAAGGCTTACCGCTTCTTTCAGTTTTCCCGCTGCTTCTAAAATATTAATATTTTTAACGTAGGCCACTAATGACAATGGTGAGTTCTCTAACCATTCTTTAAAAGTGGCTACAGCTTTATCTTGTTGTTCAGCTTGAAGGTATAAATCACCAATTAATTGCCAAACTCTATCGTCTCTTAGCATTGGGTCGATTTTCTCAAAGGTGGTAATTGCCTGGGGAAAATCTTTTTTAAATAAGTAGTAGCGCCCTAGTTGCTCAGTCAGCAAGGTCGACTCGGGAGCAGTGGCTAGCTGTTCATCAATTAAGCTTTTTACTTCTTCAATCTTATCAATCTGCGAAGCGTGGCTCATTAAGAACTCAAAGGCTCTTAAGTTTTCAGGCTGCTCAATTTTTACCTCGTAAACTAATTGATAAGCTTTATCAATTTCACCTTTTTGTACATATACCGATGAACTAAATAGTTTAGCCGCTACATCGTTAGGCTGATCTTTGAGGATTGCTTGATAGGCGCTAAGTGCTTCGTCGTAACGCTCTTGTTGCTCTAAAATCGCGCCTTTAAATAACTTAACGCTTTGATCTGCGGGATGCTCTGCTATCCATTGGTTCAAGGCTTTAAGCACTTCTTCCGTATTGCCTTGTTGGTAGCTATAGGTTTGCAATCCTAAAAATGCTTGAGCGTGGTTAGGTTGCTCAGCGAGTACTTCATTGAGAATTTCTATACCATCGAGATCATTTTGCTTTAACTTAAGTAAACCAAGTTTAGCTTTTTCTGCTAAACCACCAGATTGAGCCGCTTTCTCAGCAATCTGAATGGCTTCCTCGGTTCTGCCTAAGCGGTTTAACTGTAAACTTACCGTACTTAAAAAGTCGCTATCTTGCGCCGCTGCAATAGAAGGTTGGTTGAGTTGGTTAAACGCGCTATCTAGCTGGCCTATTCGAAACTGAGTTGTTACGTATAGTCGTTGCGCTAACGCGTTGTTGGGATCTTTGTTGATCACTCTTTCTAACTGAGTGAGGGCTTGTTCATACTTTTGCAACTTATAAGCTGAAATGCCGGCCACAATTTGGGTAGCGGTGTTGTGTGAACCATTTTGTAGCGCTTTGGTTGATAGCTCAAAAGCAGCATCGAAGTCTTCTGCTTGAAAACGAATGTAAGCTTTTAACTGGTTACTTAACATATGGTTAGGCGCAACCTTAAGAATATTATTCAAATAAGGTTCAGCTTCATCAAATTGTTTGTTTTTAACCATTGCTTGGGCTAAGTACAAAGTAAATTGAACCGCTTCTGGTGCCAGTTCGACGGCTTTTTGGTAAGCCAGTACTGCGGTTGCGTTATCATCGGCTAGAGAAGCTAAATGACCTTTAAGTAACCACACATCGGTATTATTGGGTGCTTCTTCACTTAACTGATTAATGGTTTCGTTAGCGCTCGCCAGTTGTTGGTCTGCTGCGGAAATACTGGCTTTCACCATTTTGGAGTAAGTGCCTTCAATGCCTAACTCTTGCGCTTGGCTTAAGGTGGTTCTCGCTTGATCAATTTGTCCGTTTCTAAATAGTGCTAAAGCATGAATAGCCAGTAATTCAGTTTCTGTTTCTAGTTTGAAAGGACGGTTATCTGACAGCAGGCTACCTATTTCATCGGGTTGACCTTGATTTAGGTAAGTTCTGGCCAAAAGCGGAATGACTTGCTCTTTTTCTGCATTGAGTTCTAAAGCGCGATTTAGTTCTTTTTCGGCAGCTAAATAGTTGCCGCGTTCTAAATATATTTCGCCAAGCGTTAAACGAGCTTGAGCCAAGGCCGCATCTTTTTTAATGGCATTTTTTAATTCGATGATAGCGGCGTTTTGATTGTTCTCTGCTAGATAGCCAGACGCCTTAGATAAATGCTGTTCTGCAGAATCCCCACCGCACGCAGTTAATGCCATGGTTAAGGCTGTGGCAGCCAGAATTTTCTTCATTCCAAACCTATGATTGCTCATATTATTCCCTGTTTGTTGGATTGATAAATTACGTTAAAATCATACAGCTTAATTAAGCTTATGTCCTACTTTGTGGGGTGATTTGTTGCTATCTGAAGGAAGGCTCTTACTTTCTGTTTCAATATGCGGTTTAATTAGCATTAGAAAACTGTTTTTCAAATTAAATGGATGTATACATGGACGTAAGTATTGCCGTAATTGGTCTAGGTTATGTTGGCTTGCCTTTAGCGATTGAGTTTGCCAAAAAACGCAGCGTAGTTGGCTTTGATATTAACCAAGGGCGAGTATCTGAGTTACAACAAGGTGTTGACCTAACACAAGAAGTTAGCAATGACGAATTGCAAGAAGTTGCAGGCAATATGTCGTACAGCTGTCAAATTGAAGATTTGGCAGCATGTAATGTTTTCATTGTTACGGTACCGACGCCAATCACCGAGCATAAACAGCCTGATCTTACGCCCTTAGTACGTGCCAGCGAAACCGTGGCCAAAGTACTAAAGCCTAACGATATTGTTATTTACGAATCTACTGTTTACCCAGGCGCAACTGAAGAGCAGTGTGTACCGGTACTTGAGAAAAATTCAGGCTTGGTATTTAACAAAGATTTTTATGTAGGCTACAGCCCTGAGCGAATTAACCCAGGCGATAAAACCCACCGTGTATCTACCATCAAAAAAATCACTTCAGGTTCTACTCCAGAAATAGCCACTATCGTAGATAACTTGTATGGCGAGATTGTTGTTGTGGGCACCCACAAAGCGAGTAGCATTAAAGTCGCTGAAGCCGCAAAGGTGATTGAAAACACTCAGCGTGATGTAAACATTGCCTTAATCAATGAATTAGCACTTATCTTTAATCGTTTAGATATTGATACTGAAGCTGTATTGGAAGCCGCCGGCACCAAATGGAACTTTTTACCATTCCGCCCAGGTTTAGTTGGCGGTCACTGTATTGGCGTAGATCCGTATTACTTAACCCATAAAGCTGAATCAATTGGGTATCGCCCTGAAGTTATTTTAGCGGGACGTCGTATCAACGATAACATGGGCCGTTATGTGGTATCGCAATGTATAAAAGCGATGGTTAAACGCAATATTTCGGTAGTAAACAGCAAAATTCTTATTTTGGGCTTAACGTTTAAAGAAAACTGTCCTGATATTCGTAACACCAAAGTTATCGATATTGTGCATGAGTTTGCAGATTATGGTGTGCAGGTAGACACCTATGACCCATGGGCCGACAAACAAGAATGCCATGACGAATACGGTATTGATTTAGTTGAGTCTCCAGTAGCGGGAAGCTACGACTCGATTATTCTTGCGGTTGCTCATCAGCAGTTTAAAGATATGACAGTTGAAGACATTCGAGCCTTTGGTAAGTCAGAGCACGTGCTTTACGATCTTAAATATCTATTGCCAGCAGATGCTAGCGATTTACGTTTGTAATTGGAGCTAAACAGTGACACGTTTTCAACAAGTTTGTGAGCAATTACGGGCGCAACCTAAAGTATGGGCCATTTCTGGTGTAGCGGGTTTTATAGGCTCTAACTTGCTAGAGGCCTTGCTCAAGCTAAACCAAAAAGTTATTGGCTTAGATAATTTTGCTACGGGGCACCAACATAACCTTGATGAAGTGAAAGGTTTAGTTAGCGAGCAGCAATGGCAACAGTTTCAATTTATTGAAGGCGATATTCGAAGCCCTGAGACCTGCAAGCAATTTGTTAGTGGTGCCGATTACGTGTTGCATCAAGCTGCATTAGGGTCAGTTCCTCGTTCAATCAACGATCCCATTACCACTAATGAAGTGAATATCTCTGGTTACTTAAACATGTTGGTGGCCGCCAAAGAGCAACAGGTGTCAGCCTTTGTTTATGCGGCGTCTAGCTCAACTTATGGTGACCACCCTGATTTGCCTAAAGTTGAAGATAAAATCGGTAATCCTTTATCTCCTTACGCTGTGACCAAGTACGTGAATGAGCTATACAGCTCGGTGTTTGAGCGTACTTATGCTTTTCCATCTATTGGTTTGCGTTACTTTAATGTGTTTGGCCCTCGCCAAGATCCTAACGGCGCTTATGCCGCAGTTATTCCTAAGTGGACAGCGGCGTTGATCGATCAAGAGCAAGTGTTTATTAATGGTGATGGCGAAACTAGTCGAGATTTTTGTTTCATCGACAATGTTGTGCAAATGAATATTTTGGCTGCAACGGCAGGTTTATCTAGCAGTGAAGTCTTTAATGTTGCTTTAAATGATCAAACTAGTTTGATCCAGTTATACGACTTGCTGAAAGAGAACCTCGCTCAGCACGGTGTACAGCGTGAAGCTAAACCTGAGTATCGTGATTTTAGAGCCGGAGATGTTAGGCATTCGAGGGCAGATATCAGTAAAGCTAATCAACTGCTTGGATATGATCCTGCTTTTACTATTGGACAAGGTTTAGCACTTGCGATGCCTTGGTACATTAATCAGTCTACTCTCTAAAATTTGATTAGATTGGTGCTGTTGGCTTACAGCCTATGAAAGCGTAAAGAGTTGAAGCAGTACTATGACCCTTTCAAGGAATGAAAGAGCGACCCAAGCAATAAACCAGCGGCAAAATAATCGCTGGTTTTTGTCTTTATTGTTTAACGCATGGTGCATTATCAAAGGCTCAGAGATTGCTCTGCGAGTTAGCCAATAATGAGCGCTGCAAAGCTACGTTGGCAAACCGTGCAAACCTTGGATGAGTTGTTTTCTTTAGAGCAACAATGGAATCAATTAGCATTAACGTGCAGCGCGAGTTTGTTTAGCCAATGCAGTTGGGTGAAACAATGGGCTGAGCAGTTCTGGCATTCAGGATGTTGTTTGAGCTGTTTAGCTGGATTTGATGGTGAGACCTTAGTTGCTCTGGCCCCATTTTACTCTCAAGTTGAAGGCCGCTGGCTAAAATTGCAGCGGCTATCAGTAATGGCTCAAGGGGAAGAAGAGCGTGCTGAACTGGCCTCTGAGTATCCAGATGTTTTGGTTAACCCTGTATATAAGGGCATAGCTCAGCCGGCAATATTAGAATGGTTCACACAGCTTAAGGTAGATGTGTTTTATTGCCGAGCCTTGAAACAAAGTAGTGTGTTGTATGAGCTTTTAGCAAATCAGCCAAAGCTGATTGTGAATAGCGCTAGAGGCTATTCGTTGAACTCTGAGGGTTGGTCAATCAATCAACTTAGCCGCAACGGGCGCTCGCAATGGCGACGGGCGGATAAGGCCTTAAAGCAGCAGAAAGCCGAGTTTACATGGCTTAACAGCGATGAGGTTAACCTGCAGTGGCCAGCATTAATTGCTTTTCACCAAGCTAGATGGAAACAGAAAGGTAAAGCAGGAGCCTTCGCCGACTCTCGTTTTATTGCTTTCCATGAACAGTTTGCTAAAGGTTGCCCGGAAAATGTAGCAATGAGCGGGGTCTTCATTGCAGGTAAAGCAATAGCCTTAAATTACTACTTACTCGACCAAAATAATTTGTACTTTTATCAATCTGGTTGGGATGAGCAAACTTACTCTCGTTATTCGCCTGGCTTTGCTTTGCATGTTTGGAGCATTATTAACAACCCGGTTACGCGCTATGATTTTATGATGGGTGCACAAAGCGAAAGCTATAAAGCCAAATTTTCATCTGAAGAAACTAGTATGGCTAATCTTTATTTTATTAACTCTCCTTGGAGGATAAGACTATTCAAGCTCGTCAACAAAATCCTTTAGGGGCAAGAAGTGCTCCGCTAGGAAGAAAGCAATTTCCGGTAAAAGAAAAAATTGCGCCTTTGGCGTTTTTCTTTTTGTGTTTATATACGGTATCGGTCTTAGTTAGACCCCACGAGTTCTCATTATCTACCGCTAACTACATCATTATTAAAGTATTCGCGATTTTGTCATTCGGCTTTACTTTACTCACGTTCCGACCTTTAAAGCTATATCCTCAGCACTACTTATTATTGGGTTTAGTGCCGTTTATCATGGTGTCAGCTTTTTTAAATGGTTGGGGCACCGGCGGGATCTTTCAGGCGCAGCGACTATTTGTTAGCTCTATCATTCCGTTTTTTCTCTACAGTGCTTTAGTGGCAACTCCTGGTCGGCAACGGATCTTAATGTTGATATGCATTACCGCGGCACTTGTCATGGTGTATAACGGCCACATTCAACAAGCGTCATTTAACGGTAAATATGGTATCGGCATAGGCGACAGTATTACCGTTGGCCGAGAAGAAATGCGTATCAGTTACCTTGGCTTTTTTAGTGATCCTAATGATTTAGGTATGTTTCTGGTGATGAATATGCCATTTGTCGCGTATTTTTACGGGCGCGGTGGTGGTGTCGTCAAAATTCTGATGCTAGCGATATTTGTGGCCTTGGGGTACGGCGTATTTATGACCGGTTCTAGAGGTACCTTACTGGGTACCGTTGCGGTTGTTAGCTTGTATTTCCTTATTAGTAACGCGGGCGCTCGTTTGGTGTTGTTTGTGTGTTTAAGCGCACCGATTGCTGCAACACTGTTAGCTTCGTTTGGTGGTTTGTCTTCTTCGGAGTCTTCTGCGGCTGGGCGTTTAGACGCTTGGTATGATGGAATACAAATGCTCATTCACAACCCCGTATTTGGTGTGGGCATGGGTAACTTTATGGATGAACACGGTAAGGTAGCCCATAACTCTTATGTGCATGTGGCCGGAGAGTTAGGCGTACCAGGTTATAGCCTCTGGGGGGGCGCTTTAGTACTAAACATGCTGGTGGGTTACGCTATTTTAAAACGTTTTAATTGCTACCCAAATGAAGAAGATCCCGATGACTTAGACGTAAGTGAAGAGAAATCGAAGGAATATAAAGAAGAGGCGAGTTTAAATAAAACGCTGTTTTACTCAATGATTGGCTTTATGGTTACTGCATTCTTTTTGAGTCGTCAATTTACGCTATTAATGTTTATTTTTATGGGAATGCAAACAGCCAGTCACCTACGTTTAATGAAACTACGGCCAGATTTAACCGAGATGTTCTCATCCAAAATGGTATGGCGATGCATGGGATATAGTTGGGCGGTAATTGTGGCTGTTTATTTGACCCTAAAAGTGGGTTTATAAAATTAGATTAGAACGTAGCCTTGCACAGCAAGGTTTAAAGCAAAGGATTAACTAGGTTAAAAATGCAATTATTTTACTACAAGGATGAAGTGGGCAATTTTGGGGATGACTTAAATCCTTGGTTATGGCCACAGTTACTGCCTGATTTTTTTAATGACGATGAATCAGAATTATTGGTTGGAATAGGCACTTTGCTTAACCATCGTTTACCTAACGATAATACTTTGCACATAGTGGGGTCTGGCGTGGGGTATGGTCAATTACCTGAAGTGACAGATAATTGGAAAGTGCACGCGGTAAGAGGGCCTTACAGCGCCAAAACGCTGAACTTAGATCCAAGTACAGTGGTAACAGATTCAGCCTTATTACTTCGAAATGTAATGGAACCTACTCATAAAGAAAATGGTGATATTGGCTTTATGCCGCATTACCTTAGCTGTCGCAGCGCTAATTGGGAAAGCATTGCCGAAGCCTGCGGGTTTAGGTTTATTTCACCTGAGTGGTCAGTAGATAAAGTATTCGCCGAAATGGCGCAGTGTAAGTTAATGCTTACTGAAGCAATGCATGGGGCGATTGTTGCTGATGCACTGCGTTTACCCTGGAAAGCGGTGATATTAGGTGACCACGTAAACCAAGTGAAATGGCAGGATTGGTTATCTACCGTAGAAATGCAGTATCAGCCGGAGTCTGTTCCCAATTACTTTTATAGCCCTGCTAATAGCCCTGTTAGCGCTATTAAAGATGAACTTAAGCGGCAATTGCAAGGGCTTGGTTTGGGTAAAAACTGGTATAAACCTAAACCGCGCAACTCTAGCGATAAAACGCGTTCTGAGGTATGCAAGGGGTTAACGGCAATTGCCAATAATGCTCAGGGCGAGCTAAGTGGTGAGCTTGTTCAAAACCAACTCATTGCTCGCCTTAATCAGTGCTTAGAAGCGCTGCAGTCTCAGTAATAATTGACAAGGCATAACTCATGACAGCAGCTGTTAGCATAATTATTCCCGCTTATAACTCCGCCGCGTTTATCGGTAAAGCCATCGACTCGATCCTTGGCCAAAGCTTTAGCGATTATCAAATTATCGTGGTAGATGATGGTTCTAAAGATAATACCGTTGAGGTCTTACAAGCTTATGGAGAGACGATTACCATAATCTCACAAGCCAATGGTGGAGCTTCTAGGGCTAGAAATACCGGTATACAAGCTGCCACGGGGGAGTTTGTTGCTTTCCTCGATTCTGACGATTTATGGCGAAGCCAAAAGTTGGAACTGCAAGTGAAAGCGATGCGAGAAAACAACGATTGGGTAGCGTGTTACAGCGAAACCTCATATAAAGCCGATGAAGAACAAGGTCTAACTAAAGATAAGCAAAATGCTACGTTAGTGGCTAAAAATCTTGAGCAAGTTTTTTTACATCCGTATTTAGTAACGTCGTCGTTTATGGTTAAGCGAGAAACATTAAGTCAAGTGGGTTTGTTTGATGAGCGTTTAGAGACGGCGGAAGACATCGACTTATATTTGCGAGTTGCAGAGCATGGCATTATTGGCCAAGTGCAAAAAAGCTTAGTGTGGAAAGCCGATATAGAAGGGAGCTTGGGAAGTTTGCTCTCTTCTTATCAAGATAACCTCACTGTAGTCGACTCGTTTCTTGTGCGTCAAACGAATCGGCAAGAGCTGTGGCGGGATTTAGCGAAACAGGTAAAGGCAAAAATCTATTTGGATTGGGGAAAAGACTTACTGTGGAATCAGCAAGCCTTTTCTGCAATGAAGGTATTGTTTTCATCTTTAAAACAACGCTTTCGAGTTTTTACTCTGTGGCTTATTGCCAAGGCAATGGTGAAGGCCCTTATCAAATCAAAGCGCGGTTAATTTAGCTTTTGCTTTAGGCGTACTGCTGCTCGAATCAATTTAGATTGGTTGTTCTTTTTGATAGAGGTTCGGCAATAGTGTTTGAGTAACTCTAGTTTGATTGCAAGTGGATTGCTCAACTGTGTTTGTAAGGAAAAGTTGTCAATAATCGCTTTGGTCAATGGCTGTGCTTTATAGGTGACTTGGCTAATACCACTGTCGTTCTCACCGTTATCTACAATGTACATTGCGGCTTCAAAAGGAATGTAATTATAGGTAGCCCCCGCTTTTTCGAATAACTCATTAGCGTGTTTGTGGCTACCTAAGACGTCGTAAGTTATAAAGTCGTCGACACTGCTCAACAAAGAATTTTGGTTAGCAAAAGAAGCATTATTTAAGTAAGGTTTAAATAGATTAGCTCTATAGACGTTACAGGTTCCGCAAGAGTGATGGAAAGGGTGTATTTCATGAACGATGTTACTGTCTAGCTTATAGCCAAAGCCTTTGTTAATAATGAAGCCATCATTCTTGTCTTTGTTGTCGTAAATATAGGTAACTAAATCTTTGTGTAGGTAATCGTCGGCGTCAATAAATGCAATGAACTCAGCGTCATTACTTAAAGCCGTATTTATTCCTGTTAGGTATTTAGTCCCTTTGTCTTTGCGAACGTTATTCCATTGTTGCTGCTGAGTTTCATCATCAATGACTTCTACTTTCTCGGTGGGTGGGAAATCTACGAAGATGAGCTGAGTATCAATGTCTCCCGTATTAATTGAGAGTTTGGTTCCTTCATTACATACAATAATCAGTTGAAAATTTTGATTAGATTGATTCTTGAGTGAATCGATAGTCTTTTGTAGGAGTTGATTGACACGGCCAAAATCATTGGCGGTTGCAGGGTGCCTTAGGCAGGCAACAATAGAAAGCAAAATGTAGTCCTTTTAGTTTTACTTTAATCGGTGTTGGGTTTAGCTCTTCCTGAGCAAGTTGATGACTTCTTTTAAAGACATTTTATCTAGTAGCCAAATTAGCCCAATATAACATAATCCACCAACGGTAATTTGGATCGCAAGTTGGAAAATTGGTGTAAACATTGGGAGTTGCTTTAATGCGTAAACGGCTGCTAGCATTCCGGCGCCAGAGAGCATAGGGGCAACGAGTAATTTCACAAAATGACTAAGCTGGGTACCTAGCGCTCTGCTATTTCTCCAGGCCACACTTAAGTAAGCAAATGGAAATCCACATAACCAAGCAAGAGCAAGCCCTATCGCGCCATAGTTAGCCGCTACAATAATGCTAATAAACATTATCGTCGCCATAATACTAAGATTTATTAGCATGTGGTTCACCAGTTTTAGGCTCTTTAACGCAGGATTAAACAGTTCTTCACTAAAGCGCAGTGGCATGATCATCAGCATGATGGTAGTGGGGACTATCGCACCAAGCCATTTTTCACCAAGTAGCAATGGAATGACTAAATCAGTGACTGAAGCCAAACCCCAAAATATGGGTAAGGTTAAACTTATACATAAGCGCTGTGCTTTTAACACGTACTTTGAAATTAGCTCAGGTTGGTCCTGAATTTTAGAAAAGGCAGGGAAGGCTACCTGGCGTAACAAGGGCATAATCTTCTTTTGCGGCATTAAGGCGACCTGTAAACCGATTGCATAAAGGCCTACCTCGGTTGGGCTCATAATTCTGCCTGCAATGGCAACATCCATGTGCATAAATACGTAAAATAGTACTGACTGTATTGATAGCATACCGCCGAATTTCAACATCGCGGTAATATCACTAATTCTGAAGCTAGGGAGAAAGTTGATAGGCTTGGCCGCAAAAGTTAATAACGCTCGCAGGCTAATAAATATTACCTCTCCTATCACTAAAGCCCAGAAACCATAGCCCATAAATGCCATTACCAAGGTGGAAATAGCTGCCGCAATGTTGGATATGGCCGCAATAATCGACACCTTCTTAAATTCCATATTTTTTGCTAGTAAGGCTGCGGGAATTACCTCTAAGGCTAAAATAATGAAACACCAAGCATTCACTTTGAGAATTTTACTGACTACTTCCGATTGATAATAGCTACCTGCGACATCGGCTAAAGAATACTGCAGTACAAAAAAGCCCACATGGCTAAGGATTATTGCGCCAAATAGTTGTTTTAGACTTTGTTTGCTTAAGTGTTTCTCTTGGATTATTGAAGAGGTAAATAAAGATGCAAGTAGCAAATTTAAAAAGCCAAATAACACATCTGACATTGCCACTAGGCCGTAGTCATCAGGGCTAAGTAATCGAATCACCCAAAAGGTCATTGCCCATCGCAATAGCTGGGTAACTATTTTTCCCATAGCAACCCACTTTAGGGATGATAAAACTTGGCTTTTTAGCTTGGAGTTGTCGGTCATCGTGTTACTTATATTGCTCGCTTGGCAGGGTTTAGTGATATTGCTTAGGCTGGTATAAACCTAGCTTAGCCAGCAGATACTTCACTGGTTTCTTAGCGTTTTTAATGCTTAATTTGCTTAAGTGCTTTAATGTGAATATAGCTACATATACATAGTGTTTAAAAGAGAACGGGTAGTTTATCTGTTTTGCCCAAACCACAATTTCTTTTAACAATGGGTCATCACTTACCAGCATGCCACCGATAAAAGCATCTTTATGCTGTTGATATACCGCTAGGTCAAAACAATCTTTATATAGAGAAAGCTGATTGGTCATATCCAACGTCAGCATAGTGCGTAAGCATTTATCACAGTAGGAGCAGTTTTCAGCTTGGTCTCCCTTCACACAAACATCTAACACTTTGTATGACTCTGGATTTTTAGCCACCACTGCAGTTTTTTCAACTCTGGTGTATTCGCTACCTACAGAGTGGCTTTGCAAAGACTCTGTAGATAAAAGCGGTAGACTAAACACATCACTGTAGGCCATGTCGTAACTTGAGCCGACGAACAGATCTTTATAACTATAAGCAGATGAATAGAGAAAATGACCGATGTGTTCCTGTAACAACATTGGAATAGCTGCGTTACGAATGGTATGGGTAAGTTGAAAGTCTAGTGCCCTACCATAAAAATCATTCATGTTTGAATTCACCATGATAAAAGGCAGTTGCCAATTATCAGCCGATTGCTTTAGTTGCGCGTAACGCTCTTTAAACAAACGCTCCTTACCTTTCCCGTGAGAACCAACATTGTTATACAACAAATGTGTCACTTTACGAGCGGAGGGTGTTGATTCAGTAAAGTAGTCGGTAAGAGTGCAAAATGAATCTACGCCCGCAGAAAACCCTGTAATCACACCCTTGGCTCGGCTTGATTGACTAGAGGTTTTCTCGGCGCTAATTTTAATTCTATTTAATTGGGGGATTTGTTGGATCACTAGAGTTTGATAAGCGCCGTTCAGATTAAACAGCAACTGTTCTGAAATAGAGCCTGCAATATGAATATTCTCGTTAGCTAACATTGCAGGTAGCAATAATGAGACTAAGGCTGTATCGGCGTTAGTTGAGAGGCTAAGATTGCCAAAATGACTAACTTCGAACCATAGTTGCTGAGCCTGACCGCGTAGGTCAAAATTAACCTGATAAACAATTGCACCCTCTTTTGAGGCAATTGAAACTGGACTAATGTCCATACAGCGTTTTCCTTAACACGAGAGAATCCCTTATTTGAGACTTAGGCTAACGTATCTATGTTTAAATTAGTAGTAAGCGAAGCGTTTAAATTTTTGCGCTTTAGCGCCAAAATGTCGCCGATGTGCAGAGTTAGAACATCAGTACTGCACTGTATATAGGGTGCTTGTACTTCGCTTAAATGTTAGGCTAGTGGCCAAACAGCAAGCGATTGATTATTGACACAATACGCGCCTTTTTTGTTTTCGCGTGCTAAACCTTAGCGATTGTTCAACATACGGATATGGAAGTCACTGATGGCCATTTACCCATCTTTTTTACGTAAAATTTTAATGCCCAGCTATGAGGCAATTAAAGGTAAACAATTACTCAATCACCTAAACGGCTATGAACAACGGCTAACATGGTCTAAAGAACAGTTGTTAGCGCATCAATGGCAAGAGCTACAAAAGCTGTTGGCTCATGCTTATCAGCATACTCAATACTACCCAAAAGTGTGGGCTGAAGCGGGCATTAACGATCTCAGGGATATTGCCAGCCTAAGCGATTTTCAGCAGCTGCCTATAGTGACTAAAAATGATATTAAACAGCATTATGCTGAATTTGTATCTGATCAGCATCCTAACAACATCCGCAAATCTACCGGGGGCTCTACTGGTCAACCGTTTCATTTTGAATTAGACCTGAATAGCAATACACGCCGAGAAGCGGTGATGTGGCGTGGTTATGGTTGGTTAGGTGCGGGTTTGGGCCAAAAAACGCTCTATCTTTGGGGGGCTGATTTAGGTCAACCTTCACGCTTTAAGTTAATCAAAAATGCGCTATACCACGGTTTTTATAACCGTAAAATGCTTAATTCATTTGCTATGAATAACAATAACAAGCAGCAATATGTAGATGACATTAACGCCTACAAACCTACTGCGATGGTGTCTTATGTAAACCCCTTGTTTGAGTTGGCGCGTTACATTAACGACAACAATATTAAAGTGTGGAAGCCGAGTACTATTTTAACCGGCGCAGAACCATTGCATGATTTTCAGCGCGAAGAAATAGAACGGGCATTTCACACCCCGGTTTATAACACCTTTGGTTGTCGCGAGTTCATGCTAATGGCGGCCGATTGCCAAGAGCAGCGTAACTTGCATATTAATGTGGACCACTTGGTAGTGGAGACCATTGATAGCGAAGGGCAGGCGATTACCGGTAGTAGCGGTGATTTACTGGTGACCGATTTATACAATTATGGGATGCCTTTGATTCGCTATGTCAACGGTGACAGAGCTACGCTGGTGGAGGACGCATGTGGTTGTGGCAACCCTTTACCTATTATGGCAAGTATTGATGGCCGCAAGCTCGATATTATTAAGACCCCATCGGGTGGAAGTATTCCCGGGGAATTGTTTCCGCATTTGTTTAAAGAGTTTGTGGGTATTTCGCGCTTCCAAATCATTCAGCAGCAGATTGATCAAGTGACCATGAAAATTGTGGCTAACGAACAATTTGGTGATAGCGACAAAGCAATGATTACTGAAGAGATCAATAAATATAGCCGCGGTGAGCTTACTTTACACTTCGAACTAGTGGACGATATTCCGCTTACTGCCAGCGGCAAACATAGGGTTACCATCTGTGAAGTCTAATCCTGCAATGGTGATCATTACCAACTTGTACCCACTGCCATGGGAACCCAATCGAGCTAAGTTTAATCATCAACAGTTTGAACTGCTTAAATCCGAATACGCATTAAGCATTTTGGTGCCGGTAGCGTTTCCCGAATGGTTTAAACACCGCAAGCAGATTACTCAAAGTGACGCAGTACGTTACCTACCGTACTTTTATACACCTAAAATAGGCCGCCGTTTTTATAGCGTTATGATGTTTTTGTCGCTGTTAATTCATAGTGGTTTTTGGTTAAAGCGCAAGCAAGCTAAGATTATTATGGCTAGCTGGGCATTTCCTGAGGCGGTGGCAAGCAGTTGGTTGGCTAAGCTGTTTGGCGCGCGTTTTTTCTTTAAGGTTCATGGTAGTGATATAAACCAATTGGCCAAAGACCCCGCTCGAGCCAAACAGATTAAACATGCTAGTAAAAATGCTTTGGGTATATTGTCTGTCTCTCAAGCGCTAGCCAAAGAAATGGCAAACTTGGGTATTAACCAAGACAAGGTATCGGTGATTTACAACGGTGTTGACCATCAAAAATTTGGTGTGGATACCAAAAGACCTTTTGCTCAAAATTACTTACTTTATGTGGGTAACTTAAAAGTCGATAAAGGGGTGATGGAGCTGTATCAGGGTTTTGCTGAAGTGGCTGTTCAACATCTTGAGTTACAATTAGTCTATGCGGGCACGGGGGCAATGAAAGCCACTATTGAGCAACAGGCCAAGGCCGATGGTTTGGCAGAACGTGTTCACTTTTTGGGGTCCGTGCAACATGCGCTTTTACCTGCGTGGATTAGCCATGCCCAATTGTTAGCGCTGCCTAGTTATGCTGAGGGAGTACCTAACGTAGTATTAGAAGCAATGGCTTGCGGTACCCCAGTTTTAGCAACTACTGTAGGTGGGATCCCTGAGGTGATGGATGCATCTCAATGCGGGGTGTTGATCCCTCCTAAAGATAGCGCAGCGGTAGCGGTGGGATTAACCAAAATACTCACTAGTGACTGGGACAGACAAGCCATAAAGCAGCATGCAAGTCGTTTTTCTTGGCAGGTTAATCAGCAGCAGTTTTTAAGCATGTTGAAAAATGGCGAAGCTTAAAAAGATAAGTTAATGAATTGCTGGGGCTAAGCTGGTATTTTGTTACACTGAACAGCTTGTTTTAACGCGATGTGATTGGCTCAAACGGATTTGTAGTTGATGTTAAGTAAGATCAAATATCTTATACGAGATAAAGTTTTACCAGACCGATGGTTTTTGATAAAAAAAAGCGCGCAACAGCCGGCTTTATATCTCACCTTCGATGACGGCCCATATCCCGAATTTACGGCCTTGTTACTTGATTTACTGGCTAAACATCAAGCAAAAGCGACGTTCTTTGTGTTGGGTGCTAGAGCTGAAAAGTTTACAGCGTTAACTAGTCAAATAGTTCAAGAGGGTCACGCCCTCGCGAATCACTCCTACAATCATCCACGTTTTGACCATATCTCTATTACTGAACGTAATCAGCAAATTGAAAAAACTAACAGCGCGATTAAGCAGCTAACTCATACTGATTGTCGCTTATTTCGTTCGCCGCAAGGCCGTTGGGATTCTTCTTTACTTCGTTATTTGATTCGCCGTGGTATTACCGCTGTGCATTGGAGCCGTGACTCTCTTGATTATAAAAAAGAACCTACCGAGCAATTGATTAAACGTTTTAACGACCAGCCGGTTACTGCTGGCGATATAATTTTATTTCATGATGACAATAACTTGTGCATAGACGCATTAGCGGTGCTTATTCCGCAATGGCAAGCGCAAGGTTTTGAACTTAAAGCACTGGAGAGCTAAGTTAAAATGAATATTTTATTCCACCATCGTACACGTGGCAGAGGTGCCGAAGGCGTACATATTCGCGGGGTGGTAAAAGGGCTGAGAGAATTAGGCCATAAAGTGAGTATTCTGTCGTTACCCGGTGCCGACCCAGAAGAAGAGCTACCTACCACTCCAGGGCCAAAAGAAGCAGCCCAGCAGCCCAGCAGCGCGGCGAAGCCTCCTTTAAAGAAAGGCTTGTTTTCTCGTTTAACAGAGTTAACCAAATATACCCCCGAGTTTGTGTTCGAATTATTTGAGTTGGCTTTTAATTTGCTCGCATGGTGGCGTTTACGTAAAACGGTTAAGCAGCAAAATATCGAGCTTATTTATGAACGCTATTCGTTGTTTATGTTTGCTAGTGTGTGGTGGGCTAAAAGACACAATATTCCTATCGTGTTGGAGATTAATGACTCTTGTTTGGTACATCGTGTGCGAGAGCTGTTTTTTCAACGCTTTGCCCGCTCGGTAGAACGTTGGATATTTAGCAATGCGACTGGGTTAGTATTTATTTCTAGCCGTTTCCAGCAAGTCGCGCAAGATGCCTACCCAGATATAGCACCCTCGGTTATTTCGCCGAATGCCGCTGACTTAGACCAGTTTGTAATAGATAAACCCGCCGCCCAACAACTACGTGAAAAGCTTAAGGTAGAAGACAAGGTCGTTGTGGGGTATGTGGGGGCATTTGTGCATTGGCACGGTATTGATTGGTTTGTTGACCTGATAGCAGAGCGCCTTAAAGATTATCCCAATATAGTGCTGTTGCTGGTGGGTGATGGGGCCTGTTACGACAGTATTAAGCAACGCATTGCTAGTGCTGGGGCCGAATCGCAAATTATTATGCCAGGGCGAGTCGCTCATGACCAAGTACCCACGTATTTGTCGGCGATGGATTTTGGTATTTTACCCGACTCAAATGATTATGGCTCGCCGATGAAGTTGTTTGAATTTATGGCTATGGGTAAAGGTATGGTAGCACCAGACTTTACCCCTATTGATGAAGTAGTGGCAGACGGCGAAACCAGTTGGCTATTTAAAGCCAATGACCGTGAAGCTTGTGTTGAGAAAGTTTTAGCCTTATCTGCGCAGCCAGATCAACAACGGTTAGTGGGCGAACAAGCGCGCGCTTATATAGAGCGCGAAAGGCAATGGCGCCACAACGCTGAACAACTATTAACATTGGTGAAATGATGGAACGATTGAAAGCTGATTTCCGCCGAAAACAAGAAATCTTTAAGGAAGACGGTGCTGATGTGAGCATGTTGCGAATAGTGATGGCTGACGGTTCAAGTGCCAATATCCTTTACCGCTGTATGCGCTGGTTTGCCACTCATCGTTTAGGTTTAGTAGCGTACTTTTTTCAATGCTTGAATAAGTATATCAATGGCTGTGTTATTGGCAGTGGAGCTGAGTTTGGCCCAGGTTTTGTGATCATGCATCCGGTAGGCATTGTGATTAACTCCAAGGTACAAGGTGAAGCGAACATCACTTTAGAAAGTGGGGTGGTCATTGGTGATGAAAAAGGCAAATCTCCGCGCTTAGGCTCGAATATTTTTGTCGGCGCTGGCGCTAAAATAATTGGTGATTTACACGTTGCTGATAAGGTGAAAATTGGTGCCAATGCAGTACTCACCAAATCAGCTGAAGAGGGCGTGACCATGCTAGGGATTCCTGCTCGTCCGTATCAGCGAACAACCGAACAAGCGGAGCAATAGTGATGGAGCTAATTTTTTGGATTGCGGTTGCGCTCATCGCTTATAGTTATGTTATTTACCCCTTAGTATTGCTGGTTGTGAGCGGTATTAAACAAGCTATTCGGGATACTCGCTATTTGTGGCGTCGTTATGAACGTCGTTCTGATGAGCCCGAAAACTGGCCTTCAGTATCAATTATTATTGCCGCCTACAACGAAGAGCAATGCCTGCAGCAGCGCATCGATAACTTACTGCAGCTTAATTACCCTAAAGATAAACTAACCATTCATATTGGTTCTGATGGCAGTACTGATTCTAGCGCCGATATTTTAACGGCAGTGGACGCTAGCCACTTTAAGGCCCATATTTTTGAGCAAAACCGCGGCAAAATAAATGTGCTTAATGATCTCGTTGAACTGGCCGAAGATTCGATTTTGGTGATGTCTGATGCAAACACACATTTTGAAGCCGATGCCATTGAGAATTTGGTCCGTCATTTCGATAGCGACGATATTGGAGCGGTATGCGGTGAGTTGCATTTAGTCGACTCTGAATCAAAAGATAACAAAGACGGTATATACTGGCGTTATGAGCAAATGCTTAAGTTTCATG
Organism: Agarivorans sp. 2_MG-2023; assembly: GCF_030548085.1. Lineage (NCBI taxonomy): Bacteria > Pseudomonadati > Pseudomonadota > Gammaproteobacteria > Alteromonadales > Alteromonadaceae > Agarivorans > Agarivorans sp. 2_MG-2023. Next base: position 31,757 of record NZ_JAUORQ010000016.1, read on the forward strand.
AGTCCCGTCTTGGCGCGTTACTTGGAGCGAATGGCGCTATTTATGCGATTGCTAAACCGCTCTATCAAGCCCTGCCAGCCAACACGATTGTTGATGACTTTATGATTGTTATGAACGTATCTAAAGTAGGCAAAAAGGTCTTATATGAGCCAAACGCAGTGGCTTACGAAGAAGTGGCTCCTTCACTTCATGACGAAGAAAAGCGTCGTATTCGAATTGGTACTGGTAACTATCAAGCTTTCACACGCTGTTTGTGGGCGCTAAACCCTTTACAAGGTGCGCGTTTCTTTTCTTACCTTAGCCATAAGGTGTTGCGCTGGTTTACTCCGCATTTAATGCTAGTGGCGCTTGTCTCTAATGTACTTTTAGTCACAGAAGCATGGTACACCGGCCTATTGGCCATTCAAATCGCCGGCTACTTAGTCGCTGCGTGGGGAAATAGCCGGAGTAAGCAGGGAAAAAGCCTACCTGGTAGCATCGCTTTTTTAACTTTTTTTGTATCAATGAACATGGCTTTATTAAAAGGCTTTTACTCATTCTTGTTTAAAAATGTGCAAGGCACATGGCAAAGGACTTCACGGTGATCATCTTTTCTATTTTCTTCTTGCTGGCGCTGCTTGGGGCTGCATTGGTAAGCTTTATTATTCGCAAAAAACACATGCATTTGTGGCTGTCTCATTACTTAAAGCAAAAGTTTAGGCCGAAAGCTCATTTTGAAGGGCCTACGCATGTTTTGTTCTGTTTTGTTGACCACTACGAGCCGCAGTGGGGCAAGAATATTAGCTTGGAACAAGAACGAGCTAGGGTTGACCGGTGGTTTAACGAGTACCCAGAAGTTGCGGGCAAACACAAAGATGCAGACGGTTACTTTCCTAAGCATTCCTTTTTCTACCCAGAAGAAGAGTACCGATTTGAACATTTAGCCAAAGTAGCCGATTTATGTGCACGAGGCTTTGGTGAGATTGAAATTCACTTACATCATGACGATGATACCAGTGATAATCTGCGTAAAACCCTAGAAGTTTTCACTGAGTTGTTACATGAGAAACATGGGGCTTTTGTCCGTTGTGAAACCTCTGGGAAGCTACAGTACGCCTTTATTCATGGAAACTGGACCTTGGATAACTCTCACCCCGATGGGAAGCTTTGTGGGGTAAATGATGAGCTAATTGTACTAAGAGAAACCGGTTGTTTTGTCGACTACACTTTCCCATCTGCACCGAGTGTTACGCAACCTGCAACGGTTAATGCTATTTACTACGCTAAAGATGACCCACATGCGCCTAAATCTCACAATACCGGCAAAATGGTGAAAGTAGGTGGTGAAACTTGGGGGGATTTGATGTTGATTAACGGCCCCTTAGATTTGAACTGGAAAGCCCGCAAAAAGGGGATTTTCCCACAAATTGAAAATTCCGATATCCGTACCAGCATGATGCCGACCAAAGACCGTGTAGATTTATGGGTCAATGCCAATATTCATGTTGAGGGCCGGCCAGAATGGCGTTTCATCAAGATCCATACTCATGGTACTCAAGAAGCAGACATGCCAACCTTATTAGGTAAACCTTTCGATGACATGTGTAGCTACCTAGAGAGCAAGTATAATGACGGTAGCAACTATGTATTGCATTATGTGTCGGCGAGAGAGATGTACAACATGGCCAAAGCGGCAGAAGCTGGTGAAACAGGCAACCCGCACCTTTATAGGGATTATGTGGTTAAAGCGCCACACTATAAAACCTTAGAAGAGCATGCCGATGCTGAGTAAAGCCAAAATAAGGAAGTTCTTATTTGGTGCACGTACCGTTTCTGATAAGCGCTGGCAGCAGCGTTCACCAGGGGTGTATGTATTTAATTATCACCGGATTGGCGATGCTCGCTTTAGCGAGTTTGATCCCAATGTTTTTAGCTGCACATCAGAACAGTTTGAGCAGCATTTACGTTTCTACAAACAAGAGTTCACGGTAGTAAATGAATCTGAGTTACTCAGCCTATTAGATTCGAATAAACCGATTAGCAAGCCTTATGCATTGATTACTTTTGATGATGGCTATATCGACAGTTACCAGCATGCTTTCCCTTTGCTTAAAAAGCATGATTTAAGCGCTGTGTTTTTTGTGGTGACCGAATATACCGATGGCGGAAGTTTTGCCTGGTGGGATGAAGTTGCCTGGCTGGTTAAGCATTGCCAGCTTAGTCAGTTAAAACTAGAACATTGGCCTGATGCGGTTGATTTAACGGGCAAAAATGAAACTCAAAATATTCGTAAAGTGCTGTATGCTTTTAAAGCTGATCAGCAGTTTTCGATGGATGAAAAGTTAGCTCAACTTAGAGTGCTATGCAAAGCGCCCGTTTTGCCCGGCTCCAACAGTTTGTTTGCTAATTGGCAACAGCTTAAAGAGATGGCTGATGCTGGGATGACGATAGGATCGCATACTCAAAGTCATCCCATTTTGGCTCACTTAACGCCGCAGCAACAACGTATAGAATTGCATGAGTCACGTATCTTTATTCAAGACCAGTTGAGCAACTCAGTGAGTATGTTAGCGTATCCCGTTGGCAGAACGGATAGCTTTACTGAGCAGACCCAAGAGATGGCTAAGCAATGCGGCTATCGTCTCGCATTTTCTTTTATGAACGGGATTAACACTAAGCTGACAGAGCAAAGTGCGTACTCACTAAAACGTATTTCAGTTGATGGCAATAAATCCGTAGAGTCGCTTAAAGTTCAAGTGATGGCGTTGCATGACAAGTTAGCGCGTTAGCGGGCTAACTTGCCGACTTTCTTGATTTGCACTTTACTTGATGAGAGACCGTTTTTCTTGGCCTCGTTTAGTCATAATCAGGAATGGTAGAAATGTGCAAATCCCTTAATAAATCGACAAGCTACTTTCCAGCCTTGATGCTGTTTTTATTGTTAACGCTAAAAGTCTCGGCAGCAGAAGAGGGTTTAGTTCAAGCAAGCATCTCATCGATACCAAGCAGCAAACCTTACCATTACTTTGTGTTACCGATTCCCAACTTCACTATTTCAAATCAGCTGGGCTTTGAACTCAGCCAATCAGGGAAAACACTCGACTTTAGCGCTTCGGCTCATCTTAGTTGGCCGCAAGTAGGAGGCGCTAAGTTTTATAGAGGCGTACTATTTAAGGTCGAAGGTTTGGATACTGGTGAACTTGAAATTCGCTGGGCAAAAAATCTCACAAAACCAAATGATGGAGTAAAACTAGAAGAAGCCCTATTGGTTGAGGCTAATTTTACTGAAAAATGGTTAAACTCAGCGCTTTACTCACCACTTATCTACAACGCAAACAATATCGATTGGGGTTGGTTTGATAACGCGTATTGGCGTTATGCTGCTTATAGCGGTGATGAGGCTCTTATCGCTGAGCTTAGTAAACCCAAAGACCCAGCGAAGAAAACGACGCTCCCCAGTAATAGCGCAGCGCCATGGCTATATGATAGGCCGTATACTTTCTATCAACTGTATTTTAAAACCGTCGACTCTCGTTGGAAAAAAACGGCTCACCAAAAAGCACAGTTTTTTATCAGTCAGTTAGATTCTAATGGAGACTTTTCCTTGAAGGGCTCAGCAGATCTTAAGTACATGCTAAGTGCTGGGCTGCTAATTGATTATTTGTTTTACCCTAAGCTGTCTACCAAGCTAGCGATTGAGAATATGACGCCGAAAGGGCTTAAGTGGCCAGCAACTTACAGCACCAAACTAGGGTTTTGGACCGAGCGGCACTTGTCGGTAGCGCTCGGTTTGGCACTAAATCAATGGGAGCTCGATAGCACTGCGCAATCGTTAAGCCGGATTGAGCAACTACTGAGTGGAATTAAACAAAATCTATGGGTGCCCGCTCCCGGACAGGGCGGCTGTTTAAAGCATAGCTTGAAGGCACACTCTAATAAAAACAGTCAAGAGATGGTGTGTTCCCCATGGATGAGTGCTTTGGTAGTAGAACAGTTGTGGCGTTATTTTTGGTTAACTAACGATCAGCAAGCGGCTCAATTGATTGTAGATTTTGCAGAAATGCTGCTTCAACAAGGGCTATATACTGTGGAATACAAAGGTAAGACTCTTTATATCCCAGATTATTTAGTGTTCTTTAAAAAATCTATTTTTCAAGACCGTAATTCTTGGACCGAGCGGCAACATGCTTGTGACGTAGTGGGCATGGTTTATAAGGCTGTATATTTGAAGCGTGAACGTGGCGAAGACGAGTTTTTATTAGACTTACTTGGGCAGGAACTGCTAAAAACGTGCGATGGAACGATGAATAAAAAAGGTAAAACCGCTGCTGGCCAACCGGCTTGGGCCTTAAAACCACTAAGAAAATTTAATTGGTGGTTTGCCAGTAACGGTTCGTTAACTTGGATCTTGAAACAATAACTCGGTGTTTTCAAACAAACCTAATTGCTGTTCTAGCGCCGCTCTTTCGCGAGTACAGCTAGCGTCAGCACACAAGACTGAAGCGGCTACAATAGCACTCTTACGCTTGCCTGCTAGTACCTCTGAAAAGCGCTGAGATCTAAGTGCGCCTCTATTGGCCACCAAGCCGTTAGCGCCCGCATAACTATAGGCTAACAGGGCTGGTTGATTAGCTCTTGAGCGAAAGTATACAAAGTTAGTGCGAAGGGTATTCTCAGTTTTTTTCACTCGCATATTCTCAGGCACCACTTCATTTAAATAAAATGATGCTTTGTTGTCTAAGCCAAGGCCACTAAATAAATACACCCATTGCTGTAGCTCTATATCATCTACAGAAAGCGTTTGATGCTCTACCGATTGGTATTGGCTCACTTGGAGAGAGCGATGGTAGAGGACTTCTGATGGTGTCTGCTGGCTGTTTAGCTGATTCGCATCAACCACTGGCCAATCCAATAGGCTTGGAGAGAAAACCAATAGAGCAAGAATGAAGTACGCAAATACTTTTGGTGAAGGCTGGCTTACTTCAACAGGTTTCGCTCGTGGTAAAGGATCTTCAGCGAGTTTACCGCCGACATAAAAAGCAAACAGCAAGTAAGGAATGTATAAATACCAGCCTAGATTATTATGGTCGTGAATTAAGTCACTTTGCATTTGGGTTTCGTGACCAACCAGAATAATAATGATGATACGTACCCAGTTAACCAATAACGCGCCGACCATACACACAACAAAAAAGGTAGCAGCTTTACGTGCGCCTCGAATATTAAAATAGATATACAACAAACATAAAAACAACGAAGTAATAAAGTAGCGCAAGCCACTACAGCCATTCGCTATCTCAAAACGACCTGAAGGAATAGACACCACATTGCCTTCAAAAAAGCTCGGTACGTGGGTATAGGCCATCACCATTTCTACAACATTGGTAGACAGTGTCTGCAGTGGTGGGGATAGAATCCCCCAAATTGGTGTAGCAAATAACATGACTAGAGCGTACACATATAAACTTTTGTGATGTTTAAATACGCTCAATAAGCTAAACAGTAATACGAAAGGGAGTAGGGCGCGCACCGGTAGACTAATTTGGCTCAAATACAGCAGCAGCTCTAAAGCTAGGCAAAGAATCAGAGGGATTAGCCAAAGACTAGGAGCTTGGCGAAACTGTAGTTCTTGTCGACAATCATAAAGCACATAAAGTGCTACTAAAGGAATGAGAAAGGCATGTGAGTAGGTGCCGTCATCAAAACTGTAGCGCCAAACATCCAATAGCACTGGCCAAAATAGCAAAGCAACTGATGCGGTAACCACTAAGACCATTATAGCTTGAAGATTACCGCTATTAGCGTGCTCTTGCCCTACATTATCTGGCTCCAAAAATTAGCGCCCTTTACCAAACAAGATGATCTCTGCGGTTCTTACTAGAATCAATAAATCCAGTAAGAAGCTGCGGTGCTTAATGTAATACAGGTCAAACTTTAACTTTTCTAAGGCATCGGCTTCAGTGCTTCCATATGGATACTTAAGCTGCGCCCAACCGGTTAAACCAGGTTTTACATTGTGACGTTGATTGTAATAAGGAATCGATAACACTAATTCTTTTACAAACGCTGGGCGTTCCGGACGAGGACCTACAAAGCCCATGTCTCCGATCAATACATTGTAAATTTGTGGTAATTCATCAATGCGGTATTTGCGAATGAAGTTGCCTACTTTTGTTACGCGAGGGTCTTCTTTCTGAGCCCATTTAGCGCCGTCTTTTTCTGCGTCGGTACGCATACTGCGGAACTTAAAAATATTAAATGGCTGACCGTTTAGGCCAATTCGCTCTTGCGAATACAGGACCGGGGCTTTAATACCTTCTTCTAGCTTGATCATAATGACAGTAATTAGCATCAGCGGCCAAGTTAGAGACAATACGATTAAGCCTAAAAAGGTATTACACACCCAGTCTAAAGAACTACGTAAGTAGTTGGTAGAGTGGAAACCGTTACTATAAATAACCCAAGATGGGTAAATAAGGTTTACTGCAATTTGCCCTGATTCACGCTCGATAAAGTCAATGATATCGGTAATTTCTACGCCGCGAAGCTTACATAGAAATAAGCTGTCCACTGGCAAGTTAGCGCGTCGCTCATCTGCGGCAATCACTATCTCTTCAATGCCATTTGCGAGAACATAAGATTCAAGCGGTTGGTCGAGTTCAAGGATGGTTTCACGTTTAATGCCGTCTTCAGAGTCACCAGGCATACTAATGAAACCTGCCATCTCAAAGCTAACTCGGTCAGACTTGCGGCGCATTCTCTTTTCAATAATGCTCGCGCGCTCACCTGCACCTAAAACTAGAATGCGTTTTCTGCCCATATGCTCGTATTGCATTTTCAAGGCGAAATAACGAATTGTAGTCAGGCCCATCATTACGGCTGCGTAAAGTAATTCACGGAAATTACCCGGCAATACATCAAGCGGCGTTAATACATATACAACCGAAGAGATAAAGTAACCTAAAGCAATACTCACTAACAGTCGACGAATGACTCCTCGAAAGGTTTCACGTATTTTTTGGTTGTATAAGCCAACAGAAAGGATGGAGAGTTGAATAGGAAAGGTAAATGCTAGGCAGTGCATCAATAAGATACCCTCACCGTAGGCAGGAATACCTTCAAAACCGCTGAAGCGAAGAAGCTCAACGCCGATGACAAAAACCCCAATGAGCAATAAAAATTCGGCGAGAATAATTGCTCTACTACCAGGATCTAGATTGTGAAATTTCGAACCAGCCACGCTTCTTCCTTGAAACAATTTAAATTTAAATTTTAAGATTGACCAGTATACCGAGATTTAAACACAGAGCCACAAAAAATCGGTTCTACTTGTGCGCCTTTAGTTAACAGCAGAATTGTTACCTTAGCTTTACATTTACAACGGCCTGAAGATAAATATCGATATATTAAAACTATTTAGCTCAAGAGATTTACAACATGCGTCCCCGCACACTATCATGGGAAAAAGGACTTTCTCAATCAATGTTATTTGATGGACACTCAGCGTAATGGATAGTGCTATGAAAAAACTAAATCAAGCGGTAGTTAAACTACTCTCGGTAATGGCGTTAGGGCTTTTCCTTAGCGCATGTTCACACAATTTACCCACCTTACCTAGTGCGTCGGTTAACCCTTCGCTCACCGAAAACCCCGCCGATTATAAATACTTGATTGGACCGGGTGATGAACTAAATATCTTTGTATGGCGAAACCCTGAAATTTCAGGCACTTTTATTGTTCGCCCAGACGGTATGGTTTCAACCTCTTTAGTGGAAGACCTAGAAGTGTCGGGTAAAACGCCGACTGAACTAGCCCGTCTTATCGAATCTGAATTGGCCGAATTTATTCGTGACCCGATTGTAACGGTAACGGTAGAAGGTTTTATTGGGCCGTTTAGCGAGCAAGTTCGGGTTATTGGTGAAGCCTTTGAACCGCAAGCCATTAACTACCGCGAAGACATGACACTGCTTGATGTAATGATTCAGGTGGGCGGTTTAACCGAGTACGCCGACGGTGATAATGCTCGTTTGGTTCGAGTAGTAAGTGGAGAGCAGCGCTCTTATAACGTGCGTGTAGGCAAACTAATACAAGATGGTGAGATTGAAGCCAATGTAGATGTTCTTCCTGGCGATATTATTATTATCCCAGAAGCTTGGTTTTAGTCGGAGTAGTCGTTTAAATGCAAGAGTTAATTGAGGATTTTTTGCAATACCTGCGAGGGGTATGGTTAAAACGCCGTTATATTTTAATCGCTTTGTGGATCATCTGCCCAATTGGTTGGATAGCGGTAACATTGATGCCAAATCAATATACTGCTGAGGCTAGGGTCTACGCAGACACTCGTTCGTTGTTGCAACCTCTGTTGAAAGGTTTAGCCATTCAGACCGATCCTAGTCAGGAACTGGCGATGATTGTTAAAACTTTACTGAGTCGTAACAACCTAGAGAAGATTGCTCGGGCGAGTGATGCTGACGTTCGGGTTAACAATAGCGCTGAGTACGATGAGCTATTAGATAATTTGAAAGAAAAGATCGACATCGATAAAACCCGCCGAGAGAATCTTTATACTATTACTTTCGTGGCCGATTCTCCCCAATATGTACGCGATGTTGTGCAAGCAGCGCTAGATGTATTTGTTGAAAATACTCTTGGAGAAAAGCGACAAGATACTGATACCGCTAATTCGTTTATTAACCAGCAAATTGAAGAATATGAAACACGCCTAATTGAAGCTGAAAAGCGCTTGGCGTCATTCAAACAAGAATACACTGCTTTCTTACCTGGTAAAGAGTCAACTTATTATAGTAACTTGGAAGGGGTTAAAAAGCTGCTTGAAGAAACCCGTTTGGAGCTAAGTGAAGCTGAAACCAAATTGGTGTCTGCACGTTCTCAATTGGCTAGCGAAGAGTTGTTAGCGTCACAGCAAACAGCCAGAGTTCGTACTGAGTTTGATGACCGTATTATCTCAATGCAAACGCGCTTAGATGATTTGCTGCTGCGCTATACAGAGCGCCACCCTGATGTGGTAGAGGTTCAGCGCCAGATTGAATCTTTGCAGAAGCAAAAAGACAATGCGATTACTACAGCTAAAACACCTGCTGCTATCGCGTCTGAGTCGGTCATTTACCAAGACTTAAAAATTACGGTGAGCCAGCTAGAGAATGAAGTGGCTTCGCTAAAAGTGCGTGAAGAGCGTCACGCTGAGAAAGTAGATACTTTGCAAGAACAGCTGCGTCAGGTGCCTGATGTTGAAGCGAAGTTAACTGGCCTAAACCGTAATTACGAAATCACTAAATCGAAATATGAAGATCTCTTGTCTCGTAGAGAGAGCGCGCAAATTTCACAAAGCGCCGGTAAAACAACCGATGACATTAAGTTTAGAGTGATTGATGCACCTCGCGTACCTCTTGTTCCTTCTGGGCCGAAGCGACCATTATTAATTGCTGGAGTATTAATCTTTGCTCTCGCGGTTGGCGGCGGTATGTCGTTTGCGTTTAGTCAAATAAATCCTGTGGTATCAAGCCTACAACAGTTATATCAGCAAACTGGCTATCCGGTGCTGGGTGTGGTTTCGGCGACTGAAAGTTCTGGGTTGATGAAAATAGAAAAGCGCAAAATGCGGCTATTTGTCTTATCAAATACCGTTTTGTTATGTGGCTTTGTAGGGTTTATGGTGATTAATTTGCTACCCGGATTACACAATAAGATTATTGCAGGGTTAGGTGGAGTAGGTTTGCTATGAGCACGATAGAAAAAGCAATGGGTAAGCTAGCAAAGCAAGCCCAAGCCAATCAAGCACCAATAGATATCCCTGCAGCAGAGCAAGCTGCAGTTCCTGAAACTGAGGCTGCGACAACGACAAGCAAAAGAGTCGATAAACCGGTTCTACAAATTGATTCAGCAGTACTGAAACGTTTGGGTATGTTGTCTGACATTCGCTCTCGCGAAACCAGAATGCTTAGCGACGAGTATCGCGGTATTAAACGTAAGCTGCTTAAAAATGCTTTTGAGCCGGGGTTAATCCCACAAAACAAAAGTAACCTGATAATGGTGACTAGCGCTAACCCAGGTGAAGGTAAAACTTTCACCTCAATTAACCTAGCGCTTAGCTTAGCCTTAGAAAAAGATAAAACGGTGTTGTTAATTGACTCCGATGTGCTTAAACCGACGGTGAGTAAAACCTTAGGCATTGGCCAGCACATGGGCTTAATGGAGTATTTGCTAGGGCAAACCAATGATGTTGCTGATGTGATTTATCACACCAATATTCCTAATCTAAGAATTATGCCTGCCGGCATGCCGCATCACTTGAGCAACGAATTGTTAGCGAGTGAAAAAATGCGCTCTCTGACTCAAGAGCTGAATAGCCGTTATTCGGATCGCGTTGTATTGTTTGATAGCCCACCAATATTAGGCGTGAATGAAACCGTTGTGTTGTCTAACTTTATTGGTCAGGCAGTGGTAGTGGTAGAGCAAGATAGTACTAAGATGGCGGCAATTAAATCAGCGGTATCGCAGTTTAGTGAAGAGCTGGCGATTGGTTACGTATTGAATAAAGCAGTGCACGGAAAAACAGGGACTTACGGTTATGGCTACGGATACGGCTATGGATATGAGGAAGAACGCAGCGCCTAGTGTTGTTCTTGCGCTTGCTATCGCTTTAGGACTGTCTACTTCAGCTTATGCTGCTGAAGTGCAGTTTCGCCCTGAGATTGGTGCCGAGTTAGTTTATACCGACAATGCGGGTTTAAGTGAGGAGTCTCCTGAGGCTGGCGAAATCGGTATTTTGTCTGCAGGCATCGTATCTGAAGTTATCGGTAAAGACGGAGAAATATCCTTAGACTACCAAGCTCGTCAAACCTACCATTCCTATGACTCAAACAAAAACCAGCTCTACCATGAGTTGGATTTTGCTGCTGACAAAAAATTAGGTAAATCAGGTTTTAGTGTTGATGCGATTGCATCGATTGATATTTTGCCAGCAGAAGTAAGCAGTAATGCCATTACAGATATTATCTCTGGGGATTTAATTCAAGGTAGTGAGCTAGGTTTAGGGTTGAGTTACCAGTCCAATCGCCGTAAATGGATAGATCTAAGCGCTCGAGCGGGTGCAAGTTTATATCGTTACGAAGATGACCGTGGTAACAATAATGATTTTGACGGCTCTTTGCTGTTTAAGAATGGCCAAAAGGTTAATACTGTTTTCTGGTTAGTGGATTCGAGTTATATCAAACGCGAGGCACGCGGTAACTCTAAAGAAACCGAAAACGTAAAGTATAAAGGTGAGTTTGGTCTGCAACAGCGTTCTGGCTTCAGCCCATTTATCCGTTATTACGCAGAAAGCTACCTAGAAGGCGTGAGTTCTTCTGAAAAAGTCGGTGAATCTGAAAGCTGGGGCCCAGCTATTCGCTATTTTCGCTCACGCTTAAGTTACTTAGAACTCAGCTATAACTTTTCCTTAGATAAAGATAAAAACGATGATTATGTAGGTACCGCGCTAAACTTGGAACCTAACCGTCGAACTAAGCTGTTTTTCGAGTACAGCAAACGCTTTTACGGCAACGCTTATGAGTTCACTTTTAACCACAAAAAGCGCCGCGTAACAACAGACATTAGCTACATTGAAGAGCCAACCAGTTTTGACCGCCGTTTCTTTGTAGAAGGTGATAGCGTAGAAGAGCAAAAGTTAGATAAAACATTTCGCTGGAACACTGATTTAAATTTACGTCGGTCAGGCATCGATGTTGAATTGCGTCATCAAACTCGCGAAGGCTTGCGCAGTGATAGTGACTTTATTAAAGACATTACCTACGGTGGCGGTATTGGCCTTGACCACAAGCTTAGTCGTAATTTGACCATAGCCTTTGGGTTTGATTACGATCACTACACATTTGACCGCCTTAACGGCACTGACCAAATTGATAAATATAGCCGCTATGATTTATCTTTAAATCAAGACCTTATCGAGGGTTTCTTTCTCACGTACCGCTACCAATATACCCATCGTAGCTCAAATACTGCAGGTAGAAACTATGACGAAAACCGAGTATCGATTAACGCGACTAAGCAGTTTTAAGCATGTATGAATCTTTTTTTGGCTTAAGTGATAAACCATTTAAGCTTAGCCCAGACCCTAAATTTTTCTTTGCTAGTCCGCACCATGACCGCGCAGTGTCTTATCTACGTTATGGCCTTTCGCAAGGAGAGGGCTTTATTGTTGTCACTGGGCCAATTGGTACCGGTAAAACCACCATCGCCCGTAGTTTATTGGCCTCAATTGATGACTCGATTGTTGCCGCGCAAATTGCCACGACCAAGCTTAACCCAGACGAGTTAGTACGCTTAGTTGCCGCACAGTTTAATATTGACGTAGAAGGGCTCAATAAGGCCGATATTCTTAAACGTTTTGAGCAATATTTATTAACCCTAAACAAACAAGGCAAACGTGCTCTATTGGTGGTGGATGAAGCTCAAAATCTGCCTGCTGAAACAGTAGAAGAGCTGCGAATGCTGTCTAATTTTCAGCTCAATGATAAGCCCTTGTTCCAAAGCTTTCTATTAGGGCAAGAAGAGCTTAAGCCGATTATTGAATTACCTGAAATGGAGCAGTTTAGGCAGCGAATTATTGCTTCTTGCCACCTTCAGCCATTAGATGCGGAGCAAACTCAAGGTTATATTCTGCATCGTTTAAAACAAGTCGGCTGGAACGAAAATCCAAAATTGGATGACGATATTTTTCAACAAATTGCAGACTTTACCAAAGGGATTCCGCGGAAAATTAACATTTTTGCTGATCGCTTGTTTTTGTATGCTTTTCTTGAAGACCTCCATACTATTTCACATGCTGATGTTGCTTCAGTGATTGAAGAAATGGGGGGCGAGCTTTCTGGATCGCTACAAGGTACGCCAGAACAACAAGGTGTTTCAGATATTGACGAAGTGCTCGGGCGCCAATATGAAAGCGCCATGGATGGGCAAAATCTGGCTCGCGGTGCAGTACTTAGTGACAATCAAATTAAAGCCAACCTATTGGACGTGTCTAGTTACCTTGAAGAAGTGGTGCTGCGAAAGATAAAAATCATTCGCTACTTAGATAAAATGATCGAAAAGAAGCGCAAAGAAATCGTTGAGTTAAGCGAAAACAATTAGGCAAAGCCGCACGCTTTTATAAATACTCCCTAGTTAATACATGGAAGATCTCATTTGAGTATTATTGTTGGATTATTGGGATACAGCATAGCTGCAGTGGTGTATTTGCTGTTTAGTTTGCTGCTGTTAACGACCGTACAAAGCGGTTTTCAACGTAAAGCTCTCAGCTGGGTGGTATTTTTTACTCTGCTTTGGGCCGCCGTTGGGGCCTGTCAAATTCGGTTCGCCTTCCCCTTAGGCTACTTTTATGCGGTTGAAACTATCCGTAATGGTTTATGGTTTCTACTGCTTTACGCCACCATAGCTCCTCGCTTTGAGCTAACTAATATGCTTAACGGCCCATGGCGCAGAAAAGGTGTTCTTCTCGGGCTACTCATTACCGCTTGCTTGCAACTCTTCGTGGCGATTAGCAACCTACCGTTAAATCAGCTTTGGCTGGTAACTCAGTTAGCGCAAACCGTTATTGGTTTATGGCTAATAGAGCAGCTTTACCGCAGAATTGAAGTCAACGCGCGCCCAACCATTAAACCAATGTGTTTAGGCCTTGGTGGCATGTTTGCTTTTGATTTTGCCTTATATGCGAATGCACTGATCACATCGGGGATTTCTTTTGATTTTTGGAGTTTGCGCGGTTTTGTTGCCGTTCTCGCAGCCCCATTAGTGCTATTAAGCGCGCGTAGAATTAAGCGTTGGTCTACCAAGATTTACGTTTCTCGTGATGTTATCTACCACAGTACCTTACTGCTAGTGGCTGGTGGTTACTTACTCATGATGGCGCTTGTGGGCTATTACATTCGCTATGCGGGTGGTGATTGGGGAAGCATGGCACAAAATGGTTTCTTTGCTTTAAGTGCCCTGATACTGGTGAGTTTGTTTTTATCTGAGCGTTTGCGTAAGCAGCTTAAGGTGCAAATTACTAAACATTTCTTTGCTAATAAATATGAGTACCGCGAAGAGTGGATGAAGTTTGCCGCCGTTCTGGAAGAAGACGGTGTATCTCCTTATAACATTGCACTAAAAGCCATTAACCAACCATTTGACTGCCAATTTGCTAGCTTGGCAATTATTGAGAACGGTCGTTTTACGGTGAAATCTTGTTATAACGTCGCAGATGATGACCCACAAGTTTTACTGTGTTTAGAGCACTTGGCCTTCCAAGCGATTGAACATCAATGGATCATTGATATAGACGAATTGAAAGAAGACTCTAGCGTTGTACCGTTTACGGTTTCCTCTGAGATGCTGCAACAAGTCAGTAAGTTTAGTTATTTGGTTCCCACTAGCACTGGTGAAGGGTTTAAAGGGGTAATTCTATTATCATCACCTACCGCTATCCACAGCGTTAACTGGGAAGACCGAGATTTAATGCGCGCGATTAGCCGCCAGTTAGCAGTATTCCTAAATTTGCATCGCTCTAACTTAGCGCTAGCCGAAAGTCAGCAGTTTGATACCTTTAATCGCATGTCGGCTTATTTGGTTCACGATCTAAAGAACGTGTTGGCGCAGTTGCAGTTAATGTCTAAAAACGCTATTAAACATAAACACAATCCAGAGTTTATTGATGATGCATTCGAAACCGTAGATTCGGCGGCAAATCGTTTAGCTAAAGTAGTGGCGCATTTAAGTAAAAAGCAACGGGTAGATACTGTGGTCGCTCCCTTTTTATTAAAAAAGGCACTGCAGCAGGTCGTAGAGTCGCGTTCAATGGGCCAACCTAAGCCGCAGTTACGTTTTTCTTTAGAAGACGACTTTGAGTTAGTTGGCGACCAAGAGCGTTTTATTAATGTGCTTTCTCATTTAGTACAAAATGCTCAAGACGCTACTCAAGCCTCTGGCGAGATTATGATTAAAGCGAGCTCTCAGGACAAAGATTGCATCGTAGAGGTTGAAGATAACGGCGAAGGGATGAGCGTAGAGTTTATTGATACGCGCTTATTCAAGCCATTTGATACCACCAAGGGTAATGCTGGCATGGGTGTAGGCGCCTATGATGCAAAGCGCTTTGTTGAAGAGCTGGGTGGGCATATACAAGTTAAGAGTCATGTAGGCGAGGGAAGTTTATTCCGCTTGTTTCTACCAATTCATAAAATTTAGCTGGCAGTTGCTGCGAGCTTGCGTAAACGGATGAAATAAACATGGAAACGTTACTGGTTGTTGAAGACGACCCAGGTATTCAAAAACAGTTGAAATGGAGCTTTAGCGACTACCAAGTAATTATTGCTGGTGATCGTAAAGAAGCGATCACCGCATTAAGACGTTACGAACCTAAAGTGGTGACCTTAGATCTTGGTTTACCGCCCGATGAAGCCAACGCCAGTGAGGGTTTAGCAACTCTCAAAGAAATGCTTGAGCTAAACCCTAAGCTTAAAGTCATTGTGATTACCGGCAACGAAGAGAAAGACAATGCGCTTAGCGCTATTGCTATGGGGGCGCATGACTTTTATCAAAAGCCAATTGATGACGATACTCTCTCGGTTATTATCGCTCGCGCCTTTTGGGTCGCCAATATTGAGCTAGAGAATGAAGCGCTAAAAGGGGCTTCTTTAGATAACAATGGCTTTTTGGGTAACTCGCCAGAGGTTCAAAAAGTGTGCCGTATGGTAGAGCGTATTGCTCCTACCGAGGTCACTACCTTGTTGCTAGGCGAAAGTGGTACCGGTAAAGAAGTTCTTGCGAGAGCTATTCATCAGCAAAGCCCTCGTAAAGACCAACCATTTATTGCCATTAACTGTGCATCTATTCCAGAGAATCTGCTGGAGAGTGAATTGTTTGGTTTTGAGAAAGGGGCCTTTACTGGGGCACATAAAACCACTGAAGGAAAGATTGAGTGTGCCAACGGCGGCACCTTATTTCTCGATGAAATTGGTGATATGCCATACCCCTTACAAGCTAAAATTCTACGTTTCCTACAAGAAAAAATTGTAGAGCGAGTTGGAGGGCGTAAAGAGATCCCGGTGGATGTGAAAATTGTTTGTGCAACCCACCAAAACTTGCAGAACATGGTTGAGCAAAAAGAGTTCCGCGAAGATTTGTTTTACCGAATCAGTGAAATCACCATCAATATTCCGCCATTGCGAGAACGTGGAGAAGATGTGGTGTTATTGGCGCGGGCTTTTTTGCAGAGCTACAATAAACAAATGCAGCGTAATATTAATAATTTTAGCGATGATGCCATTACGGCTTTAACCAGCCACCGCTGGCCAGGCAATATTCGAGAGCTGCAAAACAAAATTAAATCAGCAGTGATTATGGCAGACAACAAGCAAATCACCGCAGAAGATTTAGCCTTGCCTATTGGTGATGAAGAGCAAATCAAGCTCGCCTTAAACTTACGTCATGTGCGTGAGGCTGCCGAGAAACAAGCTATCAATAAAGCATTAGCCTTAAGTAATGGGAACATTTCTAATACCTCTGGCTTGTTAGGCGTAACTCGACCTACCTTGTATTCTTTATTAGAAAAGTACGGATTAAAAACCGACTAATTCATAAAGTAACATCAACACTCAAGGCTGCTAAGCAGCCTTATCGCAACAAACAATTGGGCCCCTGATGGACAATTCGCAAACAGAAATGAATATATTAGTGACTCCAGAAATGGCCAATTTCTCGGGTAAAATGCATGGTGGCGCCATGTTGAAAAAGCTTGATGAAGTGGCCTATACCACTGCCATTCAGTATTGCGGTAATTACGCTGTAACGCTGTCGGTAGACCAAGTGCTATTTAAGAACCCAGTTGAAATTGGCGAGTTTGTAACGTTTCTTGCGTCGGTGAATTATACCGGCCGAACCTCAATGGAAATTGGCATTAAGGTCATAGCTAAAAACCTAAAAGAACAAACCGTTCGCCATACACATTCGTGTTTCTTTACCATGGTAGCTGTAGACGACCAAGGTAACTCTGCGGAGGTTCCACCATTAAAGCCCGCAACCGAAGTCGCCAAACGCCGCTTTAGTGATGCCTTGCGCAGGCGTCAGCGCCGAATGGAAAAGGTGTAATTAATTTTACTAGTGAGAAAGAAAAGGCCTGCATTAGCAGGCCTTTTTGTTTAGCTTGGTATGTTAATTAATATCCATTTATTCGGTCGAAATATTCAGGCAAGAACAAGGAAATTTGCGGAATATAGGTAATCAATATCAGGAAGAACAGCAGTAAACTAAGCCAAGGTAAACAAGCCTTAATCACCCAACCCATACTCTTGCCAGTAATTCCCGCGGTCACAAATAAATTGAGCCCAACAGGGGGGGTCAACATTCCAATCTCCATATTCACCACCATAATAATCCCTAAGTGAATGGGATCGATGCCCAACTGAGTGGCAATGGGAAACAGTATTGGCGCCATAATCAGCAATATCGCCGACGGCTCCATAAAGTTACCGGCAATCAGCAGTAAAATATTCACTACTATCAAGAATGCCCAAGGCTGTAGGCCATGAGCCACAATCGATTCGGCAATCATATGCGGGATGCGCTCGGTAGTAAGCACGTGAGCAAACAACATCGCATTGGCAATAATGAATAGCAGCATAATGCTGACTTTGGCCGCATCTTTGATCACTTGGCGCACTTCTGGGTCGGTCACAGACTTGATTATGCTGATAGGAAACAACATCAAATTACGGCTTGTGGCTGCCGTCATGCTTTCGCCTTGATTTCGCCATGCTTGGTCTTTGATTGGCCCAATGTCTCTATAGCCAAATACCGATACTAAAAAAGCATAAATAGCGGCTACCGAGGCTGCTTCGGTGGGGCTAGCAACACCGCCATAAATTGAACCTAGTACAATAACAATCAGCATTAAGCCGCCGGTCGCTTTAAGTGCAGAAATGCCCCATTGGCGAATACCAGGGTAAGCCTGAGCAGGTAAGTTTTTAATTCTGGCCACAATGTATATGGCTATCATTAAAATGCTGCCCATCATCAGGCCCGGTATAAAACCCGCCATAAACATGCGCGAGGCCGATACTTCGGTAGCCGCTGCGTAAACCAGCATTACAATAGAGGGCGGAATTAGAATGCCCAAAGTGCCAGCGTTGGCGATAACACCTGCTGCTAGTGATTCAGGGTAGCCTGAGCGCACCATGCCCGCGATAACAATAGAGCCAATCGCTGCCACTGTTGCTGGGCTTGAGCCAGATACCGCAGCAAACAACATACAGGCCAGCACTGAAGCCATGGCTAAGCCGCCGCGAATGTGGCCAACACTGTCCATGGCGAAATTAATCAGCCTACGAGCTACCCCGCCTGTAGATAAAAATGCTGAAGATAAAATGAAGAAAGGGATAGCAAGTAAGGTGTAGTGCTCTGAAGTCGCTTCAAATAGTTTTAACGCCACCGAGGCTAACGAATCGTTAGAAAATAATAGTATGGTGGTCATGCTGGCGAAACCAAGCGCAATAGCGATGGGCATGCCAATAATCATGCATACAAACAGTAAGATAAATAAGGTGAAGGTAGTCATGGTCAGTTCCTTTGCCGCAAGCGCTTATTGTTTTTTTAGTTCGTCGGCCAATTGCATACTTTCTTTGGCCTCATCGGCGAGGTGGAAACCATCTTGCTGATTCGTCACAACTTTCCATCCCACTTCTAAAAAGCGGATCAGTAGCAACACAAAGCCGATAAACAACACACTCATGGTCTTCCATTTCTCTATGGGCAAATCTTCCATTTCAATGGCTATGCGCTGCAACTTGCTGAGGTAAACCCAAGAGCCATACATAAATAAGCAGCAGTAAAATAAACATAGGGTTAGGGCGACTAAGGTGAGCCATTTTCGTTGGGTAGGTGGCAATACCTTTACAAAGGCGTCTACGCCAATGTGGGCGCCTTCACGCACACCCCAGCTAGCCCCAAGCAGCACTAACCAAGCCGAGCAATAGAGAGTGACCTCTTGTACCCAGTGAATGCCAGCGTTGAAAACAAAGCGCATAATCACTTCAACAAATACCAGCAGGGTCATAGTCACTAACAAAAAAGCAATGAAGTTTTCTTCAAAGCGTCGAAACCAAATCACAAACTTCATGGGATATCCTTATCAGCACACCGAATACTTTTGGGGACACGGTGAAGGGCGCAGAGCGAGGGGTCTCTGCGCAAGCTGTTTTATTGGTTAGCCGCTACTGCAGCATCGATAATGTTTTTGCCAATTTCACCTTCAAACTGCTGCCAAACGGGTTTCATAGCTTCTACCCATTGCATGCGTTGTTCAGGGCTTAAAGAAATAACTTCAGAGCGTTTAGAGGCCATAATGTTAGCCTTATCTTTATCCGCTTTTTGCGCCGCAATTTGGTTACCGTGAGCCACCGCTTCGTCTAGCGCCGCTTTTAGTTCAGTGCGAATATCGTCAGGTAACTCAAGCCAAAACTCGGCTGATGTAACGATCAGGTAATCCAATACCCCATGGTTAGATTCAGTAATGCTGGCTTGCACTTCAAAGAATTTTTTCGAATAGATATTCGACCAAGTGTTCTCTTGACCATCAATGGCACGGGTTTGTAATAGGGTAAATACTTCTGAGAAAGGCTTTTTCAGAGGTACAGCATCTACTGCTTCAAATTGGGCTGCCAATACATCTGAGGACATAATTCTAAATTTTTTGCCCTTAGCATCTGCCGGTGTGTAAAGCGGTTCATTAGCCGATAACTGCTTCATGCCATTGTGCAAGTAACCTAAACCTACAAGGCCTTTGCTTTCCAAAGATGACAATAACTCTTGGCCTTCTGCACTGGCTTGAAAGCGTTCAACGGCAGCCATGTCTTGGAACAAGAATGGGAGGTCAAATACTTGTAGCTTCTTGGTGTATTTTTTAAATTTTGATAAGGAAGGAGAGATGAGTTCAACATCGCCCAGTAACAAGGCTTCTAGCTCTTTACCATCACCGTAGAGTTGCGAGTTAGGGTAAACCTTCACCTCTACTTTACCGGGTAAACGTTGGTCGACTAACTCTTTAAACTTTAAGGCCATTTGGCCTTTGGGGGTGTTTTCTGCCACTACGTGTGAAAATTTAAGCTCAATAGGCGCTGCATTTACTACGCTAGCCAAAGCTAAACTTAATGCTGTGAGCGTGCTTGCCAATAATTTCATTTTTATCATCCTTGTGTAGGGTAAATTGCTTACAACGCTACAGCTCATAGCAAAGCTTAAGCCAAGAATGATGAGTGTAATTAAGTGTTTGATATATAATGATTAACTGGCGGGTAAGCGGGTGGCTGAGTATTTGTGGCTAAAAATGTGGGGGGATATCCCCCCAAGGCATTTTAGCTAATGGGGGGAAAGTGACCCATTAATCTTCTTTATAATCGCCTTTCTCAAGTTGGTATTTTTTCATCTTTTCATACAGGGTTTTACGGCCTATTTGTAGCTCTTCTTGAACCACTTTTAATTGGCCTTTATGGCGCTGCAAAGCGTCTTGCAATAAGGTGCGTTCAAAACGGAATAGCTGTTCGGCAAGATTTAAACTTTGTTGATCATTATTAGCTTCGTTAAATGCTGCATCTTCGCCCATAAGCACCCACCTCTCGGCGAGGTTTCTTAATTCCCGCACATTGCCTAGCCAATCATGGTGAATTAGCTCAGACAACCGTTGTGGGCTTATTTCAGGGCTATTCAGTTGGTAGCGTGCGGCGGCAACCCGTAGAAAATTCTCTAGTAATAAGGGAATATCTTCACCACGCTCCCTAAGCGGTGGGATCTGCACTTCTACTACATTGAGTCGATAGTAAAGATCGCTGCGAAATTCACCTTGCTCACCTAAGGTTTTTAAATCACTTTTGGTGGCGGCAATGACTCGCAAGTTAAGCTGCGTGGCTTGATTACTGCCCAGTGGCTCTACACTACGTTCTTCTAGCACCCGCAATAGCTTTATCTGCAAAGCCATTGGCATGCTTTCTATTTCGTCGAGAAATAGTGTGCCGTTATTGGCAAAGGCAATCTTACCTATCCGTTTCTTTTGGGCGCCCGTAAATGCCCCCGCTTCGTGGCCAAACAGCTCACTTTCGATCATGGTTTCGGGAATCGCCCCACAGTTAATGGCCACAAAAGGGTGTTTGGCTCTAACGCTGTGGTCATGTAAAAAACGCGCGATTAGCTCTTTGCCAGTACCTGTTTCGCCATTAATTAATACGTCTGCGGGCGTATCTTTAATATGACTGAGTATTTTACGCAGCCGAACTATCGACGGAGTAGATCCTAAAATGCGCGGACCTGGACCACTTTGCGCATCTAGCTCCGCTTTTAGTTCGCGGTTCTCTAGGGTCAGTCGGCGTTTTTCTAGGGCCCGTTGCAGCACCTCTAATAGGTGGCTAGTGGAGAAGGGTTTTTCTAAAAAGTCGTAAGCACCATCACGAATGGCTTTGATAGCCATTGATATATCGCCATGACCGGTGAGCAAAATGATCGGTAAATCGGCATCTATTTGATGAGCCCGTTGCATCATCTCTAGTCCACTCAAACCAGGCATATTTATGTCGGAGATAATAACCCCTGGCCAAGTACGCTTTATTTGCCTTAGTGCTTGTTCGGCACTTTCAAAGCTTAAGCATTCGTAGTCTTCCAGCTCTAAGGTTTGCTTTAACGAGCGCAAAATATCAGGGTCATCATCGATAATTATGACTGGGGTATACACTCTCACCTCTTATTATTGATTAGTAGCTGGTGGCGTTTGAACGCGCAAACGGATGACAAATTCGGGACCTATACCGGGCAAGTTACGTACGCTAAGTTCACCATCAAAAGATTCAATTAATCGTTTTGATATAGCCATGCCTAAACCCAGGCCTTGTTTTTTGGTGGTGAAAAAAGGCTCAAAAATTCGTTTGAGTTGCTCATGACTTAGCATTGGACCATTGTCCCAAATAGCAATGCATTGCCAGTCACCTTCTTGATATTGGCGGATCCCCAAGCGCGCCTGCTGAATATTTTCTAAGGCGTCGATGGCATTGTTGATGAGGTTGATAAGCACCTGCTCTAATTGAATGGCATCGGCTTTAACCCACTGTTGGTCTTGGCCGCTAAATTCAATTTTTATTTGATTGGAAACAATTCGATTGGCCAAAATGGATAAGGCCGCATTAATGGATACTGCACTAGACACTGCGCTGGTTTGGCCTTGGGATTTACGGGAGAAAATCTTAAATTTAGCAATCATTTTGCTCATCATTAAGGTGAGCTTAAGAATATCTTGTAGATTGTGGGTGACTTGCTGATGCTGCTGTTTTTCTTGAAAGCGCAAAGCATTTTCGGCGTAACTTTGCATAGCGGTGAGTGGCTGGTTTAATTCATGATTAATACCCGCCGAAAGCTCTCCCAAGGTAGCTAACTTAGCCGCTTGCACCAGTTCATCTTCGGTTTTCTTTAGCGTGCTTGCGGTGCGTTGATAATCGTCAATGGCCTGTTGTAATTGGCGGTTACTGCTGGTGAGTTCTGCAGTACGCAGCTGAACGCGGGTTTCTAATTCTTGATTTATTTCAGTTTGTAATTGGCGCCTAGCTTGCAGCTGACGCCAGTATAAATAAAGCAATACCAAACCCAAATAGAATAGCGAACTTAAGAACAGTGCTTCGCCAATGTCGCTGCTATAACCTCTATCTTCCGACAAGGCATATAAGCGCCAGCCAGCCGTGGGTAATACTCGAGTTATACTGTTGTAGTCTATCCGTTGGCCGCTGTAGTCCGGCAAGTTAATACTGTTTTCATGTAAGCTTTCGGCCATGTTTGGCAGTTTATTATCACCGTACTGGCGTGAGTTAATAAGCTGTTGGCGCAGTGATTCCGGCAACGGTTTTATGCTGTTGTATAGCCAATGAGTTTGGGAGGCATAAAACACCACGCCGTGTTTGTCGGTAAGCAAGTATTCGAAATTAGGGTCTCGCCAACTCTTATCAATGATATTGAGGGCGACCTTCACAACCAATACGCCAATGACCCGCTGCTTAAGCATGACCGGTGCAGAGAAGTAGTACCCACGTACGCCAGAGCGAGAACCAAGCGCAAAATACTGACCGTACTTGCCTAAAATAGCGGTTTGAAAATAGGGTCGGTAGCTATAACTACTGCCCACAAAAGAACGGGCACTTTGCCAGTTGCTAGAGGCTAACGTGGTACCGGAGGTGTCTAATAAGTAGGTGACATCACTGCCTTGCAGCTGATTAACCTGCTGTAAATAAAGGTTAAGAGCGTGGCGGCGTTGGCTACTCAAATTAAGGCTCAGCGGCTCAATAAGCTGCTGTTGTATGGCAAGTACTTTAGGGAAGTTTCTAAAACGGTCCAGTTCGTGTTGAATACTGCGTTGTAAACGCTGGCTTTCTTCGAGTAATTGGCGTTGCTGTTGCTGTTTCGCTTGATACTGAGCGGCAACACCAGCAAGCAGCATAAGGGTTAGCCAGCCTAGTAACAATACTAGCTTTTGTCCTAAGGAGAGTTCGTTTTTCAGACGCTGTTCCATAGCAAGCCAATCCACTCATTCAATAACATTAGCTTATAAAAGATTTCAGCATAATGCTGATTGTTCAGTCACATAGTGTAAATTGTGAGCGAAAATGGCAGCTGAATAAGGCCGTATATTACCTACGGTTATAAAAAATCCCGTTTTATTCTTTATTGTGGTGACTCAAGCTTGGGTAGACTAGCTGCAATTGTGATTCTAGGGTGCGATAAAAAATGTTGTTAAAGGAACTTTCGTCATTGGCTAGCCCACTGTCTGAGCAACAGGTTAGCCTGCTGCAACAGGCTACGGCAGAGCTATCGGTAACTCAGCTGGCATGGGTAAGTGGTTACCTTGCCGGTGTTGGACAAACAGCCGGGCAAATTGCGCCGTTGGCCTCAGCACAACCTGCTGGCAAACTCACTATTTTGTATGCTTCGCAAACGGGTAATGCCAAAGGTGTTGCTGAAGAGTTAAAGGCGGCTGCGCTAGCAAAAGACATTAATGCTGAGCTAGTTAACGTGGCTGACTACAAAGCGAAAAGCTTGAAAAATGAAACTCACTTATTGATTGTTGCCAGCACCAACGGCGAAGGCGAGCCACCTGATGACGCGATTGAGTTTCATGAGTTCTTAGCTTCTAAAAAAGCGCCAAAACTAGATAACCTAAAATACAGCGTTTTAGCGTTAGGTGACTCTAGTTACGAGTTTTTCTGCCAAACCGGTAAAGATTTTGACGAACGTTTAGCCGCCTTAGGTGCCGAGCGTGTCGCTGAGCGTGTTGATTGTGACGTTGATTACGACAAAGATGCCGACGCTTGGACCTTAAAAGCATTAGATGAAATTAAGCAAACCTTAAGTGCAGAGCCAAGTGGTTCGGTAGTTAGTTTGCCAGTGAATGCACCTGCAGCCAGCCAGTTCAATAAAAAGAATCCTTATGCCGCAGAGTTAAGCTTAAGCCAAAAAATTACTGGCAGAGATTCAGCTAAAGATGTTCGCCATGTAGAAATTGATTTGGGCGAGTCAGGAATCCAATATCAAGCGGGTGATGCACTCGGTGTATGGTTTGAAAATGATAAGTTGTTAGTTGAACAAATTATTGCTCGCCTTGGCTTAGCGGCGGATGAAACGGTTAGCCTTGATGACCAGCAACTCAAACTGGCTGAGGCCTTAGCCGAGAAACTAGAAATTACCCAAACTAGCGGTGCTTTTGTAGAAGCATGGGCCAATTGGTCTGCTAGCAAGAAATTGCAAACAGTGATTGCTGATAAAGATAAGCTACGTGAGTATGCGGCTAGTCATCAAGTAATTGATGTATTGCTTGAGAAAAAAGCCAAGGTAAGTGCTCAAGATTTTGTAGACGCGCTACGCAAGCTAACGCCACGTTTGTATTCTATTGCATCTGCCCAAGCCGAAGTGGAAGAAGAAGTACATTTAACGGTGGGTGTTGTCAGCTACCAAAAAGGTGATGAGCAGCGCTTAGGCGGAGCATCAGGCTTTTTAGGTGCGCGTGCGGAAGAAGGCGCACAGGTAAAAGTGTTTGTTGAACACAATGACAACTTCCGCCTGCCGAGCAACTCAGATACCCCAGTGATTATGGTGGGGCCTGGTACCGGTATTGCGCCGTTCCGCGCATTTTTACAACAACGTGACGCCAGCGATGCTGAAGGCAAAAACTGGTTGTTGTTTGGTGACCAAACCTTTACTCAAGACTTCTTGTATCAAACAGAATGGCAGGGTTACTTAAAGTCTGGCTTGTTAACCAAGTTAGATGTGGCGTTCTCGCGTGACCAAGCTGAGAAAATCTACGTTCAAGACCGCTTGAAAGAAAACGCCGCTGAGGTTTATCAATGGCTAGAAGAGGGGGCGCACCTCTACATTTGTGGTGATGCAAATCGCATGGCGAAAGATGTTCACCAAGCCCTCTTAGAGATTATTGCAGAGCAGGGCGCTAAAAGCCCAGAGCAAGCAGAAGAGTATTTAAAACAGTTACGCAGTGCTAAGCGTTACCAAAAGGATGTTTACTAATGAGTTCGGATCTAATTGTTGAAGGCAAGTTGTCGGATAATGAGCGCCTAAAGCGAGAAAGTAACCTTTTGCGTGGCACTATTGAAGCAGATCTTGGTGATCGCATTACCGGTGGATTCACCGCTGATAACTTCCAGTTAATTCGTTTTCACGGCATGTATCAACAAGATGACCGCGATATTCGAGCAGAGCGTACTAAACAAAAATTGGAGCCGCTGCATAATGTCATGTTACGGGCTCGTATGCCGGGTGGCATTATTCAGCCAAAACAATGGTTAGCCATTGATAAGTTCGCCGCAGACCACACCATGTATGGCAGTATTCGCTTAACTACCCGTCAAACTTTTCAGTTTCATGGTGTATTAAAACCGAATATTAAATTAATGCACCAAACGCTGAACAGCATTGGCATTGATTCTATCGCTACTGCCGGTGATGTTAACCGAAACGTACTATGTACCAGCAACCCAGTTGAGTCTGAGCTGCACCAAGAAGCTTACGAGTGGGCCACTAAAATTAGTGAGCACTTATTGCCTAAAACTCGTGCTTATGCAGAGATTTGGTTAGACGGCGAAAAAGTAGAAGGTGGCGAAGAAGAACCAATTTTAGGTTCGAATTACTTACCGCGTAAATTTAAAACCACGGTAGTAATTCCGCCGAGTAATGATATTGATGTACACGCAAACGATCTTAACTTTGTGGCCATTGCCGACAATGGTAAATTAGTTGGCTTTAACGTGCTGGTGGGTGGTGGCTTAGCCATGACTCATGGCGATAAGTCTACTTACCCGCGCCGTGCTGATGATTTTGGTTTTGTGCCTTTAAACAAAACCTTAGAGGTAGCTGCTGCAGTAGTGACGACTCAGCGTGACTGGGGTAACCGAGTTAACCGTAAAAATGCTAAAACCAAGTACACCCTTGATAGAGTAGGCATTGATACCTTCAAGCAAGAAGTGGAGAAGCGCGCCGGGATAGCATTTGAAGAGAGCCGTGCTTATGAGTTTACTTCTCGTGGTGATCGTATTGGTTGGGTAGAAGGCATTGATGGTAAACACCATTTAACCCTATTTATTGAAAATGGCCGCTTGTTAGATTATCCAGAAAAAGCCTTAAAAACAGGCGTAGCGAAAATTGCTGAGATCCATAAAGGGGATTTCCGCATGACCGCTAACCAAAATTTGGTTGTGGCCGGCGTTGCGGCTAAAGATAAAGCCAAAGTTGAAAAACTGGCTCGCCAACATGGTTTAATTGACGATGGTCATAGCCCTCAGCGTTTCAACTCAATGGCTTGTGTGGCATTTCCTACCTGTCCCTTAGCAATGGCAGAAGCTGAGCGTTACCTACCAGGTTTGGTTGATGACGTAGAGCAGCTGCTGGCTAAGCATGATATGAGTGAAGAACACATCATTCTACGGGTTACTGGCTGTCCTAACGGTTGTGGTCGTTCTATGTTGGCCGAAGCAGGCTTAGTGGGCAAAGGCCCTGGTAAGTACAATTTATATTTAGGTGGTAACCAAAGCGGAACACGTATTCCAAAACTCTATTTAGAGGGTATTGGTGAGCAGGAAATCTTGTCTGAATTTGACGGATTAATAGCGCGCTGGTCTAAGGAACGTGAGCAAGATGAAGCTTTTGGTGACTTTGTTATTCGTGTAGGTATTGTCGCTGAAGTAAAAGTAAGCGTTAGGGATTTTCATGACTAACTTCGATTTAGAGCAATTGGCTGCGCTTCCTGTTGAAGCGCGTATTGCTGAGTTATCTGATGTAAACAAAGAACTTGAGGGCATGACTGCTCAACAGCGCGCTGCTTGGGCCTTAGATAATCTGCCACAACAGGTGGTGTTAACCTCTAGTTTTGGCATTCAAGCTGCGGTGAGTCTGCATATGCTGACTCAGATTAAACCTGATATTCCGGTTATTTTAACCGATACAGGCTATTTGTTTCCTGAGACATATCGTTTTATTGATGAGTTGGCTAGCCGCTTAAACCTTAATTTGAAGGTGTATAAGTCGCAGCAATCAAACGCTTGGCAAGAGGCGCGCTTTGGCAAGCTTTGGGAGCAAGGCGTAGAGGGTTTAAAGCAATACAATACCTTAAACAAGGTAGAACCTATGCAACGTGCTTTTAAAGAGCTCGAAGTGAGGAGCTGGTTCTCTGGCTTGCGTCGTAGTCAATCTTCAACCCGTACTGATTTGCCAGTATTGCAGATTCAAAATGGTGCCTTCAAAGTACTACCGATTATTGATTGGACCAATAAAGACGTGCACTACTACTTAAAAGAGCACAACTTGCCTTACCACCCTTTATGGGAAGAAGGTTATGTATCGGTGGGTGATGTGCAAACTTCGCAGCCGTTGCAAGCGGGCATGACGGAAGAAGATACTCGCTTCTTTGGCTTGAAACGTGAGTGTGGCATTCACGAAGAGGTGGCTGGAAGCGGTATTTAAACGGCTACCAATACCAAAAAAACGCGGCTTAAGTCGCGTTTTTTATAAGTGCTGATTTTATTTCTACAGAGCTTAGTTGCGCTCAAAGTAATTGTGTAGCAATTGTTCCAATTGCTCTTGATAAGACGACAGGGCTTGCTTGTTAATTAACTGAGCTAGTTCATCACCAATTGGTGTAAAGCGGTGGTAAATCAGCTTACAGCCTTTAAATCGCGGTCTTAGGCTATAGTGGGCTTCACCATGAATTAATGGCGTATCGTGATGAGCAGAAGGGCGTATTTCCAGCTCCCTATCAAATAACAACCCTAGTTCGGTGAGTTGCAGAATGTGGTGATAAGGCATACGGTGCAGGCCTAAGCTGATTTTATCTAGCTTTGCTCTTACTAAACCTAAATTACTGGCAGGACGGACGATACCGGTAATAATCTTGTTGTTTGCTTCCCCACCTATCGTAGAACTTAACTCACACGCTGACTGAAACCACTTAGCTTCGCGCTGCGTCATCAGTTTTAGCGTACGCAAGGCTTTTACCGAGAAGCTTCCTGGAGTAGAGAGTTCTTGACTCAGTATGTCTGCCCATAACATTTGCATCGATTTTACTTGGGTATTACTGGCCAAGTGCAAAAATTCAGTCATCCAATCAGCATCGGGTTCGCTGCCCGCATCTTGCTCGCTGGTTTTCTGGGCAGAGAAATAAATGATTCTTTCTAAGTTTTGTTGTTGAGTTGCTTTTTCAACGATAGCTCGAGCCTGAGCTCGCTGTGACCAAGTAGACGGCACTTTGTCTTTTTGTAGTAATGCATCTAAACCTCGTTGTTTAGCTAATTTAGCTAACTGCAACACAGTGTTCTCTACTTGGCTGTTTTTGTTCTCAATGATTGGCTTGTCAGACATGAAATACTCCCTCGATTGCTCATTTTTACTGGGGATTCATTGATAAAGCAAGTTTGCATTCATTGTTAAAAGTGTTAAATTTAGGTTAACTGGCTGATTGGGAGGTAGCTGTGTTAAAAAACCTTACCGTATGGACAAAGCAACATAAGCTATTAACGGTGTTAATGAGCGTGTATGTAGTCAGTCTACTGGTACTTATGACAATGTTTGAATAGGCGTAAATAACTTACGCCTATTTTTTTGAGTTTAGATATTGGCTTTGATTAAGCCTATCACTTGGTCAATTTCCTGCTGGTTTAGCTCGCCATCTTTAGCAAACAATACTTCACCTTCTGCATTTAACAATATAATGGCTGAAGACTTCGCTTTAATTTTCCACAGATCAAATAAATCGCCTTTTTTGTCTATAACAAAGCTGGCTTTAGGAAAACTCTTTTTATTGGTTTTCATTTTGCCTGTTACAAATCCAGAGGTACCAAAAATGGCATCATCTAAGTTAACGATGGTAACCGTTTGGTAGGTATCGTTACCGAATTTAGCTTGTTTCACTGCTTCAATCATTGGCGCGTTAAGTTCTTTGGCGCTGGTGCGCCCGGCCATTGCCTGGATAAGGCGTACTTTGCCATTGAGCTGTTGAGTGCTCCAAGGGCTATAGCTGATATCACCTTCAGTCAGCTGTAACTCTCCCGCATTGTCGATGTTGATATTGGGCACAGAGTTACCAGGATTGATATTGAGCGCCATCGCCCAGGCAGGTAGAAAACTTAATAGTAATAAAAAATGTTTCACGTCGAATTCCTTGTGGTTAGCAGCACTAATCAGGTCAGACCTGTGTGAAACATTTATAACAAAAAACTAACATTGGTTAATAGAGTGCATCGCTTATCAATTGCACATCTGCGAGCAACATCTCTTTTATGAGTTCTGAAGAGCCTGAAACTAGCGTGTGGGGATGTTCATCAATCATTATTGTTGGTCCTTCAATACCACTACTGGCATCAATCGTCAGCCAAGCCGGAGAGGCGCTACCTACGCTATCAGCGGGGTAGACCATATATATAGGGTGATTGGGGGCTAACTCGCTAAGAACTAGAGCTAACAATAACGCGCGTTCGTCACTGTCTGCGCGATTATCTTTAAGTACGTCCACCGGAGAAGTGAAGCTGTAGTTGTTTTCTTGTTTGGTTGGAATAGTGAGTAACCAAGCTTGCACTTCAGCCAAGGAACGATTGAGATCTTGTTGTTGCTGAAAATGCTCGATTAGCGGATTGACTCGCGATCTATTTTGATAAAAAAGCTGTGAGTAGTTAGGGCGTACGCAGGGGTATTGCGCGCCTTGAGGATGTAAACAAGGAAGTAGACTTAAATGGCGAAAAGCGTCTTGAGTGTATTGCTCATATGCGTCCCAAAGCATTTTAGATGAAGGACTGCCATTATCACTGCGTAGCGCTTCTAAAATGTCATCTAGGCGTGTTTCAGGGTCATCGACGTATTGGTTAATCATCGATACCGCATGCTCCAAGCGAGG
Source organism: Agarivorans sp. 2_MG-2023 (assembly GCF_030548085.1). Classification (NCBI taxonomy): domain Bacteria; kingdom Pseudomonadati; phylum Pseudomonadota; class Gammaproteobacteria; order Alteromonadales; family Alteromonadaceae; genus Agarivorans; species Agarivorans sp. 2_MG-2023. The sequence continues at coordinate 62,202 of NZ_JAUORQ010000016.1, forward strand.
GCTTAAGTAGGCGCTAATCGCTTGTGAGGGGTAAGTTAAACTGTAGCTGATGCGAAAGGTTTCCACTTCAGACTGGTTAACCAATTCTTCTGAAAATTGCAGTTGCAGCTGCTGAGAGTCGCCATGAGTATCAGCCCACTGCCATTCTCCATAAAAAGTATTATCGTTAATCTCGCCGGGTGTTGTGATACTAAGAGATTGATTGCTATATAGTAAATTGCTTAAACATATTACGAATAAGCCTGCAGAACGAATCATAAACGCCTCTCAGTACCATTTAGCTATACCTTAAGTAAATAGCACTGATTGGCGATATTGCTAATTATTGTTAATAGAATGTTACTCTGGGCAGGTGCCTTCTTGATAAGACATTAGCTCAGGATCGCCGCAGGCTGAACAGGCATTGCCGTACTCTTTCAATTCACCATTCACTTCGCCACACACTGGATCATATTGCATGGTACAAATCTCAGGGCGCGGCTCTTCACATACCCCATCAGCTTTGAGCAGAGGCTCTGACGCTTGGCTACAAGCCATTAATAGAAGGGTAAAAAATGCGATAACAACGTGCTTAATCATGAGCAATCACCTAAAATTTAAAAGGATTAAGATTGTAGATGAAAAACTTATGAAACGTCGACTGATTTACCTGCTTATCAACCTATTTTTCGCCAGCTTTGGTGCTAGTGCAGGCCCTATTATTGTGCAAAAAAGCTCTGACCCTAACAAAGTAGACGCCTTTGAGTTAAAAAAAGAACTGCTTGAGCAGCATCTTTGGCAAGAGCAATTGCGAACAGAGGCTCAATTGCAATGGCTACGTGAACTGCCTGTAGGCTGCGTATTCAGCGCTAATGGTGATTATCAGTGCGGGTTAAATTGGTATCGACCTTACCGTTATCAGCAACAGCAACTATACATTGAAGTACCGTCTCCTCAATCAAGTGCTGAAAATGCGCAATAGCTGGCAAAATTGGCTACATTAAATGCTATCCTAGACCCAGGTTTTTAGTCTCGAACACACTGTATTTTATGCATATTCATATTCTAGGTATTTGTGGCACTTTCATGGGCGGTCTAGCCATGTTGGCGCGCGAGTCAGGCATGCGAGTGACTGGCAGTGATTTAAACGTTTATCCTCCAATGAGCACTCAGCTGGAGTCGCTTGGTATCGAACTCATTCAAGGTTATGACCCTTCTCAGCTGGATCCCGCACCTGACTTAGTGGTGGTAGGTAATGCCATGAGTCGCGGTAATCCTTGTGTTGAATATGTGTTAGATAAAGGCCTTAAGTATTGCTCTGGTCCTGAATGGCTTAAGCAATATATCTTGCCGCAGCGCTGGGTGCTCGCGGTGGCCGGAACCCATGGAAAAACCACTACTGCCAGTATGCTAGCCTGGATACTAGAAGATAATGGGATGTCGCCTGGTTATTTAATTGGTGGGGTTCCGCGCAATTTTAAGGGCTCGGCCCGTTTAGGTGATACTCCTTTTTTTGTGGTGGAAGCCGATGAGTACGACAGTGCTTTCTTCGATAAGCGGTCTAAGTTTGTTCATTACCAACCAAGAACTCTAGTTTTAAATAATCTCGAGTTTGATCATGCTGACATCTTCGACGATCTTGCTGCTATCCAGAAACAATTCCATCACTTATTGCGTATTGTCCCGTCAACCGGAAGAGTGATTTCACCAAAAAAAAATCAAGCTATTCAGCAGGTATTACGCCAAGGTTGCTGGTCTGAATTGGAACAAAGCGGAGAAGGTGAAGCGTGGCAATGGCAAGCTATTAAAGGCGATTGCAGTGAAATATCGATAGTTTTAAATGGTGAACATCAGGGCCAATTAGAGTGGGAGTTAATTGGACAGCATAATGCTGAAAACGCACTAATGGCAATTGCTGCCGCTAGACATGTAGGGGTATTGCCAAGCTTAGCGATTGAGAGCTTGCAGAAATTTCTTCCGCCAAAGCGTCGTTTGGAGTTGTTAGCGGAGGTGAATGGAATACGCTTGTTTGATGATTTTGCTCATCATCCTAGTGCAATCGCCAGTACCTTAGAGGGTTTACGGGCTCAGGTATCTAAACAGCGTATTATTGCGGTATTAGAAGCGCGTTCAAACACGATGAAGATGGGAATACATCAAGAAAAGCTCGCGATGAGTTTGCAAGAAGCCGATCTAGTCTTTTTGTATCAACCTGATGAGCATAATCAATACATTGCAGATACAGCGGCGCAGCTTAAGCAAGCAAAAGTATGCAGCTCTGTTGAGCAAATTGTCGCTGAGATTAAAAACTTGTTAGTGAGTGGCGATCAAATATTAGTGATGAGTAATGGTGGTTTTGAAGGGATACACGCTAAGTTAGTGCAGGTACTAAGCCAATAAAAAAAGGGCCCTTAGGCCCCTTTAGCTGTGCTTATTTGCCCGGCGGGCGTAATAATGACAATACAAAGTCGTTCAAGAAATCTACCACTTCTTGACGCTCTGGGCTGTCTGGGCGATTAATCATTTGTACTGCAAGGTACAATCCTGCATTAATCGCTTGAGCAGCTTGTAGAGCATTTAGCGCGCTACTGATTTCTTTGCTGTCAAAGCCAGCTTGAATGCTTTCACCAATTTGTTGGTTAATTTTAGCCATTACCGCGCTAAAACGTGGCCATACGTCTTCACGAACTGAAGAGCTCCACTCTAACCAAATGTGAATAACATCTGAGTTGCTGTAGGCTAACTCAACCAAGGCTGATAAGTGGTGCTGAACCGCAGTAATTGCGTTCTCATCAGTTGGGTAGGTTTGCTCAACCAAGTTTAACATTGTCTGTTCTACTTCAGAAAGGACAGCGTCTACTAGGTCTTCACGGGTATTGAAGTAGTTGAAAACGGTCGCTACCGATACGTTTGCTAGTTCAGCGATTTCGGCGTGACCTGCACGACCAATACCACGACGGGCAAAGATTTCAACAGCGCATTGCATGAGCTGCTTACGGCGAACTTCCGGCGACAACCGGGTACGGCGTCTTAATGTGCTAGTTTGCATAGTTTGTTCTCGCGTTTGTTATTTCATTTATTATTTTAATAGGCATTTCTTGCTTACCATTTTTGATGAAAATCATCTAAAATGTGCCGTTCAGTGTAAAAGAACCATGAACGATTGAATGCCTTTCAATTAAATAATAGTGTATTTACAAGCTAAATAATAGTTATTGACATAAGTAACTAATGACTTGTTTGTTATTTTATTGATAATTCCTATGTTTTTTATTTTTTTACATCCGTGCTAAACAGGTTTTTGCTGACATAAACAGCTAATGAATAGGTTCAAATTATGAAACATCGCGTAGAAGAAATGATCAGCGAGCAAGAAATTGCTCAGCGAGTGGCAGAGATTGGCAAAGAAATTACTGCTACTTATACCTCTGATCGAAAATTAGTGCTGGTGGGGTTGTTACGCGGCTCGTGCATTTTTCTTTCGGATCTTTCGCGCAAAATTGACCGTAGTCTAATCTTAGATTTTATGACTGTATCTAGTTACGGTAGCAGCATGGTAAGTACTCGTGATGTGCGGGTACTTAAAGATTTAGATGATGATATTAAAGATTGTGATGTAATTATTGTTGAAGACATTATCGATACCGGTAATACCTTGAGCAAAGTACGTGAAATGTTGTCGTTGCGTGAGCCAAACAGTGTGGCTATTTGCACCTTGCTAGACAAACCTTCTCGCCGTGAAGTAGAAGTTCCGGTTGATTGGGCTGGCTTCAGTATCCCCGATGAATTTGTTATTGGTTATGGGCTTGATTTTGACCAGTACTACCGCAATCTACCCTATGTGGGCAAAGTGATACCGCTAGACTAAGGCGAGTTATCATCGGGCCCTAAGGGCCCATTTTTTTATCCTTAATTAAGTAGTGATTATGCAGGCGTTAGCAATTCAAGGTTTGAAGAAAACCTACCCCGGTGGTGTGCAAGCGGTAAAAGGCTTTGATTTAGTGGTAGAGCAGGGTGACTTTTTTGCACTGCTTGGGCCAAATGGTGCGGGTAAATCAACCTCGATTGGGGTGATTACCTCTTTGGTAAATAAATCCGAAGGTAGCGTGACGATTTTTGGTCACGATATTGATACCGACCTAGAAGCCGCCAAATCTTATGTGGGTTTAGTGCCTCAAGAATTTAACTTCAACCAGTTTGAAACAGTGCTGCAAATTGTGGTGAATCAAGCAGGTTACTACGGTGTGCCACGACCGTTGGCGATGGAACGCGCTGAGAAGTACTTATCGCAGCTAGATTTGTGGGAAAAGCGCAATGCTCGAGCTCGTGAGTTGTCGGGTGGCATGAAACGCCGTTTAATGATTGCGCGAGCATTAATGCATGAACCTCAGCTACTTATTTTAGATGAGCCTACCGCAGGCGTAGATATTGAGTTGCGCCGTTCTATGTGGGATTTCTTGAAACAGCTAAACAAGCAAGGGATTACCATTATTCTAACTACTCACTACCTTGAAGAGGCGGAGATGTTGTGCCGTAACATCGGTATCATCGATAAAGGTGAGCTGGTAGAAAATACCTCAATGAAACAACTGCTTTCTAAGCTAAATGTTGAAACCTTTATTTTCGATATTCAAGGCGACCACCAAGCCATTGCTTTAAACGGTTTCACTACTCGTTTAATAGACAAACATACTTTAGAAGTGGATGTTGAAAAGAGCCAAGGGCTTAACTCGGTGTTTCGTTTATTAGATGAGAATGGAGTAGTGGTGCAGAGTATGCGCAATAAGGCTAACCGTTTGGAAGAGCTGTTTGTGACCCTAGTGGCGCAAGGGAGACAAGCATGAAACTCGCATTATATGGCACCGCTTTAAAAAGCATTTTAACTAAAGAGATTATTCGCTTTGGCCGCATTTGGGTGCAAACCTTAGTGCCACCGGCGATTACCATGAGCTTGTACTTTGTGATCTTTGGTAACCTGATTGGCTCTCGTATTGGTCAAATGGGTGGCTATAGCTACATGGAGTTTATTGTACCTGGCTTGATTATGATGTCGGTGATTACCAATTCATACTCTAACGTTGCCTCGTCTTTCTTTAGCTGCAAATTCCAACGCAATATCGAAGAGCTGCTAGTTGCTCCAGTACCTAACTATATTATTATCTTGGGTTTTGTGGGCGGCGGTGTAACACGTGGTTTGATCGTGGGCTTTATTGTTACCCTAGTGTCGCTGTTTTTTGTGCCACTGCAGTTGCATAGCATTGCGGCCATTGGGCTCACCGTGCTACTAACCTCGGTATTGTTTTCTTTAGGTGGTTTAATCAACGCCATCTACGCCAATACTTTTGATGACATTAGCATTATCCCCACCTTTATATTGACCCCATTGACTTACCTAGGTGGTGTATTCTATTCCATCAGTTTGTTACCTGATTTTTGGCAGAGCGTGTCGCAAATCAACCCCATTGTATACATGGTAAATGCGTTCCGTTTTGGCTTTTTAGGGATTAGTGACGTATCGCTATGGTTATCATTTAGCATGATTATTGGCTCTATCATTATTCTATACACGTGGGCGTTTATCTTGATTAAACGTGGTTACGGGTTACGTGCCTAATGGAAGGTAACTCTCGAAGCGTTAGCTCTAATCAGCAGGGCATTCACGAAAACTTACGCAAGGTGGTACAACGTCATCTTGATGAGCCTTTTCAAAAGCCTTATCAGCAACATACCCTAGATGCTTTTCATCAATTGGAGAAGCAAGTCGAAGCAGCAGGTCGCCCTTTGGTGTTTGATTCTTGCTGTGGCACCGGTGTAAGTACCGCTGCTTTGGCTGAGTTGCACCCAGAAGCCTTGGTGATAGGGATGGACAAGTCTGCTCACCGGCTCACTAAACATCAGGCGCATTTTGACCAAGCAGGGCAAAACTATTTGCTATTGCAGGTGGACTTGAATGATTTTTGGCGGCTAGCACTAGAAGCTGGCTGGCTGCCAAGCCATCACTATGTTTTATACCCTAACCCTTGGCCTAAATCGCGCCACTTGCAGCGCCGTTGGCACGGTAGTGCAGTATTCCCTTATATGCTTAAGCTGGGCGGAAAGCTGGAGTTACGTAGCAATTGGGCGACCTACTTAGAAGAGTTCCAAATTGCCTTAACAATGGCGGGTTACAACAGCGAGCTCAATTCTTATCAGAGCGATAAGCCGATTACGGCATTTGAGCGTAAATATCAAAATAGTGGCCAACAGCTTTGGCAGCTGCAAAGCCACTTATCTTAAGCTAAATTTTACTCATGCTTAGCGTGTTGCTGAGCTTCTAAATGGGCGATACCGGCATCAAACAGTTGGTAAAGCCCGTCTAGAACCTTACTGGCCTGCTGAAAATACTCATTCACAGAAATAGACGGATTAGGCTTTTTAATCAGCTCTTCATCTATGGTGGTAAGTAAATGCTCAAGCAGCGGTTGATAGGCAGGATCGTCTGGCACAAAGCTATTGGCAAAGTGATTTAGCGACTGCGCGTCTATTTGCGAAATTTTGTTATGCAAAAAGGCTAAGCGAATTCGCTCCACGCTACTGCTTTTCTTGGCGGCAGCTAAGCCGGTGCCTAGAGCTCTTACTTGGCCAATCGATTCCGCTGTTTCTAGCAATTCGTGCCACAAAAAATCAATGTTTTTGTGTTGTTTGCTTAGCGTGGTTAAGCAATAAAACCCCGCCAAATCTTGTGATAAAAACAGCAAGTTCTTAATCATTAAGCTGTGTTGGGCAATGTTGTTTTCTAAATTGTTCTCTTTCCAGCTTTGTTGTAAACGCGGCCAATGCTGCAGAAAACTGTCCCAACGAGATTGGCTAGCGACAAAACTGTTGTCGGCGAGCAGTTGTTGGCTTTTGCCTACTTCCCGTTGTTGTTGCTCTAAGGCATGGATCTGTTGCTGGTCTCCATTAAGAAAGGCGCAGCTTAACCCGCGATGTTTCTGAATCGCCACCACTAGGTTTTTTAGTTGTTTAAGGGCCGCAAGACCGGCGTATTGTTGTTGCGTTCGGCGTTTGGCTAAAAGCCAAGACACAATGGCTGCAAGACTCAATAAGCTCAGTATGCTGGTGGCAATAATGGCGCTAGTGTTCATACTTAAGCTCCTTGCTGACTTAACACACTAAGGTGTTTGGCAATGCTGGCACTTTGCTCTGCACTGGCTGTGTTATTGCGAGCAGAGTCGGCGACTTGGCTAATATGAGCCGATAACTCAATAGTGGCTGCATGTTGTTGCTCGCTATTGCTAGCTATGATTTCAGTTTGTGCTTGTAGCTCTTGGTTTTTGTTATAAATGCGTTTGAGCTGTTGACGTGAATTGTCCACGGTATGTTGAATGTCCTGAGCTTGGGTGGTGAGCTGGGTGATATGCTCTAATACTTCGTTAATGTTGCCTTGCACATCTTGCATGCTCTGGCTAATTTCGTTGGCCGATTGATGGCTTCGGTTGGCTAGGTTTCTTACTTCGTTAGCCACAATCGCAAACCCACGTCCGTGCTCGCCCGCTCGCGCCGCTTCAATTGAAGCATTGAGAGCCAGCAAGTTGGTTTGCTCGGCTATTTCTTCAATGGTTTTTGAAATACTACTTACCGTGTGTGACTTTTGATGTAATTGGGTCACTTTATCGAGGCTGACTTCACCTTTAGCTACCATTTTTTCGGTGCCTTGCTGAGCCGCTAATGCGGCCTCTTGGCCTAGTTCAGAAAAACTTTTGGCTTCGTAACTGGCTTGAGCTACTTGCTTCACCTGTTCGGCCACATCTTTAATGCTCTCGCTCATTTCTACTACGGCACTGGCAGAGGCTTGGCTAGCGTCGGCTTGCTGTATTGCGCCACTTGCTACTGATTGGGCTTGCAAAGATAGCTCCGCCGAACAGTGGTTAATTTCGTCTAAGGCATCTTGCTGTTCTATTACGCGGCGTTGCTGCTGCCTGAGTAGCTCCATTTGTTGATGGCGTGAATCTTGGAAAAAGTAGCTAGCCAAACCTTTGCTCTGTTCTTGGTCTGGATGCTGAATTTGGCTAATTAGCAGTTTTAGAATGAATAAGCTAGAAATGGCTAAGCATACACATAAACAAGTTAAGGTTAAGGCTAATAAGCTTGGTTGGTGTTGCAGGTTCACAACACTCACTATGGTGAGTAGTAAGTAAGCTAACAAGAAACTATTAAATGTGGTGGTGGCTTTATGCATCAAAACTCCTCATACATATCAGCGTATTTTGTAAATCTTAGTTACCACAAAGCAAAGACCATTCCTTTTTGAGTTTTTTGTCTAAAAGCCTATTCAGTGACTTGCTGGCTTAGCTGCAATATTTGTTGGTGATGATGTCGCAACATGGCTAACTGCTCACAGTGCGAGAGTGCTTGCCAATGAGCAATAATATTCTCTAAGTGTTGGCAATGCCGATAGTTTATGCGGGCTTGAAGCAGCACCATAATTTCATCAATTTGTTCTTTGGTACTATCTAATTCAGCGGGCGAATAGAGCGGGTCGCATAGCTTTTGGGCGTGCAATCGCCAATGTCGCCGAGTGATATGAGAGAGCGATTGTAGAAGTTGGCTATGTTCAATCTGTTGCTGTTTATCGGCGCGTTTATGGCTTTTGATTAGGCTGGGGATCGGCACCATGGCTAAAGCAAACAACACCATCAATATTAGGTAAATACTTAGCACTATTGCTCCCGGTGCAAGTAAGCGTAAATTCGCTTTGAATAAAGCAAAAAGCAAACCAAGAGCTAGGTTTTTTCTGAATTGGTAAAATTATGCGCTACATAGGGGAGCGATGTTGGCGGGTTGTTTTGTAAGTGCTAATTAGATGTTATCAAGGCAGGATTTGTTAATGCTTATTGAACATTTAATCAAAAAGGCGCACTGCAATGGTGCGCCTTTTGTCACTGTGCACAGCCATAGTGCTTAGGCTAGTTGTACAGGAATGTCTTTGCTGGTGCGAACGATGTCGTTATTTTCGTTTAAATACACTAAAGAAGGTTTGTGGTTTTTAGCGTCTTCGTTACTCATGCTTACATAAGCACATATAATGACGCGATCGCCTACTGCTGCGCGACGAGCAGCAGCACCGTTTACCGAAATAATCTTAGAACCGCGCTCGCCAGAAATAGCGTAAGTAGAAAAGCGCTCACCGTTCTCAATGTTGTAGATATCAATTTTTTCGTATTCGAGGATACCAGCTTGATCCAACACATCTTGGTCGATAGCGCATGAACCTTCATAGTTTAGTTCTGCGTGGGTAACGCGCGCTTGGTGTAGTTTGCCTTTTAGCATGGTAGTTTGCATGACGTTCTCTCTATTGATCGACAAATTAGCTTAATTCAACCACACAGTTGTCTATTAGTCTCACTTCCCCAAGGAAAGCGGCCATAAGAACAACTGCAGTGGTTGATTGTGAAGTAATGGGCTCAAGTGTGTTGGCATCAACGATATCGATGCCGTCACAGCGAAAGCCTTGTAGCTCTAGCTGTTGAATAGCTTGAGCTTGTAATTGGGGGGCATTGTTGTGATTTAGTTGCCGAGCAATGAGTTGCATTTGCTGGGCTAACTGCGGCGCTTGCAGGCGCTGCTGGGAGCTTAAACGCGTATTTCGCGAACTCATGGCTAGGCCGTCTGGCTCTCGTACTGTCGCAAGGCCAATAATCTCAATTGGCAGCAATAAATCAGCCGTCATTTTTCGAATTAAAGCGAGCTGCTGAAAGTCTTTCTCACCAAATACCGCCACGTTAGGCTGAACCAGATTAAATAGTTTACAGACTACCGTGGAAACGCCTTCAAAGTGGCCAGGACGCAGTGCACCTTCCAGCATTGTAGAAATACCTGGTACATTGACTTTAGTCTCAAGCGCTAAACCATTGGGGTATAGTACTTCTGCGTTAGGAATAAAGGCTAAGTCTGCTCCTGCTTTATTTAGCGCGGCTAAATCTTCTTCTAGGGTGCGAGGGTAGCTGTCTAAATCACTGCTGTTATTAAACTGCAATGGATTGACAAAGATAGATACCACCACCACGTCGCAATGGCGCTGTGCTTCTTTCACCAAGGCTATATGCCCTGCGTGCAGGTTACCCATGGTGGGCACAAAACCAATACGCTGGTTTTGCTGGCGAGCACCTTGTAGCGCCGAACGTAATTGCTTCGGCAGATTTACGCTTGTTATCATTAGCTGAAGCTCTGCGCCTCGCCAGGGAATTCTCCCGAAGCTACTTGCTCTAGATACAAGCTGATAGCGCCACGAATGTCGCCAGTGTCGGTTAAAAAGTTCTTCGAAAACTTAGGTATATGCCCTTTGCTAATGCCAAAGGCATCGTGCATCACTAGGATCTGGCCATCAGTCACATTACCAGCACCTATGCCAATTACCGGAATAGTGAGGGCTTCAGTAATCAGTTTTGCTAGCTCAGTAGGAATACATTCAAGCACTAACAGTTGAATGCCAGCCGCTTCTAATTGTTTAGCATGTTCTAGCATTTCTTGTGCTTGCTGTTCGCCGCGGCCCTGAACTTTGTAGCCGCCAAACAAGTGCACCGATTGTGGAGTTAAACCTAAGTGACCACACACTGGCACTCCACGCTCAACCAAGCCTTTAATGGTTGGACTTAGCCATTCGCCGCCTTCAACTTTTACCATTTGCGCGCCAGCCTGCATGAGTTTGGCTGCGTTTTGGTAGGTTTGTTCTGGCGTGGCATACGACATAAATGGCATGTCGGCAACAATCATGGTTTTTTCAGTGCCACGGGCTACACAACGAGTATGGTAAGCAATGTCATCTACGCTTACGGCTAGGGTATCTTTATGGCCTTGCAATACCATGCCTAAGGAATCGCCAATGAGTAGCAAGTGCATGCCTAGCTCGTCAAACAACGAAGCAAAGCTAGCGTCGTAAGCGGTGATACAGGAAAATTTCTCGTTATTTTGCTTAAACTTTTGTAAGTGAGAAACTGTAATTCTGCTCATAGTTAGTTACCGTTTGCCTTTAACAACAAGGCAAATTAATTAGTGAATATAGTATTTAAGCCCAGTCAGCAGGGCGTTTAAAAATCTGTAAGCCGTTGCTATCAATAGATGCTGCTAATTGTTGTACCAAACTTTGGTCTGGTAAGTGCAAATCGGCGGCAATTTCGGCGAGCGGTAATAATACAAACTCTCGCTGCTTCATTCCATAGTGAGGGACGGTTAGTCGTGGAGTATCGATGATTTGATTGCCGTAGAGCAATATATCGAGGTCGAGAGTGCGTGGGCCCCAGCGTTCATCTTTGCGTTGCCGGCCTTGCTCTAGTTCAATTTTTTGAGTGAGGTTGAGTAATTCTAGAGGCGCGAGCTCAGTGTCTAACTCAAATACTGCATTTAAGTAGTCAGGTTGATCTTGCGGGCCCATTGGGCGGCTCTGATACAAAGAAGAACTTTTAACGAGGGTGAGTTGTTGGCTAGCTGCCAAGGTTTGCCTGGCAGCTATTGCTTGCTTGAGCGGATCAACTAAATTGCTGCCTAGGGCAAGGAAACAACGGGCCATTATTAGCCTTCGGTCTTCTTCGGCTTACGTGGGCGACGGCGACTCTTACTGCGGCCAGACGCTTTATTAAGCTCACGTACCATGGTGTTACGGCCTTGCTCGTTACTGCGTTGCCATTGTTGCCACCAACTCGCTAGCTCTACCAAGTTGTTATCTTGAGTGGCTTTGGCTCGTAACTCTAAAAAGTCGAACGCAGCCCTAAAGCGCGGATGGCCAAAGGTTTGGAAAGCACGCTTACCAAAGCGGCGATTTAGGCGTGATTGCAATTGCCAAATCTCGCGGACACCGGTGGTAAAGCGCTTTGGAATGGCCACGCTTTTACATTGCTGATCCAGCAACCAAGTCATTGCCATGGCTGAGGCGTCATGCTCGCCAAGCGAAAGCTCAATCAATAACTCGTCTTTCTTAATTTCTAATAGCGGCCACAATAGGGCGGCGAACACAAATGCTGGTGTTACTTTTTGGTCGCCACGGACTCGTTTATCTGTGCTGGCTAAAGCCATCAACATAAAACGCAGTTCTGGTGAGTCTTCATCCCATGGCTGTAACAAGGGCTTTAACAGCGGGAATAATGGATACAGCAATTGCGTATCAGCCAGCATTTTAAAGGTAGATTTACCTTCACCGCTTAAAAATAGTTTTAAGCATTCTTCAAACAAGCGCGCAGCTGGAATGTCTTTTAACAAATGGCCGTATTGGGCAATTGGATCACGACTTTCTTTGGCTATATCAAAATCAAGTTTTACCGCAAAACGTACCGCTCGGAGCATCCGCACAGGGTCTTCGCGATACCGGGTTTCTGGGTCGCCAATCAGTTGCAAACGACGGTCTGCAATATCGCTAATACCGCCAGCAAAATCTACCACCGAGAAATCGGCAATGTTGTAGTACAAGGCATTTACAGTGAAGTCGCGACGTTCAGCGTCTTCATCAATACTGCCGTATACGTTATCACGCAGCAACATACCTTCTTCACTGCGCTTCGATTCAGTATTGGCGGCTTCACTGTCGTGGTGGCCTCGGAAGGTGGCTACTTCGATGATTTCGCGACCAAATAGTATATGCGCCAAACGGAAGCGACGGCCCACTAAACGACAATTGCGAAATAGCGCCTTAATTTGCTCAGGGGTAGCATTGGTTGCTATATCAAAGTCTTTTGGCTGTTTGCCAAGTAATAAATCTCGTACTCCGCCGCCAACCAAGTAAGCGTTGTAGCCAGATTTATGTAGACGATACAACACTTTAAGCGCGTTCTCGCTAATGTCTTGGCGAGAGATATTGTGTTCAGCACGGGGGATCACTTGCTGCTCCAGCTTAGCTGGCTCGGCACTGTTTGGATTTATGATCCGCTTATATACTTTGGCGAGTTTGCGTAAAATGGGTGCCCCCTTGAGCGCGCATTATCTACATGGTGAAAAATAAGGCGCTAATATAGCTTTTTTACAAAGAAATACAACCAATTCACTGGCTGTGTAGCGAGATTTTTGGTATCGCTGAAAGCTGCCAGTTAGCTAAGGCTTTGTTTAATATTTGTTCACAGCTTAGTTCAAGCCAGCCTGCTTCGCTTGCTTGACCTAAATAACGTAAGGCTTGCAGCAGCAATTGCTGATTTTGTTTACCGGAAATAGACGGTGCATGGTTTTGCTTACTGAGCTTATTTCCATGTTCATCTAGCACTAACGGCAGGTGCAAATAATTGGGTGCAGCTTTGGCTAATAATTCAAAAATAGCCAGTTGCCTGCCTGTGGTAAGAATAATATCAGCGCCGCGTACTACTTCGGTAATCCCTTGCTCGGCGTCGTCTAAGCTCACCGCTAAGTTGTAGGCATATAAACCATCTCGGCGCTTAATAATGAAATCTTCTTCAGCTAGGGCTTTTGGAATAATAACCTCTCCAGCCAGTTGATCATTAAAGCTGTATATTGGCCGACTTGCGGATAAACGTGTCGCGCAGTTATCGCCATGTAAGGTTAAGTCACGACAGGTGCCGAGATAATAACCGCCCGCTGCTTTAATTTGCTTGCGAGTACATTGGCAATAATACGCAGCTTGTTGGTATAACCATTGGTCAATTTGTTGTTGATAGGCGGTTAAACGTTGGCTTTGGTAAAGTACCGAACTATCCCAATGTAAGCCAAATTGCTCCAATTGTTTGAGGATTACCTTACTTGCGCCTGCTTGTTCACGCGGGGGATCAATATCTTCAATTCGAACTAACCACTGGCCTTGCTGGCTACGCGCCTGCAGATAGCTGCCAACAGCAGCAACTAAAGAACCTAAATGTAAGGGGCCTGAAGGGGAGGGGGCAAAACGGCCTACGTAGGGCTTAGCGCTCATAGTTAAAGTCTTACAATATAAAACTTGGCAGAAATGCAGTGATAGCAAATCTGCCCAAGTTTTAACAAAACTAGCCGACCAATTGTTTCTCTTTGATCTCTGCTAAGGTTTTGCAATCGATACACAAATCGGCCGTTGGCCTTGCTTCTAAACGGCGAATACCGATTTCCACTCCACAGGCATCACAAAAACCAAAGTCTTCTTCAATTTTGAGCAAAGTCTTTTCGATTTTTTTGATCAGCTTGCGTTCGCGGTCACGAGTACGAAGTTCAAGGCTGAATTCTTCCTCTTGGGCCGCGCGATCTACTGGATCAGGGAAATTAGCCGCTTCGTCTTTCATGTGCGTTACAGTGCGATCAACTTCTTCACGAAGTTGGTTACGCCACGCTTCAAGAATAGTGCGGAAGTGGTCAATCTGAGCATCGTTCATGTACTCTTCGCCAGGCTGAGCTTGATATGGTTCAACCCCTGCGATAGAGAGCACACCTAGTGTTTTCTTTTTGCCGTCTGGCATACTTCTCTCCCAAATTCCGTACGACTTTTTTCGTTAAACAGTCGAGGATGTAAATTAGGCGGGTATCTATATCAGAAAGGCTAACGCTCCGCAAATGAATTGCCATGAATTTGCCAATTCCACCTAAGCTACGCCACATATTGAAGACTGTTTGCTTGTTTTTTAATCACTCCTCTAAAGTAGTAAATCGCTAAGTGCTATTGTCACAAATATGTCACTTACTGTTTCAGGGGCTCGCTGTTTATTTCTGTTTTAATTTGTCTAGGCTCTGCTAACACTCCCTAAATTATAATATACAAAGCCACTCTTTGCGCAGAGGCCTAGCCACTAGGAATGGCTGAGCGAAGTTGGCAAGCTTGTGGGCTTAGTTCGGCTTTATAGGCTAATACTTCTACACCCTGTTGTTTTGCCTGTTGCAGAAGTTCGGCATATTTAGGGTCGATATGCGCAGCGGCTTGTACTGAATTGATGCCGCTGTGCAACACTGCAAACAACAACACTGCACGATGCCCGTGCTGTTTCATTTCCATCAATTCACGTAAGTGTTTTTGGCCACGGGTGCTGACGGCGTCGGGAAAATAGCCTTTGCCGTCTTGCAATAAGGTGCAAGATTTTACTTCTATGTAGCAGTTTTCACGCTGTGGGTCTTCTAACAAAAAGTCGATACGACTATTTTCGCTGCCATATTTCACTTCGCGGCGTATGCTTTGATAACCCTGTAACTCAGTAATTACCTGCTGGCTAATGGCCTGTTCTACCCACTCATTGGCTTTAGCGGTATTTACGCAAATCATATCGCCCGTTTTAGTTTGGCTTAGCTCCCAACTAAGTGAGTACTTACGTTTTGGGTTGCTGGATTGGCTATACCAAACGGTATTGCCAGGCTCTGCACAGCCTGTCATCGCGCCTGTGTTAGCGCAATATATGGTGGTTTCGCTACCATCAGCCAAGGTAACATCGGCTAAAAAGCGCTTATAACGTTTGATTAATGTGGCTGGCTTTAGCGGAGATTCAAATGACATTGGTTTGAGTAATCTTACAAATAGTGAGCCCATGCTAACACTGATTGAATACCAGCGAGTAGCCTAGCTATTTTAGCGCTAGCGGATTACAAAAGGTGAACTTGGGTCATGGTGCTTGATTGGGTACACTAAACGGGTTTTACGATTTTAGGTTTGAGGAGCAGCTTTGAGCGCGCTACCAGTAGCACAAATATTCCCCGCATTACTCGAGCACTTAGCGGCTCAACAACACTTTATTGTTTGTGCGCCTCCAGGGGCGGGTAAATCTACTGCACTGCCATTGATGTTACTTAAACAAGCCAAGCTTGATGGAAAAATCATCATGTTGGAGCCACGGCGACTAGCGGCTCGAAACATTGCTCAGTACCTTGCGAGCCAGTTAGGGGAGAAAGTGGGTGAGCGTGTCGGTTATCAAATGCGTGGTGAGAATCGGCAATCGGCTAATACTCAGTTGTTGGTGGTTACAGAAGGGGTTCTCACTCGCTTAATTCAAGCCGACCCCGAGTTGGCGGGTGTTGCGTTAATTATCTTTGATGAATTTCACGAGCGTAGCATTCATGCAGATTTAGGCTTAGCACTTAGTTTAGAAGTACAGCAGGCGTTTAACCCTGAACTTAAATTGATGCTAATGTCTGCAACTTTGGAAAGTGATGCTCTGCAGCAACTATTGCCAGAGGCTTTATTACTTGAAAGCGAGGGGCGCAGTTTTCCGATTTCTTATAGTTATCATCCAATAGACCGAGATTGGCAATGGAGTGAGCGCGTTGCTAAGGTCACCCAACAAGCACTGGCCGAACAAACCGGAAATGTATTGGTATTTTTGCCCGGTAATGCCGAAATCCGTCAGGTTGCCCAACAGCTTGGTGCCCAGCCCAATGCTGAAGTAGAGCTACATAGCCTGTATGGCAAGTTAAGTTTGACTGAGCAACAAGCGGCGATTCAGCCTCCGGCGGCAGGTAAACGTAAAGTGGTATTAGCCACCAATATTGCTGAAACCAGTTTGACCATTGACGGCATTAGTTGTGTGGTAGATAGCGGCCTAGAACGCCAAGCCAGCTACCATGCCACCAGTGGTACCACTCGATTACAAACCAAAATGATTTGCAAGGCCTCGGCAATTCAACGCGCTGGTCGTGCTGGCCGACTGCAAGCGGGCCACTGTTATCGCTTATTTAGTGAAGAGCAACTTAACCATCGACCGTTTGCTAATAGCCCGGAAATTTGTCGCAGTGAGTTAAGCCGTTTAGTGGTTGAATTACAGCAATGGGGCGCTAGCGCCAATGAATTGCAGTGGCTAGATCAGCCGCCAACAGCGCACTTAGCGCAAGCCGAGCAGCTGTTAAGTCAACTCGCGCTGCTAGAAGATGGCCGCTTAACCGCTAGAGCAGAAGGTTTAGCGAGTAGTGGTTTAGGGCCCCGCAGCGTGGCGATGTTAGATCAAGCTCAGCAATGGCAGAACAATTTTTCTCAGAAAGGCTTGTTATGGCGAGCCTGTGAATTAGCTGCATTATTAGATATTAATGCCCCGCTAAATGGTGTGGAGCCAAATCAAGCCATTTTGCAGCTACAAGGTGCGGCTAAACAGCAATACAAACAACAGCTAACAAGCTTAAGTCAGCGACTTAAGCTTAATTCACAAGCAGCTGTTGAGCCTTACTGGGATGGACTATTACTCGCACAAGCATTCCCCGATAGGATTGCCTTAAAACGCCAGACTAACAGCTACACTGCCAGTGCTGGATTTGGTTTGGAGTTGCAGCAAGATCAGCAAGCGTTAGCGAAGTATTCAGCCATGGTGGTGGTCGATTTATATTGGCCAGAAGGGCTAAATCAAGGTCGTGTGGCTTTAGCTTGCGAGCTAGACATTGAGCGTTTACGCCAATTTCAGCCTGAGCGTTTTAGTCAACAACTGCATTGTTTGTGGTCTGAGTCTGCTAAGCGGGTAGTGGCCGAGCAACAGCAAAGGTTGGGCAGCTCAGTGCTGTCTTCTCAACCCGCCAATCAGCTAGAACCAGAGCTAGTGATACAAGCTTGGCTTGAGCAAATTAATCGTAAAGGCTTTAGTTGGTTACCCCTTGGCGACAAGGCCCAAGCGTGGTTAGAAAAGGTGCGTTGCGCAGAGCAGTGGTTTGGCGATCTAATACTCCTAGACTTTAGTGACCAAGCCTTAGTGGATAGTGCTGAGCAATGGCTAAATATGCATTTACAATCGTGCCGCAGTTGGCAGCAGTTAAAAAGCATAGATTGGTTAGGGGCTTTAAAATCTCGCTTAGATTGGCAGCAACAACAACAGATTGAACAGTTGGTACCGAGTCATTATTTGGCACCATCGGGTAATCGAGCGGCTATTCGTTATCAGTTAGGTCAAGCTCCGGTAGTGGCAATTAAACTGCAAGAGATGTTTGGTCAGCCGCAATCCCCGCAATTGGGAAACAAAATTGCGATTACTCTAGAGCTGTTATCACCGGGTGGAAAACCGCTGCAGCTGACGCAAGATTTAGCCAGCTTTTGGCAATCCGCTTATGTTGAGGTAAAAAAAGAAATGAAAGGGCGTTATCCCAAGCACCCTTGGCCCGATGATCCGGTGAGTGCCCAAGCAACCCATAAAACTAAGCGACAACTTAACTACTCTAAAACATAACCCGCCTCTAAACGGGATTTTATAGTGCAATCTTGATTATCCTGAATTCATATCAAACATTTATACTGTCATGATAAGTGTGACAGTATGTGATGCTGTGGATGGTATATCCGAACAATTTATCTGGATATCATGCTCGGGCAGTAACGAGTTAGGCCTTGTTACTGGGCGCATTATCTCAAATTAGTTATTGAGTGACATGCTGATGAGTGACTCCCTTCGAACGAGTGACTTGTCATGATTTAATTTAAATTGTGAGAGCTAGCATTATGAATAAAAAGACTTTATTAGGCGCACTGATTGTTTCTTCTCTGTCTACTGGCGTTATCGCAGCTGATCTAGATTGGTTCGCTGGCGCAGGTGTGGGTTATCAGGCTGATAATGTAAAGGGCATGTATAACGGCGAAGACGACGGCGCAACCTATCAGTTACGTGGTGGTGCTATTATTAATGACAATCATCGAGTAATGGGCACCTACGCCTATATGGATGAACTTAGCCAAAATACTTTCCTCGCTTCTTACGACTATTTGTACCCATTAAACGAGCAGTTTAGTTTATTTGCTGGTGCTTCAATGGGTGCAGCTGATAGCGAAATTAACGATCAAAGCTCTACTGAGTTTGTTTGGGGCGGCCAAGTAGGTGCTATTTACAACATCAACAGCAATTGGAGTGCAGAACTAAGCTATCGCTATTTAGAGCAAGACTACGAAGAAGCGAACTTTAGTTTAAATGATACCCAGCAAGTGATGCTGTCAGTTGATTACCACTTCTAAACGGTTTTCTACTATTGGCTGAGCACGGATGCCAGCCTAGTGTTTTAATCAACGTCGTCTTTACAATGTCTGTTTCCCCCTCTTTTTGCCATTTATTCTTATATCAATTGAATTGGAGTACGCCCTCATGGCTAGCCAGCTGTGTAAATTTGTGACCCTCAAACCACTGTGGTTGTTTAGCTTGCTGTTATTGGTTGCTTGCAGCGCGCCGCCAAGAAATGCCTCTCAGCATTCAGAATTAATGTCACCTCTAGCAACCTCAGGAATTCGTTATTGGGATGGCGAAAGTAAAGAAATCACAGGCCATGATTTAGAGACCGAGTACCAACATATTTTACGCAGTCGAAAAAAAAGCAGAGCACAAGACCAAGATCAGGTGTATCACCTAGCGTTATCGGGGGGTGGGATTAATGGTGCATTTTCTGCTGGTGTATTGAATGCGTGGACAGCGAAAGGAAACCGCCCTGAGTTTGATTTAGTGACCGGTGTGTCTACTGGCGCGATTGTATCTATATTCGCTTACCTCGGCAGCGACTACGACCATATACTAAAAAAATACTATACCCAAACGAGCTTAAGCAGCCTGTTTGAAGTGAACAGCTACTGGAGCTTGTTGGGCGGAGAAGCGGTTTTAGATACTAACGGGTTTGAACGGCAGGTTCGTAGTTATATTGATGCTGATATTGTTAGCCAATTAGCCAAACAACGCAGCGAGGGCCGGCTGCTGATTATTGGTACTACGAACCTTGATAATGAAAAGTTATCGATGTGGGATGTAGGAAAAATTGCCCAAGAGGGTAGCGATCAAGCCGTGGAGCTGATTCAAAACATTATTATTGCTAGCAGTTCGGTGCCCGGTGCATTCCCCGCTAAAAGCATTGTGATTGATGATGGCCATCAGCGTTTTGAAGAACTACATGTAGATGGTGGTGTTTCTCGCCAAGTATTTTTGGCACCACAATGGGCCTACCATAGCGGCTATGTTAATGGACTACCACAACATGTTTATGTGATTCGAAATGGTGCGTTAAAGCCTTTTTATCAGGTGGTAGAAAACAATCTTACCGACATTAGCTTGCGTTCGTTATCAACCATGATTCGTAATCAAGGCATTGGAGATGTAGAGCATATTTATCACTTTTCTCAGCGTCATAATATGCGCTTTAAATTGGCATATATTGATGACGATTTTGAGTTAATTAAAGATGAGGCTTTTACTAAAGAATATATGAACGCCGTGTACGACTACGCTTACCAAAAAACCATGAATGAAGGCCTTTGGCAAACCCTACCGCCTAGCTTACAGGCAAATTAAGTTGGTCTGTAACGGGGTTTATCGAGTAAACCGTATAGCATTTACCCATTTTATTTACTGTTAGAGGGGCGAGTAGGGCTAATACTAATTTATGCTTATAAAACGTAGCAAGGGAGAGTATCCTTATGGCTCTCTTCGCTGGCCCTTTCTCGCTACATTTTGGCTGGCTAATAACTAACGTTTAATTAAGCAGTAAGGCAGTATGAGTCCAAAACAGCCCAATTCTTCGGCTAAAAAGCCAAGCCCTAAAAAAACGACTGCTAAAAAGCCCGCCAGTAAAGCCAAGCGATCTCCAGCAAAGAAAACCACCAAGCCACGCAGTGCTAAAAAAACCACCCAAAAAGTCTCTCTCGGTAAACGTTTATGGCGAATTGGCTGGAAACTGGCCGTAGTTGGTATTGTGGGCTTAGTGGCATGGGGAATTGTATTAGATAGACAAATTCAACAGCGTTTTGCCGGAGACAAGTGGCAGCTACCTGCTGCGGTTTATGGCCGGGAGCTTCAACTCTATCCAGGGCTTCGCTTAAGCCGAAAAGAGCTACAAGATGAATTAGCCTTACTTAATTACCGCAAAGTAAAACGGGCCAAACGTGGTGGTGAATATGCGGTATCTGAAACCAAAATTGAAGTGGTGCGCAGGCAGTTTGAATTTGCCGATGGCGCCGAACCAGAATTGCCGATGTTGCTCACCTTTAGCCCATCACGTTTAGCTAAAATTCAGCATCGCGATAGCGGAGAAGAGATCGCCCAAACCCGACTCGATCCTGTATTGCTAGAACGCTTAAATGTAACCGAGCAAGAAGACCGACTATTTGTGCCGCTTAATGAGATTCCAGAATCGCTAAAGCTCGCACTTATTCTCACAGAAGATCGTCAGTTTTATCAGCACGACGGCGTTTCTCCTATGGCAATTGCTCGAGCCTTAGTGGTTAATTTACGGGCTGGGCGAACGGTGCAGGGGGGAAGTACCATTACCCAGCAATTAGCAAAAAACTTCTTTTTAACCCGTGACCGTACTCTGTGGCGAAAACTGCAAGAGGCATACATGGCTCTGCTGATTGATTTTCGTTACAGCAAAGATGAGATATTAGAGAGTTACTTTAACGAAGTGTATCTGGGCCAAAATGGCAGCAACGCGGTACACGGTATCGGCTTGGCCAGTTACTTTTATTTCGGACGCCCCGTCACTGATTTATCGGTTGAGCAAGTGGCGTTGTTGGTGGCAATTATCAAGGGGCCGTCTTATTACGACCCGTGGCGCCGTGAAGAACGGGCATTAAATCGTCGTGACATTGTATTACGTATCTTGGCTGAAGAAGGCGAGATATCGGCAGAGCGCTACAAGCTGGCGGTTAAACAGCCTTTAGGCTTGAGCAAACGCGGCAGCATGGGTTACCAAAAAACGCCGGGCTTTGTCTCTTTAGTGCGCCGCGAATTAAAGCAATATGCTAACGACTGGAGCAGCCACAACGGGGTGAAAGTATTCACCACGTTGGATCCTTTGTCACAGCGCCACGCTCAAACTGCCGCGCAGTCGGTATTAGAGCAACTCGACAAAGGCAATAAAAAGCAGCTACAAACGGCGATGGTGATTAGTGAGCGCCATAGTGGAGCTATTCGTGCCTTAATTGGCGGCCGCGAAAAAAATAATCATGGATTTAACCGCGCGCTAGACGCGCGTCGTCAAATTGGTTCGCTGGTTAAACCGTTTGTGTATCTTACTGCCCTAGAGCAAGGCCATCAGTTAGGCGAGTTACTGGATAATAGCCCGCTCTCTGTTCCTTTGGATGACGGTACCAATTGGCAGCCCAACAACTATGATAAAACCTTTAGTGAGCCAGTAATGTTAGTGCGTGCTCTAGCCGAGTCGCTAAACGTGCCTACGGTTCGTTTAGGTCTCGACGTTGGGGTTGATTCAGTCGTTGATACGCTTAAATTAGCGGGCTTGCAGGAAAATACTCGCGCTTACCCTTCGTTATTGTTGGGCAGTTTGAGTTTGTCGCCTTTTCAAATGGCGCAGTTATACCAAACACTAGGAGGCGACGGTGAATATCGCCCATTGTACGCGGTGCATCAAGTAAATGATGGCCACGGCAATGTATTGTATCGCGCCGATAGCAATGTTGAACGCCGATGGTCGGAAATGAGTAATTTCCTCACTTTATACGGGATGAGCCAAGTCACGCGCAGTGGTACTGCTCGCTCACTGAAATGGCGTATTCCTAAAGTTGATTTAGCCGGTAAAACGGGCACGACTAACGATTTAAGAGACAGTTGGTATGTGGGCATCGATCAGCGAGAAATTGTCACCGTATGGGTGGGCCGAGATGATAATAAACCTGCTGCTGTCACCGGTTCATCAGCTGCGCTGCCAGTGTATGCTGCCTACTTAAAAACCTCTTACCCGCAATCGCTAAGAGCGATGCAACCGGATCAACTATCTTGGGTTCACTTTGCTAAAAGTAATGGCCATCCTACCTCGGCTGGCTGTGGTGAAACCCAATTATTGCCAGCACCAAGTAGCCAAGCAGAACTGGCCGAAGGCTGTGTACAACACACTGCGACCAAGGCTAAAACCTGGCTACAAAGTATATTTAACTAAGCCGAATTAATCGATTAAGGACTCGTAATGTTACAAGCAAACCAAGCGCAAATAATGCTGCAACTGCAAGACAACATGAACGCTAAAGTGAATCCAGATTGGCTGGCTACGCGTTCACCGTTTTTACGTGCGGTTGTTATTGAAGGCGCGGAAGCCATTGAGCATCACGGCTGGAAATGGTGGAAAAAACAAGACTGCGACTTAGAGCAGTTACAAATGGAGCTAGTAGATATTTGGCACTTTGTATTGTCAGAGCTTTTACTACAAGCAAATGGGGAGCATGCACCCGCTCAGGCCCATGTTTTTGCCCATATCGACGAAACATCGCTAGAGTTTGATGGTAATACTTGGCAGTTCTCTGAACTTAACTTGTTAGAAAAACTAGAGTTACTCATTGGTTTAGCGGCAGCCAAACGTACTAGTATTGGTCTGTTCTCAGCCTTGTTGGCGGATTGCCAAATGACTTGGGTGGATCTGTACCAGCAATATGTGAGCAAAAATGTGCTTAACTTTTTCCGCCAAGACAACGGCTATAAGCAAGGCACTTATCGAAAAGTGTGGGGCGGTCGAGAAGATAACGAACACCTAGTGGAGTTGATGCTGGATTTGGATGCTACTAGCTTGAGCTTCCAAGATGATTTGTATCAGGCGCTACATCAACGCTACAGCCAATCTAAGTAATGTAGGCTTTGTTGCAAAATGGCGCATTGATGCGCCTTTTTTGTGAGCATTTGCAATACGCTAAACCACCTCTCCTCGCGCTTGTTTTAGATTATTTGTGAAATTCCCAGCAAAGCTAGTCAATTATTCTATTGGTATGCTTTTCAGCTACTTGCTTGTGGAATTTTTACTCTAAATTGGTTTTTAAGAAAAGCTGGCCTTGTTATTGCTCCTTATACTTTGTGTGGTTAAGTAGGTAATCACGCTTTCATAATCCAAGTAGTAGAGGTAAATATTATGGCTGTTTCAAGTTTTAGAGGTGCTTCAGGTGCGAGTTTTTGTCCAAGTAAGTCTAGTGATAAGCAAACCCGTAACAATGCTAAATAGTCGAGTAGTTGGTTTTCATCCACTATTCTAATAAAGCGCTTATTTCCGATGAGCGCTTTAAAATCCCCCCTATTGCTAATTTATTGTTAACTAAATCACACTTTTTTAGCTAAGTTAAGTTTCAGATAAATCTAGTATTTTTCCTCTTTGCGTCACTTTCTCCTCATTTTTTTCTCATTTTTGTGAAATAAGCCAGTAGACCACAGGGTCTTCTTGAACATGGCTGCGCAGTCTTGGATCATTACCAGGAGAATTATTATGAAAGCCGTTATTTCAACAGTGTTAAGTGTAGTGTTTGGATCTTTTTTAATGTTTAGCGCTGCTAGTCAGGCGGCGGTTGGCCCTTTAAGTGGGGCGCAAGGAAGCATGCAAATAGGAACCAGTGGAGTCGACCGTCATACCTGTCAGCGCGAAGCAATTCGTGGCGAAGTACAGTCGCCGTTTTGTTAAGCAGATAAAGTATTAGG
>NZ_JAUORQ010000017.1:0-79393 GCF_030548085.1 Agarivorans sp. 2_MG-2023
GAGCAGTCTGGTAGCTCGTCGGGCTCATAACCCGAAGGTCGTTGGTTCAAATCCAGCTCCCGCAACCAATTCTTGGTTTTTCTATACCTTCTTTCAGCTTATTCTTTAAAACAGCCACCTTTCGCAGCTGCTTTCTTGTTAATCTCTAAAATCCATACAAACCGATATTTTCTAGCTGCACACGTTTAGGTTGTCTAAGTACAAACAACGCTGATTCAGCAAGATCTTCTACTTGCAACCAACCTGGTTTTATTTGACTTTCGCACGTCGGCGCTGGTACTTGAACCAAGCCAGGACACAAACTATGTACCTTGATACCATACTCTCTTACTTCTTCTTGTAGAGCTGCAGCTAAACCCAGTACCGCAAACTTTGCCGCGCAATATGGACCGGCATTCGCGTAACCATTTTTGGCTGCTTGCGATGCAATGTTTAGTATATGACCGCTTTTTTGCTCTCGCATAGTGGGTAATACTGCCTGGCTAGTTAAGAAGGTGCCTTTTGTGCACGTATCTACCACTAAATCCCAATCATCTTCGCTGCAGTTTTCAATGGTATCGCCAACACCCAAGCCACTATTGTTAATAAGTATGTCTATTTTACCAAAGCTGCTTAAGGCGAAGTTTTTAAGATCTTGTACTTGTTGTTTACTGCGTATATCTGCAGCAAAAGGAAGTACCTTCGTACCCGTTTGTTTACTTAGGTATTCCGCTGATTGTTTTAGCTTGGCAAAATCTCTTGAGCTAATCACCACACCTACGCCCTGCTCTACCAATGCCTTTGCTATCGCTAAGCCAATTCCACTTCCGCCGCCAGTTACAATTGCGCATTTGCCTGTTAAGTTTTCCATCCATCGGGTTCCTTTATCTTAAAAGTCGCTAGTATTTTGCTGCTTATAATCCTAGAATCAATACTATAGTACTAATCAACTCGCACTATAGTAAGGCAACGACATTTATGGGAAGGATTAATGGCACAGTTTTCTGAACGTTTGAAAGAGCTCATGGGTGAACAGAGTGTTAGTGGCTTTGCTCGAAAAGTAGAGTTAAATGAAAGCTTAATACGCAAATATTTAAAAGGTTCAGAGCCAAGCCTTTCTAAAGCTAACCAAATAGCGCAAAAAGCCAACTGTTCATTGGAATGGCTAGCTACTGGCGAAGGTTACCAATACCGTAAAGCTGAAGTAGTTGATATGGAAGCGTTAGAGAAAGCCGTTGAACTCACTTTATCTGCTGCCGAGCAAAATGATTTAAGTGTAGAAAATGAGAAAGTGATGAAGGTCATTGTAGCGACTTATCAGTATTTGCGCACAACCCGCAAAAAAGATGGTTATTTTGATCTACAAGAAGCTAAGCCGTTTGTACGTTATGTAATGGGCTTGTGTGGTTAAAGGCCGAGCAATGCTCGGCCATAGTTTAAAGAGGAGTTAGAACTGTTTATAGTCTCGGTATTCCACCTTAAAAAAGATGACATACAATACCGGAACAATAAGTAATGTAAGCACGGTGGCCACACCCAAACCAAACATCACTACCGCAGCCATTGATTCAAAGAATACATCTGAGATCAGCGGTGCTACACCCAGAATGGTAGTCACTGCAGCCATGCAGACGGGTCTGACCCGGCTAACGGTAGATTCAAATACCGCTTGGTAAGCTTCTTTACCAGCATTTATATCAGCGTTAATTTGATCGAGTAACACAATACCATTTTTGAGCAACATCCCTGATAAGCTCAGCATTCCCAACAAGGCCATAAACCCAAACGGCTTGCCTAAAAACAATAACCCTGCGGTAATCCCTATAAGTGCTAGAGGCACACAACACCATATAACTAATGGCTTTTTGACAGAATTAAATAGGAACACCGTGATCATAAACATGATCAAGTAACCCATTGGCAACGAAGCAAACAAGGCTTCTTGAGCATCCCCAGAAGACTCATATTCCCCACCCCATTGCAGCTCATAACCAGGCGGTAATTCCAAGGCTTCAACTTGCGGCCGAACCTTAGCAAATAACTCTGCTGGCAATATGTCGTATTCAAAATCAGCATCAGCAAAAATGGTTAATGTCCGTTTTTTGTCGCGACGTTGTACAATAGGATCTTCAAATTTAACGTCAAAACCATTTACTACTTGCTGAATAGGTATATAAGTTTTTAAACTTGGGCTCCAAATTCGTAAGCTTTCTAACGAATCAATATCAATTCGTTCATCATTAGGTAAACGCCCAACTATCGGCAGTAAAGTGGTACCTTCACGATACAAACCAAAACTTAAACCCGCAAAAGCAAACTCTAGGGTTTGGTCGATATCAGATTTATTGATGCCTAAGCGCCTAGCCTGAGTTTCATTGAAGTTTGGTTCAATGTACTTAACCCTATCACGCCAATCGTGACGAACGTTTACGGTGCCCGGTGTATCGTTAAAGATTTGCTTTATCTCAGCTGCAATTGAGCGAAGTACATCAGGGTCAGCACCTAACACTCTAGCCTCGATTTTTGCGTCGGTAGACGGGCCAATTTCAAGATTTTTAAACTTGAATTGAGCCTGCGGAAACTGTTGCTCAAATTCTTTACGAAGAGAAGACATCGCTGCAGCCGCGGTTTGAGGATCTGTTGTTCGCACTGCTATTTGCGCATAAGCTCCGTAGTTTTTCTCTGGCGAATAGGTCAACATAAAACGTTGAAAGCCCTTACCTACCGATGACGACACAAACTCGACTGCGTTGGTATCTAAAGCTAATTGCTCCATTACCCCCACCGACTCACTTGTTTCTCGTATGTCAGTCCCTTCAGGCATCCATACATCTACCAAAAATATCGGTGTAGACGAAGGAGGAAAGAACATTTGTTTTACGTAACCAAAACCTAGTACCGAGACAATGAATAAAGAGATAACAACTATTAGCGTTGGCCATTTAAAACGTAAACAAAAATCTAGCAGGACCTTGTAAGCATTAAAAAATGCACCTTTATATGGATCATTGTTCTCACCATCAACTTGCGCCTCACCTTCTTTACCAAAAAATAGTTGGGCAAAAAATGGGGTAATGGTAATAGCAGTAACCCACGATAAAAATAATGAGAACAACAACACCCAAAATAGTGATCCCGCAAATTCGCCAGTCGCATCAGGTGATAAACCAATCGGTGCAAATGCAGTTATCGCAATAACTGTAGCCGCCAATAATGGCCACATGGTTTGACCAACAATTTGCTGGGCAGAATCTAAGGTACTTAAGCCTTTTTTACGGCCCATCAAGATACCTTCAACCACCACGATTGCGTTGTCGACCAGCATGCCTAGTGCAATGATTAAAGCACCTAATGAAATACGCTGTAATTCTATCTCAGCTTGCTTCATTAAAATAAATGTTCCTAAACATGTGAGGAACAAAATTAAACCAATTAAAATACCACTCTTTAGGCCCATAAATAACAGCAACACCACGATCACAATGACAACCGCGAGAATTAAGTTCCAGACAAAAGAGCTTACCGATTTATCAACCTCTTGAGGTTGATTGTACATAGATTCAACGATCATTCCCGCTGGTCGAGCATAATCAATTTCATTCAACCTAATTTCGATTGCCTTACCCACTTCCACCACATTCACACCGCTGGTAAACGCCACACCTATATTAATGGCTTGATGTTGGTTATAGCTGACTAAGTTAGTGGGTATTTCTTGGTAACCTCGGCTAATGGTAGCGACGTCTTTTAAATAAATGAGCTTGTCACCACTGGTTCCAGGAATAATTAAGTCGCCTAACTCATTCACTGACTTGAATGCGCCAGTAGGACGAATGGTAAGTTGGTCACCAGCAATTTTGATGTTACCCGCGGAAGTTACCATGTTCTGTGAATTGAGTAAGCTGGTAATCAAACCAGGGTCAAGATTAAAGGTGGCGAGTTTTTGAATCGAAATTTCTATAAAAACTTGTTCAGTTTGTTCACCTGCTAAAGTTACCTTACCCACACCAGGTACTAATTCGATTTCACGTTTAATGTAGTCAACATAGTCTTGTAGGTCTTTGTAATCGTAGTTTTCTCCAGACACCATATACATAATGCCGTATACATCACCGAAATCGTCATTAACTAAAGGAGCCGCGACTCCCGGAGGTAACTGCGATTGCATGTCCCCCACTTTTCGGCGCAGTTCATCCCAAATTTGAGGTAGTTCTTCTGGGCCGTAAGTTTTCTTCATAGAAACGGTAATTTGCGATAGCCCCGGTGTACTTAACGATACGATTTCGTCTACATAAGGTAAGGCTTGAATTGCTTTTTCTACGGGATAGGTCACTTCTTCTTCCACTTCTGTTGAAGTAGCGCCTGGATACATTGTGACAACCACGGCATCTTTAATAGTAAACGGAGGATCCTCTAATTGACCTAAGCCAGTAAACGATAGTATTCCACCAATAAGTAATATCAGGGTGAACATCCAGCTTATAATGGAGTTTTTTACGAAATAGCCTGCAATGTTCATCGTTTACCCTTCTTTAAAACAACCTTTTGACCATCTACCAATTTGTTGGCACCAACTGAAACGATCACATCACCGTCGTTTAGACCTTGATTAATCTCAATCATATCGCCGGACAGAGTCCCTAGTTCTACCTCTTGTGACTCAACAGTTTGGTCATCTTTGTAACGCCACACCACGGGCCGCTGCTGGCCTATTCGGGAACCATCGGGCATTACTACCGCTGCCACCGGTACCAAGAAATCTCTTGAGTAGGTGTAGGTCAAATCTGATAAGTCTATTGATACCTTAGCTGGCATCCCTTCTAATACACCAAACTGGTTATCAAAAGGCACTAAAAAGGTAGCTATATAACTACGAGTGCTTGTATCTTTTTCAAGGTTTAGCTCATAGGGTGTAGCAGTAAAAGTCTTATCTGGGAAAGCCTCATAAGTCACTTTTACATCCAAGTTTTTAATTCTGTTTTCGCCTAACTTAGCCACTGCCAAAATCATATCTGGCAATTGCACATCAACTTCTACAAAATCGACCTTATGAAGGCTTAATACTGCAGATCCAGGTTGTACATTTACAAATGGGTCTGAAAACACGTCACCAATAATCCCATCGAAAGGGGCTTTAAGTTCTGTGTATTCAAACATTAGTGTTGCTTTTTTATAATCAGCTAGCGCCACCAAATATTCAGCTCGCATTTTGTCATACTCGCTTTGCGATAAAAGTTTTTTGTCTAACAATGCTTTAGCGCGCTCAAACTGCTGTTCAGTCAACACCAGGCGAGCCTTTCTGTCATCGACTACAATTTGATAATCGCGTTTGTCTAATACTGCTAGCACATCTCCTTTGTTAACTTTCTGGCCCTTATTGATATTTATTGATTTTATTTCACCATCTACCCTGAAAGCCAAATCAACGAGATCATGTGCACGAGCAATACCATTAAAATCTCTCTGTACAGAGTTCACTTCCGTAGGTAAGCTATAAATTTCGACGATCTGTTCAGGCATCTCAATAGATTCCTCAACACTGCACCCGGCTAATATAAGAGTGATTAAGCTAGTGGTAATTGTTTTAATGAACATATTAGAGCCCCCTCTCTTTTACCCATTGGATCGCAGCTTGGCCATCAACTAGCTCTTGAGCACCAGCTACCACTAACCAATCACCATCATTGAGCCCAGTTGATATATTACCCTTATCAATTGTTACTCGCGTTTTAGTCACTATTTTAGTCTCAGGATTCCAAGTAAAAACAAAACTTTGACCCGCGTCTTCAACCAAGCTTCCTGCAGGAGCGACCAAATCTTTTCCAATCAACTGAGTACTAGATTCAATCTGCACTAGTGTTGTCATACCAGGGAAAATATTAAGTTCATTAGGTATCGGTAAGGTTAAAACGATGGTGTAACTACCAGTGGAAGGATCCGCCACCGTGCTTAACTCTTTTAATGATGCAACGTACCAATCTTGTCGGCCTTGAAACTGCACTGCGAGCTCCGGTGCGAGCTGTCCGTTTCGACGGGCTTCTTGGAAAATACTTATCAACCGCTCAGGTAACTGAAAGTTAACATCTATAGTCGATTCAGTTTGCAGGCTTAATACTTGTTGTTTCTCATAAACATACTCAAATTGCTCTGCATACTTACGAGCGATTACTCCGTCATAGGGTGCAACAAGCTTGGTATAACTAAGATTCACTTTTGCTTTGTCTAAAGCGGCTTTGCTAATGGCATATTGGCTTTTAGATTTATCAAAATCACTTCGAGAAATCACCCCTCGTTCAACCAATTGGTTTGCTCTATCAAACAACACTTTAGCTAATTCATAGTTTGCTTTGGCTACTTCTAGCTCTTGGTTATACATTGCCGGATCAATATTCGCCAATGGCTGACCTGCTTTAACCATTTCGCCCGGTCTAACGAGGATTTCATCTAATCGTCCTGAGACTTGAAATGATAAAAGCGCTGTATCAGAAGCAAAGGTTTCCCCAGGCAGTGTTCGTATTCGTTTGCCATCTCCAATTTCAATTTGTTCTACTTTAACGGGGCGTGGATAACTTTCTACAGACTCTACGGGGTCTTTTTTGCAGCTCAGCAGTAACAAACTACTGCAAGTAACAAAAGCAAGACCTAAGTATGCGTTGCGCGTCATAGGGATCCCTAAGTTGATTTACCGATACATATAAAAGTTAGTCGCATAACGACCGTTCTACAAAATTATTGAGGTAAATTAGACACTGAAATTGTTTAAAGTTCAGTTTGTTAGGAAATGTTCTAGCAAGCCGAGCGGAATGTGGAACAAAGTTTGATGTTAGATAATATATTAAGCTTTAATTGGTTTAACCATTGCGGTCAATCTTGAGCTACAAACTAACTGGTCACCCTGGGTAATATTGATTTGCCATACCTGTAAGGTAGAACCTAATCTAACAGGTGTAGCCTTGGCACTCACCTCTCCATTACGTACTGCTTTAAGATGGTTTGCATTTATTTCTACGCCCACCACCATAGAGCCCTTACCAGCAACGCAATAAGCTGCGCAACTAGCAATGCTTTCTGCCAATGCAACGTTAGCCCCACCATGCAACAAGCCCATAGGCTGTTTTACCTTTGCAGTAACAGGCATGGTAGCGACTAAGTAATCGTTGCCCACCTCGGTAAACTTAATATCCAAAAAAGCGAGCATGTTGCCCTCGCCCATTTGGTTTAAGCTCTCGAGGTTCATTGGCAACTTCCAAATACTCAAGGCAGCAAGCTCAACAATATTTGGAGGGGGTGTTTTGGTTTGTCACCTTCTAAGCGCTTAACCTGGCTACGGCAAGAGTAGCCCGTTACCATGCAACGCTCCCGAGGTAGGCTCGCCATTTTCTGTTTCCAGCTCAACTCATAAATAGCTTTAGAAGTGGCTAATTGCTTTGCATCATGGCCATAAGTACCCGCCATACCACAACACCCCACCGCTACGTCTTCTAAACTAGCGCCAAATCGCGTGAACACCTGCTGCCATTGTTTGAAAGCATCAGCCTTTAAAGCTTTTTCAGTACAGTGGCCAAATAAGTACCAGGTATTGGTATCGCTCACCTGCTGCTTTTCAAATAACTCTGGAGCTAAGCCATCTAACCATTCTTGAACCACCTGTACTTCAAAATCTCCCCGCTTTTCGCCAAGCGCATGTTTATACTCATCGCGATAACAAAGTACGAGTGCGGGCTCTACCCCTACCATTTTAATGCCAAGTTCACTCACTTGATTTAAAAAAGCAGCGCTTGTTTGAGCAGACTTATTAAACTTGCTTAAAAAGCCCTTAATATGCTGCGGCTTACCATTGGGTTTAAAAGGCAGAAGAACAGGATTAATTCCCAACTTTTTAGCTAAGTGAATAAAATCTTCAACTAACTCTGCTTCATAAAAAGTGGTAAACGGATCTTGCACAATTAACACCGTGCGTTGTTTTTGCTCATCACTTAACGCCTGCAACGCTTTAAAGTCGTACTTGCTGGTTAGGCTTTCTGGAACTCGCTGTGCCAGCGTAGGGAAACTAAGCGTAGGGATATCAACCATACCGATAGTTTTTGTCACTAAACTACTGGTCCACTTAGGTGCCATAGCAGCGTTAAACAAACGGGGTGCTTTCGCCATTAACGGCGCATAGGTTTCTACATAAGCAACAAAATAATCTTTTATCGGTCGTAAATATCTACCATGATAAATATTTAGAAAGCGTGAACGAAACGTAGGTACGTCAACTTTAATTGGGCACCCAGTGGTACACGCTTTACATGCTAAACAGGTTTGCATGGCATCATAAACTTCGTGGCTGTAATCGTACTCACCTTTAGATTTTGCAATGCTATTACGTATCTTAAGCAAAATACTATCCGGTGAGATAAAACTAGACGTTAACTTTTGTTCTTGGGCCAAAGGGTCAACTTTTAGCGCAGCAAGTTGGCGTAACCATTCGCGCATTAACCCCGCTCGACCTTTTGGTGAATAACGTCTATCACCAGTGGCTTTAAACGACGGACACATAGGG
This sequence comes from Agarivorans sp. 2_MG-2023, assembly GCF_030548085.1. NCBI lineage: Bacteria > Pseudomonadati > Pseudomonadota > Gammaproteobacteria > Alteromonadales > Alteromonadaceae > Agarivorans > Agarivorans sp. 2_MG-2023. The sequence goes on from NZ_JAUORQ010000017.1 coordinate 8,525, forward strand.
CTCGAAGTGTCGTAGTTAAAACACAAACCGTTGCCATTACATTCCATGGCATTCTTATAGCTGTCTCGTACTTCTACAGCTATTTCTCTATCGTATTTACCACGTTTAGTGCCGTCTACCGATACCAGTTTTTCTTCACTATGCAGCGGCGTACAAATTTTGCCGGGATTGATTTGATTATGCGGATCAAACGCTGCTTTAATTTTTCTTAATTCGGCAAACAACTCATCACCAAAAAATGCTGGACTGTATTCCGAACGGAAGCCTTTACCGTGCTCGCCCCACATTAAGCCCTTGTACTTAGCTGTTAAAGAGACCACTTGGTCTGACACTTCACGCATCAAAAGCTCTTGCTCTGGGTCGCACAAGTCTAAGGCCGGTCGAACATGCAATACCCCTGAGTCAACATGACCAAACATGCCGTACTGCAAGCCTTTATCATCAAGCAGTTTTCTAAACTCAACAATGTAGTCAGCTAAATTTTCAGGAGGTACACAAGTATCTTCAGCAAAGGCGACAGGTTTAGCGGCGCCAGCAGTATTGCCTAATAAACCAACGGCTTTTTTTCGCATATTGTAAATAGCGTTGATACTAGTGAGGTCATCGCAACTTTGATAGCCAATAACCCCTAAATCAGCAACATTTGCCTGAGATAAAGTGCTTAGCAGCTCAGATACTTTTTGCTGCTGCAATAATTCGTCATTTTCTGCAAACTCAACAATGTTAATGCCCTGCATATCGGCATCTTCTACATCGCTAATTAATTCTCTTACGCTATCCCAAACAACATCTTGCTGAGCTAGGTTAAGCACCTTAGAGTCGATGGTTTCTACCGACAATGCTTGAGCTGCAACTAAGCTTGGTGCATGACGAAGTGCCGAATTGAACGAGTCATATTTAACCGTGACTAAAGTTCTGAATTTTGGAATAGCGGTGAGATCTAACTTAGCTTCAGAAATAAAGGCTAATGAACCTTCTGAGCCACATAAAATGCGAGTTAAATCGAGACTGTCATCCTCTGAACTGTAAGCGTTTTTTAAATCATAGCCTGTTAGAAAGCGATTAAGTTTAGGGAATTTTTCTTCTACTAACGAGCGCTTATCTACACAAGCGTGTTTAACCGCCGAGTAGATATCAATAAGCGACTCGCGCTGCTGATCTATGTGATCTACACTCACCGCTTCGGTATCGAGCTCTTCCCCACTCGCCAGCACTGCTTTAACGGACAAAACATGATCACTGGTTTTACCGTAAACCATCGATCCCTGACCTGAAGCATCAGTATTGATCATCCCTCCAAGTGTCGCGCGGTTACTGGTTGAAAGCTCTGGAGAAAAAAACAAGCCATGTTCTTTTAACACGCTGTTAAGCTTATCTTTTACAATACCCGTTTCAACTCTAACCCAACGCTCTTCAACATTAAGTTCGATAACCTTGTTCATAAACTTAGATAAGTCTACAACAATACCTTGGGTTAACGACTGGCCATTGGTACCCGTACCGCCTCCCCTAGGAGTGAGCTTTATTGATTCAAACGCCGAGGCCGAGGCTAATCTACAAAGCTGTTTAATGTCTGCTGTGCTTTTCGGGAATACCACGGCTTGTGGCAAATATTGATACACTGAATTATCAGTCGCTACCGCCAATCGGCTAGCATAAGAAGTATGAATTTCGCCGGAAAATGCAGAAACTTCAAGCTTGGTTAAATAATCTAAATACAGAGCCTCAAGAGAATGCTGAGGGCTTAACTTAGGGATCATAAATCCGTTGTCCCACTCTAATGTATTAAAAATTGGGGGGATTATATCACGTGATTTCTCGCTTCTGTAAGACTTTGCTACTAACAAAGGGTTGTTCTTTAAATCGCCTTGGTTACAGCGAATCACTAAAGCATTTTCTTGGCTTACTAGTATTAATTACTAGCTGGCCTTATTAAAAAAGTACGAACCAGCCTCACCTGCGTGGTAGATGGTTTATATGAGATTTTTATCTGTTATTGCTTGTTGTATATCGGCTTGTGTCATTTGCTTAACCAATAACACTGCTCGCTGGCCAATTGCTACTTTATCGTTAGGAAACACTATTGCTTTTGGACCACTTTCAACTTCAATAATGCGCGAACCATCTTTAGCTAAACGGTAACCATTGGGGTATTCAGTAAAGTTAGCCTGACTCTGGTTGAAACTAAAACTGAAATCATCGGTGGTTTTATTAAGCACATCACTCACTTCAAATAAGGTGGCACCCGAAGGGTTGAACTGTAGCTCAGATAAATCACTAGCTCCCAACAAGGTAGTTAAGGTTTGACTCAATGCCTTCAGTTTATTGGGATCGTTTTGGCCAAATGGATGCACCTTTCCAAGTTCAACAGTAAACGCCACTGCATTATGGATATAGCTTGAATGATAACTAAACGTTGACGCAGGTTCATTTGAAAACAACACACAATCAACTTCACAGGCTTGCAGTAAAGCTAAGCTACTTTGTTTCCGTGCTCTCCCATGAGTAAAGGGATGCACGGCAAATTTCTCGTGTTGTGAACTTCTAATGGCAGTATGTAGATCTAAATGGTAAGCAGCTAAAAGGCTGTAACGAGTGAAAAACTGTTTCACTATTTCTTCTAAATGTTTTGCTCGCCGTACTTCATAGCAATCATCGTAATTAGCATGCTTGCCAATAAATAAACGGTTTAGGTTTAGCACTAGCTCCCGTTTTGCCTCAACCATTGCGGGAGGATTACCCAAGATGACTAACAAAGGTTGTTGTAATTCGACCTCCATGTTTAGTATTTTGCTTACAAGCTCGTCGATGCATTCGATGGGAGCGGTTTCGTTGCCGTGAATACCGGCAGAGAGCACCACTGCTCTGGTGCTTATCTTGGCTGCTGGTTCAAACAACAATACACCAGTACTTAGTAAACTAACTTTGGTTTGGCTGGCTAAATTGAAACTAAAAGTCTCAGAACTTTCTGGCGCATTTAAAGTGAATTTAAGTAGACCAAGTTGGAGTAAGCTTTCTTTAGGCACATCTTATCCTTAGATGTAAACGAAGTAAGCAACAGTATGCTAGTTTTTAAGGCATAAAAAAAGGGAGACATAGTCTCCCTTTCTATTGTTAACTAAGGCTTAAACAAAGCTTAGTTAGGCATAACTTTTTCAAGTTTCCAGATACGGCTTACGTAATCTTCAATTGAGCGGTCAGAGTTAAACTTACCTACTGACGCTGAGTTGATGATAGCCATCTTAGCCCATTTATTCTGATCACGGTAAGTTGCGTCAACTGCAGCGTACTCAGTAGTGAAAGACTCGAAGTCTGCCAATACTAGGTACGGGTCACCACCTTCTAGCAAGCTGTGCTTGATTGAAGCTAGCTCACCAGGAGCACCAGGCGTGAAGAAGTCTGTTTCTAACCAATCTAGAACAGCTTTCAGCTCAGGGTTACCGTAGTAGTAATCCCATGGGTTGTAACCAGCAGCTTTAAGCGCTTTAACTTCGTCACAGTTTAGACCGAAGATGAAGATGTTGTCGTCGCCTACTTCTTCTGCGATTTCAACGTTTGCACCATCAAGAGTACCAAGAGTTAGGGCACCGTTTAGGGCAAACTTCATGTTACCAGTACCAGATGCTTCGTAACCTGCGGTAGAAATTTGCAGAGATACGTCACCTGCTGGGAATAGTTTCTCAGCTAGCGTTACACGGTAGTTAGGCATGAACACAACTTTCAGCTTGTCTTTAATGCGTGGGTCGTTGTTCACTTTATCTGCAACTTTGTTAATTGCGTAGATAATGTCTTTAGCTAGCTTGTAACCTGGTGCAGCTTTAGAACCGAAGATAAATACTTGTGGGCCCATATCATAATCTGGGTTTTCAAGTAGACGACGGTAAAGTGCAAGGATATGTAGCAATGCAAGGTGCTGACGCTTGTACTCGTGTAGACGCTTAATAAGAACATTGAACATTGCATCAGGGCTTACTTTGATGCCACATAGCTCTTCAATCTTGTCTGCTAGTTCTACTTTCTTCTCGCGTTTAATCGCCATGAAGTTTTTCTGGAACTTAGGATCATCAGCAAACTTAGCTGCGCCTTTTAGCTCGTCTAGTTTACGCGGCCAATCAGTACCAACGGTATCGTTGTACATATTAGCTAGCTGTTCGTTACATGCAAGCAACCAACGACGAGGAGTTACACCGTTTGTTACGTTTACGAAGCGCTCAGGCCATAGTTCGTAAAACTCTGGGAACAAATCTTCTTTAACCAACTCTGAGTGCATTGCTGCAACACCGTTAGTTTTGAAACAAGTAACAACACATAGGAACGCCATGCGAACCATGCGAGTTTCACCTTCTTCAATAATAGAAAGGTGACGTTTCATTTCGTCGTTGCCAGGCCATTTAGCTTCAACTTCGTCTTCTAAGAAGCGACGGTTAATTTCGTAAATGATTTCTAGGTGACGTGGAAGTACTTTTTCGAACAAGTACACAGCCCATTTTTCTAGTGCTTCTGGCAATAGAGTGTGGTTAGTGTAAGCGAAAGTTTCTGTACAGATTTTCCAAGCGTCGTCCCAAACTAGACCTTCTTCGTCGATAAGAATACGCATCAACTCAGGAATAGCTACAGTTGGGTGAGTATCGTTCAACTGAATTACAGCTTGCTTAGAGAACTGAGAGAAATCACTGTGGTTACGTTTGTAACGACGAATGATGTCTTTTAGTGAACAAGCACAGAAGAAGTACTGTTGGATAAGGCGAAGTTCTTTACCCTGTTCGCTTTCGTCGTTCGGGTAAAGTACTTTAGATACTGCTTCAGCTTGTGATTTCTCAGATTGAGAATCAATGTAACCACCGGCGTTAAATACATCCCAGTCGAAGAAGTCAGCAGCTTTAGATTCCCATAAACGTAGTACGTTTACAGTTTTAGCTTCGTAACCAACTACAGGGATATCCCATGGCACACCTTTAATTTGACGACCAGCATGCCAAACTTTACGCATTTTGCCATCTTCGCCAAATACCGTTTCTACGTAACCGTATAAAGGTACTTCTTGAATTGATTCTGGACGGCAGATTTCCCAAGGGTTGCCGTATTCGCGCCAGCTATCAGGACGTTCGATTTGACGGCCGCCTTGAATTTCTTGACGGAATAAACCGTGCTCGTAGTGGATACCGTAACCTACCGCTGGGTAGTTAAGCGTAGCCAAAGAATCGATGAAACAAGCAGCTAGACGACCTAGACCACCGTTACCAAGAGCCATATCAGGTTCTTCGTCACAGATGTCGTTAATGTCTTTACCTAAATCGGTAAGTGCATCACGTGCAGCGTCGAACACACCAACGTTGTGAAGGTTGTTTATAGTTAAACGACCCATCAAGAACTCTAAAGAAAAGTAATGTACAGCACGAGAATCGTTTTCTGCATTCGCTTTAGAAGTTTCAGTTAAACGATCAAACACTAATTCGTTTACTGCAGAACACGTTGCTTTCCACCAAGCTTGGTTGTTAGCACGTCCTTCATCAGTACCGTGAGTACTGCGCAAGTGTTTAATAATTGAATCTTTAAATTCAACTTTCGATAACGCTAGTGCGTTTTTTGCTTTTGCCTTTTTAGCGGCCATGTGAATTTCCTTTGTATCTAACCTTTGTGGTGACATCTTCAAACGTAGCATTCGATGGTTAACCGAACAGCAAATGCTACAAAAGACTGTATGTGCTCAAAAATCCGAGCTCATGTTACCGATGCGAAACGATATTATATACGTTCTACATCACATTTAGGTAAAAAAGCCTCTCTCAAGACTAAATTTTTATGCATTTTTTGGAAAAAATGCTTTTTCACTCAAAGAACCGAAATGAAGTGTAAAGAAAACCCAACAAAAGCCCAGCATTTGAAAATGCTTTCATACGCGAATCGGCAGTAATCTTGATCGGAATCAATTAAAACGGGGCTTTTGTGCCAATTCGTCCAAAAATAAGAGCTGATACATTGTAATCTGCCTTTGTAACAAAACTATTACAGAACTTGCAATTTAAAGCAGTTGGCATACGTTTTCAGGCGGATTTTATGCACAAAAAAAGGGTATTTATTCAATACCCTTCAGTCGGCGCTTATAGATTATAGTCCAGCTTTAGCCAATGCGGCAGAAACAATTGTTTGTGCTTCTTGCTCGATAAGCGCTAAATGCTCTTCGCCTTTAAAGCTTTCCATGTAAATCTTATAGATAGCCTCAGTTCCAGACGGTCTGGCAGCAAACCAGCCGTTTTCAGTGACAACCTTTAAACCACCAATGGCAGCACCGTTACCCGGAGCAGCAGTAAGTTTTGCGGTGATCTGCTCCCCTGCTAAGGTTTCAGCTTCAACCATCGCAGGGTCTAAGGCGCTCAATACAGCTTTTTGCTCTATGCTAGCCGGCGCGTCAATCCGTTTATAACAAGGCTCGCCAAACTGTTCGACAAAACCTTGGTAGTGTTCGCCAGGATCTTTCCCAGTAACAGCGATAATCTCTGCCGCGAGCAATGCCAAAATAATACCGTCTTTGTCGGTACTCCACACACCACCATCTTTTCGTAAGAAAGAAGCACCGGCACTTTCTTCGCCACCAAAAGCAATGCTACCGTCAAACAAGCCGTCTACGAACCACTTAAAACCAACCGGTACTTCTTTTAGTTCACGCCCTAAACTGGCTGCAACGCGATCAATCATCGAACTAGACACCAAGGTTTTACCAATTGCAGCATTAGCGCCCCACTCACTCCGATGAGAGTAAAGGTAGTTAATCGCTACTGCTAAGTAGTGATTAGGATTTAGTAATCCACTACTTTTGGTCACAATACCATGGCGGTCATAATCAGGGTCGTTGGCTACCGCTACATCGAACTTGTCTTTTAATGCAATTAAGCTGGCCATAGCGTACGGAGATGAACAATCCATACGAATTTTTCCATCTTTATCTAGAGTCATGAAAGAAAACGTTGGGTCTACGCGCTCATTCACCACTTCAATGTCTAAACCATAGGTTTCTGCAATTACCGACCAGTAAGCAATGCCACTGCCGCCTAAGGGATCTACACCAATCTTCACTTTAGATTTAGCAATCGCATCCATATCTAATACGTTGGCTAAATCATCAACATACGGTTTGATGTAATCAATACCAACAATAGAAGGTAATGCAATGGCTTCGTCATATGACAAACGTTTAACGTCTTTTAGGCCATTCGCTAATATTTCGTTTGCACGGTCTTGAACAACCTTAGTTACATTACCATCTGCCGGGCCACCGTTTGGCGGGTTGTACTTAAAACCGCCATCTTCAGGTGGGTTATGAGATGGTGTAATCACCACGCCATCCGCCTGATCTTTACCTAAGCGGTTGTAAGCCAAAATTGCATGAGAAATAACTGGCGTTGGTGTGTAACCTAAACCCTCTTGATAACGAACTTCAACACCGTTTGCTGCAAACACTTCAATCGCTGAGCAAAATGCAGGCTCCGATAAAGCGTGGGTGTCTTTACCTATATATAAAGGCCCGGTAGTACCTTGCGCTAAACGGTATTCTGCTAATGCTTGACTAACCGCCAAGATATGATTTTCATTAAAGGCTTTTTTACTAGAACTGCCGCGGTGGCCAGATGTACCAAATGCAACTTGTTGCTCTCGAACCGCTACGTCGGGTTTTAGTAAGTAATAGTCGGCCACAAGACGTGGGATATTTGCAAGATGCTCAGCCTGAGCTGGCTTTCCTGCTAGAGGGTGAATAGCCATTTATAGCTTCTCCGATGCTTAAGTTAAAAATAAAAAATGATTAGATCGCTTCACATAAGCGTTCAATTTGAGATTCTTGTAGACCCATTTCGCTAGCAACATGATGCAGAATGTGGCGTTTACGCGCGGTATTAGTGTTTGTAATCACCCAATATGGGGTATCTGGGATGGCTTGCGGTTTACTGGTTTTTCCTGACGCAAGTAATGAATCTTTGTCTTGAGAAAAGTACTCTCGCTTACTGCCTTTGATCACACAAGCTTTAGCGAACATTGCGTTATTAACGCTATAAAGACTGGCGAGTAAAGCAAGGAAGCGTTTAGTGGAACTGCCCGCATTACCGATAAGCTCAAAATTGAAGTAACTGAGGACATCAGGGTCTTGCGGAGTTGTAACCACGTCTTCAAAGTTTTCAGATACAGAGCTTTCTTGAGTGGGTTGCTCAGGGGGAACATCGTCAAACGCTTGACTGTTCAACTCAACAGGCTCTGGTTCTGCGCTTGCTTGAATAGCGGCGTCTACCTCAAGTAAGCGCCTAAGAATATCTGATGCGCTCTCGCCAATATGTTTAGTTTGGCCAGCAATATATAAATACAAGTCTTCTTCAATTTCTATGGTTTTCATCGCTACTTTCAAGTCATGCTCTGTACTTAACATAGCTAATGATTATACATAGCAAAGTTAATAACTCATCAACAATCCGAATTGCCAGCGCTAAAAGCACAAATAATGCGCAAACAATTTGCTTTTAAAGACTTGTAGTAATAAAGCTGCAAAGGCAGACTAACAATCCAATTACATAAGAGGTGTTGTTTTGGATCTGCACTACAAAGATCAAGGTATTGGCTACCCTATTTTATTGATTCACGGCTTGTTTGGTAGTTTGTCTAATTTGGGCTTGTTGGCCAAACACTTGGAACGTCTTGGTTATAGAGTGATTAGCGTAGATGCGCTTAATCACGGCTTATCCCCTCGTGCGCCGAAAATGGATTATCAAACACAAGCTAAAGCCATATACACCCTGTGTAACACTCTTAATATAGAAGAGTGCGCCATAGTAGGTCACTCTATGGGCGGTAAAGTGGCGATGACAACCGCGCAACTTTACCCTACTTTGGTTAGCACTTTAGTCGCAGCAGATATCGCTCCTGTGGCCTATAACCATAATCATCAGGCTGTATTCGCAGGCTTAAATGGTTTTGATGTAAGCCAAGTCACTTCTCGCTCACAAGCCGATGGATTACTTGCCCAACATATAAAAGAACCTGGAGTCAGGCAATTTCTTCTTAAATCCTTAACCAAAAGTGAACAACACTGGCATTGGCTGTTTGATGTTCCCTTACTTGCGGAAAACTATACCAACATCACTGGGTGGCAAACCTTTGGCGCGTTTAACAAACCTTGCTTGTTTATCAAAGGGCAAAACTCAGACTATATTGTTAACCAGTATCAACAAGAAGTAGCTCAGCAATTTCCTAAAGCTGAATTAAAAATAATCAGCGACACCGGGCATTGGTTACATGCTGAAAAGCCAGCTATTTTTAATCGTTTAACCGAACAGTTTTTAGCCAAGCATATTTAACACCCTAACGCGCTTTATGGTATAGTGCGCGTCGAATTTTTCTCTCAAGGATAGTGATGTTCGCGAAGCATATAGATTTAATCGAAAGCCTTGCTCTAAATATAGGTTTTGTAATTCTATTTTTCTTTATCGGCATGGCTATTCAAGACGTACTTAAAAAAGGCAACGTTCCCCCATTTGGCCGCGCCGTGGTTTGGTTAGTGTTGTTTTTAGGGTGTGCAGGCTTTATTGCAAAAGGCCTAATTCAAATGTCTTGGGAAGGCACTGGTTTAGGTTAGACGGTTGTTTCAATATTAATGGCAAAACAAAATACAGATCGAACTACTATTGATCTATTCGCAAGTGAAAAAAGAGTTGGTCGACCGAGAACTAACCCTTTAGAGCGTAAAGATCAGCTAAAAGCCAATAAACGAAATCAACTTAAAAGAGATCGTGCGAATGGGCTTAAAAGAATCGAGTTGAAAGTTGAACAACAGCTTTTCGAAACCTTAAATCAGTTAGCCAATGAATCGGGCATAAGCCGAAGTGAACTGATAGAAAAGATGCTGAACAACCAAGTTAATCAATTTTCAACAAATCAATAGTTTGTAATACAGGTAATATTTATGGCGAGCGTAGGAATATTTTTTGGTAGCGACACCGGTAACACCGAAGCAGTTGCACAAATGATCCAAAAAGAGCTAGGCAAAAAACTAGTAGAAATAAAAGACATTGCAAAATCTACTAAAGAAGACATCGATGAGTTTTCATTGATTCTTTTAGGTATTCCCACTTGGTATTACGGCGAAGCACAATGTGATTGGGATGACTTCTTTCCAGATCTTGAGCAAATAGACTTTTCAGAAAAGTTAGTCGCAATATTTGGTTGTGGTGATCAAGAAGATTACGCCGAGTATTTTCTTGATGCTATGGGTACTATCAACGATATCGTTACTACCAAAGGCGCTACGGTTGTTGGTCATTGGCCCATCGAAGGTTATGACTTTGAAGAATCAAAAGCGCTAGCAGATGATGCTCACTTTGTTGGTTTAGGTATCGATGAAGATCGCCAGCCTGAGTTAACCCAAGAGCGTGTTAAAGGTTGGTGCAAGCAAGTATATGAAGAAATGTGCTTAGCTGAATTAGCCGACTAAAAATCTACTGGGCGAAAGCCCAGTTTTTGTATCTGACCCTCGTATAGTTGGCCAAGTTTATGCTTAACTTGGCTCAGAGGGAGAAAAATGTGTTTAAGTATCTATTTATAATTTTCCTGGGAATATCCAGTTGTGTAAATGCAGACGTTTGGTTTTATGAAGACCAAAACGGTGTGATGCACTTTGCTCAGGAAAAAAAGGGCTCTAAATGGCGCTTGCTGATGCGTACGCCTAAATCGCTCGACCTACCCAAAGCAAAAAGTACCCAACAAAAAGCACCTAATCAACGCCCTTATCACCAACTTATTGTTGCAAGCGCAAGGCGCCATAAACTTGACCCTGCGCTCGTTCATGCTGTGATAGCAACTGAGTCCAATTACAGAGCCGACGTAGTTTCTCGCGCTGGTGCAATGGGATTGATGCAGTTAATGCCTGCTACAGCCGAACGTTTTTCAGTGACAGACCCATTTATGCCTGAACAAAATATAGAAGCAGGAACACGCTACCTGCGCTGGCTACTGAATGAATTTGAATCACTTCAGCTCGCTTTAGCGGCTTATAACTCGGGAGAAAACACCGTAAAACGCTACGGCTTTGCGATTCCTCCCTATAAAGAGACTCAGAACTACGTGACTAAAGTCATTGAGCGCTACAAAAAAAACCTAAGCCTTGTTCAGTAATCATTAAGCAACTTGTTCAAGGCTTGGTCTATGCTGTCGCTTTAAACGGATATAGAGCTTACGAGTAATTACTGCGATAACTTTACCTTTTGAATCAACAACCTCGGTGCTTACCTCTGGTTGATACTTCTCTCCACTCTCGGCCTTACGCAAAATATCTTCTATAAACGCTTCTTCAAGTTTAAAGTAGCCATAAACCACTCCTCGACCTGGAGAAACAAACTTGATCGAGGCTTCACTATCCCAAATATGATACTTGTTACCCAAAATCGCCATCAACATTAACGGGTAAATAGGATCGGTCATCGAAAACATAGAACCACCAAACTGAGACCGATTAGCGTTTTTATTCCACCATCTAAACGCGAGCCTCACCTCGCAAGTGTGAAAATCTTTAGATAGTTTAGAGATCTTAATCCCAGCCCCCCAGAAAGGAGGCCACAGATTGAGTAAACTTTTTGCTAGGTTGGCGTTTTTAAGTAGATGTTCCATAAGCTCAACTGGTCAGACATGTTAACGATAGGTTAATAAATAATTAACTGCGCTACAAGTTTTCTTATCAAGCTTTCTGTTTGTCTCGTAAGTCCGTATACTTACCGCAGTTATGGAATGAATAACAGCAACGGAAAATATTTCACCTATGTCTGATAATAATCAAGCTCTAAAAAAAGCAGGCCTTAAAGTCACCCTGCCCCGAATGAAAATTTTGGAGCTACTACAAATTCCGTCTAATCAACATATTAGCGCCGAAGACTTGTACAAATTACTGATAGACCAAGGTGAAGAGATTGGTTTAGCTACCGTTTACCGAGTACTTAATCAGTTTGATGACGCCGGCATTGTTACCCGCCATCACTTTGAAGGTGGTAAATCAGTATTTGAACTAAATAGCCAGCAACACCATGACCACTTGGTATGCTTAGATTGCGGAAAAGTTATCGAATTCAATGACGACACCATTGAACAAAGACAAAAAGATATTGCTAAAACAAACAATATTCAACTAACTAACCATAGTTTATATCTTTACGGAAACTGCACTAAAGTGGATTGCGAAAACCGCGAAGATTAAAATGGAAACAGGTGCTAAGCACCTGTTTTATTCTCCCCTGAGTAACCCCACCGCTCAACTAAATCATTCTCAATACCAATATGATCTAAGATTCTAGCCGTAACGTGCTCTAGCAAATCTTGTATCGACTCAGGTTTATGATAAAAACCTGGACAAGCCGGAAGAATATCTACACCTAACTTAGCGAGCTTAAGCATATTTTCTAAATGAATGGCTGAAAATGGCATTTCTCGAGGAACCAGAATCAATTTTCCCTTTTCTTTTATAACTACATCCGCTGCGCGCTCAAGTAAGTTATCAGACAATCCCATAGCAACCGAGGCCAGCGTGCCCATACTACAAGGACATATCACCATGGTTTTTGGTGCAGCAGAACCGGAAGCTACCGGAGAAAACCAATCACTTTTGCCAGGCACTAATATCTGGCCTGGCTGAGCACCAAACTTGTTTTCTAAAAACTGTTGAGCTTTGTCATTTTGGCTTGGCCACTGCTGGTTAGCCTCAGTAGCTAGCACCACTTTCGCTGCGCTAGATATGAGCAAATGAATGGTAAATTGCTTTTTTACTAACTGTTCAAGTAAACATAAAGCATAAGGAGCTCCGGACGCTCCAGTTATCGCTAAGGTGATTTGTTTATTATTCATTTAATTAGCACTTTCAATGAAAAGAAGACAGATGAACGCTGAGCCACAGATTGTAACGCCAATAAGTGTGCGAGGCGACTTGTTATGAACAATCAGCCATTTATAAATCTGTGACTATTTACTACAATTATCTAAAGGACTTAATAAGTTGGGACTATGTCTAAGATAGAAATACCCACCGATTCATTGCAAGTTGGGCATTATATTAGCCTGCCTATAGGTTGGACTGCTCACCCTTTTATGCGCAATAACTTCATCATTAAAAACCAAGAGCAACTTACTGTTGTTCGCTCCTTAGGTTTAGACAACATTGCCGTTATTCCTAGTAAATCTAAAGTAGCGGTACCTGATACTAATAATGAAGACGACTTAGCAGGGGCTGACCAAGAAGAGCCAGAAATCGACCCTGATCAGGCTTGGCTAGATGAGTTACGTAACGGACAGAAACGCGCCAACAAAGCCTATTTACAAAACGCAGAAAAGTTTCGCTCAGCACTGACCAAGTTCACCAGTAAACCCGAAGAAGCTTACTACAGCATTTTTGAACAAGTAAATATCACCCTTCAGCTTATGTTTAAGTCTGCGGATGCCCACAGTGTTTATGTGAGTTTAGAGCCCAGTAGCGACGAAGATATATTTTTTCATAGTGTAAACGTTGCTGTTCTTTCCATCTTAGTGGCAAAAAACTTGGGGTTTTCAGAAAAAGAGTGCCAGCACTTATGTATAGCTGGGATGATTCATGACATTGGTGAATTAAAAGTACCTCAGCAAATACGCCGAAAACCTAGCGAGTGGAGCCAAGCTGAGCAAAACTTTTACCAAACTCACCCCAAATTTGGTGCAGAGTTAATTAAAAAAGCTGGGTCTTTTCCTCCAGAAGTTTTACCCATTGTGATTAATCACCATGAGCTTTTAGATGGCAGTGGTTACCCTAACCAACGTAAAGCCAGCGAACTAGACAAAGCAACACAATTGCTGAGCATAGTAGATAGCTTTGAACACCTTTGCGCCCCTTTAGCGAATCAAAAAAGAATGACCCCACAAGAAGCATTCGCTTTTTTGTACAAGAGCGCAGGAACCAAGTACAACAAACTGTACTTAGAACAACTGATGAATACCTTAGGCATATACCCGCCTGGCTCAATTGTAAGCCTATCTAACGATGGTTATGCAATGGTGATGTCGAGTAATCCTAAAGAAAAACTTAAACCAAGAGTATTACTGTTAGAAAAAGGAAAAAACTTTAGTAACGCCAACGTAGCAGACCTAACTAAAGAAGACATTAAGATAAACAAAACGGTTAAATGGGAGGATGTTCCTGCTGTTCTGATAAAGAACTTTGACCCGAAATTACGTTGCTGTTACTTTTTCGACCCCGGACAATAAAAACTCTTAGAACAAAAAAAGCCTGATTTCATCAGGCTTTTTTAATTTACTTTATTGCAGCTAATTAGCTGTCTTCAGCATCTTCGATACCTTTAACTTTTTCTCGTAAACCTTGCAGCATCACGTAGAAAACAGGCACTAAACAAGTACCAACAATAGTAGCTGCGATCATCCCACCCATAACGGCATAACCCAGCGATATTCGACTCGCCGCGCCAGCACCAGTGGCTATCACCAAAGGTATTACGCCTAAGATAAACGAAAAGGCAGTCATCAATACCGCACGGAAGCGCAATCGAGCAGCCTTTACTGCAGAATCACGAATACTCATTCCGCCTTCGCGTAACTGTTTCGCGAACTCTACGATGAGAATAGCGTTTTTACAGGCTAGTCCTATCAACAACACCAGTCCGATTTGAGTGTACAAGTTTATGTCTGAACCCATGATCCAAATATAAATAAAGGCACCCAAAATCGCGATTGGAACCGCTAACATCACCGAAATAGGAACTGTCCAACTCTCATACTGTGCCACCAAGAACAAGTAAGTAAAGATAAGCGCTAAGCTAAAGATAAATGGCGCTAGGTTTCCTGCTTTTAATTCCTGGTAAGTCTGACCAGACCACTCGTAAGTGTAGCCTGCGGGGAACGTCGTTTCGGCTATTCGCTTAACGGCATCAATTGCTTGGCCAGAACTAAAACCGGGAGCAGGGAAAGCGTTCATTTTCACTGCGCCATACAAGTTGAACTGGTTAATGTACTCAGGGCCAAGTTTAGGCTCAACCTTAACCAAGGTATTTAGCGGTACCATTTCATCAAACTTATTTCGAATATAGAAGCGAGCGATATCTTGCTCTGAATTTCGATACTCTGTTTCAGCCTGCATGTTCACGCGAAACACTTTACCAAAGCGGTTAAAGTCATTCACGTACATAGAACCTAGCATGGTTTGCAAGGTCATGAAGATACTACTTAATTGAACACCTTGTACTTTCGCTTTCTGGCGATCCACATCTACGAATAGTTGTGGTACATCAGCTCGGTATGTACTAAATGCTGCAGCTAATTCTGGTGCACTGCCCGCCTCTACTGCTGTTGCTCGCATCACACTAGCAAGACTTGCTGGAGTTCTGCCTAAAGTATCTTGAATAAAGAATTCGACACCGGCTACGGTACCTACACCAGGCAAAGCGGGTAACGAGAAGCCTACGGCTTGTGCTTCGTTATATCCGGCTAAAACGCCGTTAGCTTTTTGTACAATGTTAGATTCAATTAATGCAGGGTCTTTACGTTCATCCCAATGAGATAAGATAACAACCATTAAACCAGCATTAGATGAAACGGCTCCTGAGATGATGGAATAACCGCTTGCAGAAATAACATTGGTTACCCCTTCAAGGTCATTTAGCTCATCAACCATCTTAGATACAACGTCTTTAGTACGGTTGATAGAAGCACCATTAGGCAGCTGCACATCAATAAAGAAGGCTTTCTTATCCTCTGTAGGTACAAAGCCTGAAGGTAACGAAGTGGCTAAATAACCAGTAGCACCAATCAGCAATACATAAACAATGCCTACAATAGACAGTTTTCGTACCATTCCACTAACAAAACCAGTGTATTTGCCAGTAACCTTATCAAAGTGCTTGTTAAAGAAAGCATGGAAGCCTTTTTCGTGTACTTTTGGCGTTTTCAACAACGATGCACATAAAGCTGGGCTTAGTGTTAATGCATTAATCGAAGAAATAAGTACTGAAATACAAATGGTAACTGAGAACTGAGCATACATTTGACCAGTAATACCAGGCATAACCGCTGTAGGAGCAAACACAGCTAAGAGTACCAATGTTGTAGCAACAACCGGACCGGTCACTTCTTGCATCGATTTAGTGGTCGCGTCTACTGCGTTTAATCCTTCGTCTTGCATTAACCGCGTGGTGTTTTCTACCACCACAATCGCATCATCTACCACAATACCAATGGCGAGAATCAGTGCAAACAACGATACCGTGTTAATGCTCATGCCAGTAGCTAACAAGAAAGCAAATGTGCCAACCAGTGATACTGGAATAGCAATCGCTGGGATTAGCGTTTGCCTAACATCTTGCAGAAAGATATAAACAACAAAAATAACCAAAGCGATAGCAATCAGCAGCGTTTCAAGCATTTCATCAATTGAGGTTTCAACGAACTCAGTGGTGTCGTACAACACTTTGTAGTCCATATCTTCTGGAAATTGAACGCTCAAACGGGTGAGTTCTTCTCGCACACCTTTAGCGACTTCAAGTGCGTTTGCACCACTGGCTTGATAGATAAACAATAAGGCAGAAGCTTTATTGTCTAACATAGCTTCAGCATCGTAACTTGCTGCGCCTAACTCGATGCGTGAAATATCTTTAAGATAAACTGCACTGCCATCAGGGTTTGAGCGAACAATAATTTCTTCAAACTCTTCAGGGTGACTTAAACGACCTTTGGTAGACAAAGTATACTGAAACTGCTGATCTCTAGGCACCGGAGCAGCACCAATACGGCCAGCCGCAACCTGAATATTCTGCTCTTGAATTGACGCTATTGCATCATCAACGGTAACACCTAAGCTCGCCATACGGTCTGGGTTTAACCACACTCGCATTGAGTAGTCCATGCCACCAATAATGCTTACTTTAGATACACCGTTAACCCGTGCCAGGTTATCTTTAATATTGATCCCCATGTAGTTATTAAGGAACAAGTTATCTAAAGATTCATTAGGAGAAACAAGGTTAAGCATCATCAAGATACTAGGGTCTTGTTTCTCAACTTTAACCCCATTTCGTTGTACTTCAGATGGTAAGCGCGGCATAGCTTGCTGAACGCGGTTTTGCACGTTTACCTGTGCCATGTCTACGTTACTGCCTACCTCGAAGGTCACGTTTAGAGAATAACTACCGTCGTTAGCGCCTTTTGACTCCATGTAAATCATGTTTTCAACACCATTTACTTCGGCTTCAATTACCTTAGCAACGGTATCCGCAACAACTTCGGCACTCGCACCTGGGTAGCTAGTGGTTACAGACACCATAGGTGGCGAAATATTTGGAAATTCAGCTACCGGTAAAACCGGAATCGACAAGAAGCCCGCCAGTGTTAAAACAATCGCAATAACAAAGGCAAACTTGGGTCGATGAATAAAAAACTTACTAATCATCACCGACTCCTTAAGATTTAGTGTCAGAAAATGGCTGAATAGTATCCATTTCGTGGTCAACTTCAGCGCCTACTCGGGCTTTCTGTAAACCTTCAGAGATAACTAAATCGCCTTTTTCTAAACCTTTCTCCACTTCCCAGTCAATACCGTAACGCTGACCAAGCTCAACATTTTTTCGAGTCACAACGTCTTTCTTATCAACCGTAAGAACGTAACGTCCCTGCTGATCTTCTTGAACAGCACGTTGTGGGATTAACAACACTTCTTCCATTTCTGGAGATTCAATAATTACCGTCACATACAAACCAGGAACAATAATGTGTTCTTTATTCGGAAACTCAGCGCGTATTGCCAAGGTACCAGTAGTAGCGTCTACTCGGTTATCTACAAAATCCATGTTGCCGGTTTCTTCAAACATAGAGCCGTCTGGAAACTGAATTTTTACAGGGAAATCACTTAACTTAAATGGCGTGGTAACTGATTTATGCGCTCGTTGAGCTTCAATTAACACTTTTTCTGGTAACTGGAAGTTCACCCAAACTGGTTCCATTTGCACTAGGTCTGCAAGTTCAGTTTGATCAGGTATGATGAGATCACCGGTGAAAACAGCTGCTCGGCTAATACGACCTGTAAAAGGTGCGTAAATTTTGGTGTAGCCTAATTCTAGTTTCGCGTTATCCAATTCTGCGTTAGCACTTTGCAATGCAGCATTAGTTTGTAACTTGCGAGATAGCAGATTGTCGTAATCAGACTGACTAATAAAGTTGTCTTTGATTAGCCCTTCACCACGTTTAAAGTTCAGTACAGCAGTATCGTAAGCGGCTTTCGCTTGCGCTACCATTGCTTTAGAAGATTTTAAAGCTGCATCGTACTGTTCTGGGTCAATTTCAAACAGTAAATCGCCTTTTTCTACGATGCTACCTTCTTGAAAATTAGTTTTTGCAAGATTGCCGCGAACTTTAGATTTTAAAGTAATGTCTTGAGTCGCTTCAGTTCGGCCAACAAAATCGTTACTTGGCGTAACTTGTTGCATGGTAACTTCGAGCACTTTAACATTTGCTTTAACTTCTGGAGGAGGTGGTGGTGCAGTGTCACACGCACTTAATAATGAAAGTGAGGCTAGCGTCAATCCTAACGCTTTAGCCACACGAGCTACAACAGGTGTGCGGTTCATAAACGATCCTTGTGTTTATTAATGTGTACCTAGTTAAATCAATTGTAATGATAGACCGTAAACAGTTACATGAAAACCAATAGTCTAGTTTTAACTGTACATTTTTTTAAATAGTAAACAACAGCTTACTTTACATACAATCAAGCTGTTTTCATTTACCCACATTAATACACTTTGTTACTATTGCTCCACTTGTTTTAGCTAGGCAGCAATATGCAACTTAAACCCGTAAATAAAGACATTTATCAAACACGTTCTCGTTACAGCTATATTGGTATTTCAGCCTTGTTGACCCTATTCACCTTAGTATGGTCAACGTTGTTCATAGCCCTATTCTCTATAGGATCAGATAACTTTTACCTCAATTTAATGGGCGTTGTAGCGGCAGTATTGTCGATTGTGCCTGTAGTACTTTTTTGTAAAACAAAGCCATGGTTTGCCGAAGTCATTTATGTCTGGGAGCTGAAACAAGAATTAAACAAAATTAACCGTAAGATGGCTTCGCTATCAAGAGCCTCAAAACACGGTGATGCGATAGCGTTCAGTATTATTAAATTTAGCTATTTAGGCAGCAGGCAGATATGGGAATTAGACGACAACACCTTAATGCTGAGTGAACTGGCGCTAAGTGAACAAAAGCTAGATGAACTAGCTCAAGCTCAAGGGCTTGTTATTGACACAAGCCAATACCATCAGACTCAACTAGCAAAGTATTAGTCGAGAAAGTGCAAGCAGGTGTGCCCATCTACCAATATAGGTGAAACTTTCTGGTCATCGGCAAAAGCCTTTTTTAGGCTCCCTTCAACCACTAACTTATCGCCCAACTTTGCTTTTTTGGCAATCAACTCTGCTGGGTAAGCCCATAAATTACAGTTTACTCGATGCTGGGTGTCACTAAGGTCTGTAGCAAGTTGTAGTTTAATATAGCTTTGGTCGTTGACACTTTTACGTAAAGTAGAAGCATGAGCGATTTCACCAATTAATGTGGCTTTATTCCAATAAAGCTGAGTTGGTCCACCGACGAAACTAAGTTGTTCAGCGTCTATTGCGCTAACAATCTCCCCTGCGGAATCTCTCTGGTTTCTTAGCCGACCATTAATTACCACACCATCCCCAGCTTTTGCGTAGCTTTTAAGTCGCTCAGCTTGCTCGCCCCGAACAGTAATTTGAAACACTTCAATCTGCTCTTTCGCTGATGATTTGGTTTTCTTTTTTACCAATACTTCAAACTGAGTGATCGCAGTTCCATCACCAAAATAGCGAAGCGTGACATCTTTAGTCACAAGGTTGCCAAGTATTTCAATATTTGAACGACAAATTACCTGCAAAAATCTTTCTCCACACTACTATATAGGGTTTGTTGAAGCATTCAGATAACGTTACTATCTGTTTTTACCTTCTGTACTAGGCCATTATGAAATACCCTTGTCGATTAGACAAATACCTTTCGAAAGCAAAACTGATTTCTCGTAGCGATGCCAAAAAGCTAATAAAAAGCAATAGACTTAAGGTAAATCAACAACTTGCTATAAATGCACAGCTAGCCATAAAGCAAGATGACAGTGTATTTCTAGACGACCAACTACTTAGTCTACAAGAGCACTGTTACTTTATGCTGAATAAACCCAGTGGGTATTTAAGTACAGAAGCAGAAGCTAACCACCCTAGCGCATTATCGTTAATTACAGAGTTAAGCAATCCACTACATTCTGCCGGAAGGCTCGATGTTGATACGACCGGATTGTTACTGCTAACCAGCGACGGTCAATGGTCACACCGAGTGACTAGCCCTCGAGCGAATAAATTTAAGCAATACAGAGTGGAATTAGCGGATGCAATCGGCGAAGAAGAACTGCAGCAATTACGCGATGGTTTAATGCTACGCGGCGAAGACAAACCAACTAAACCGGCTCTGGTTGAGCACATAAACGCCACGCAAATAGTTTTGCAGATTAGTGAAGGACGCTATCACCAAGTAAAACGCATGCTGGCCGCAGTGGGTAACAAAGTTGTGGGTTTACACAGAGAAAAGATAGGCGACATAGGCCTCGACGCTTCGCTAAAGCCAGGTGAATATCGCGCTTTAAGGGCCGAAGAAATTAGCTGTTTTTAGCTTCCTCTACATACAACACAACTTGATTTCTACCCTGTGACTTAGCTTGATAAAGGGCACTGTCTGCTTGCTTATACAGTTTTGCAAAACTACTGTCTTTTTGATTTTCACTTAGGCCAAAACTACAGGTAAAACTTGGGTCATTGAGATCATTTTCAAAAGACAATCGTAAACGTTCCGCCAAATTCAATGCCTGAGAAACGTCAGTTTCAGGCAGTAACATAATGAATTCTTCTCCACCCCAGCGAGCCAGCAAGTCTGTCTCGCGTTTTAGTTCGTTCACTTTTTCTACCAACCTAATCAAACACAAGTCACCCACGTCATGACCATGTTTATCGTTTAGTTGTTTAAAATGATCGACATCCAACATCAAGATGGTAAAGCGCGAACCGTTGCGATCGCTGCGACTTTGTTCTAAATATACTGAGTGTTCAAAGTGCCTGCGGTTCGATACACCCGTTAACGGATCGGTATTCGCTAGACGCTGTAATTTTCGTTCTAATGACTTTTGCGCACTAATATCGATACTAGAACAAACATAATTTTTTATTTCTTGGTCGGCATATACCGCAGTAACTGTCATTTGCTGAATAGAAGTTGCACCGTTTGAATCATGAATAGATATCTCACCTAACCAACTACCTTGATTTTTGGCCAATTGTAAAATGGATTCAAAGCTGGGAGAGGAATGACCAAAATCAGTCATCTTTTTACCCATCATGGATTCAGTAGTAAGGCCCATTTTTTCAGCTAGGTAGCGATTCACCTTCACAATAACACCGTCAACATCGGTAATAAGCTGAGAAAACTCTCCCTCAAAAGCAGCCTGTCTCAGAGCATTAAGTTTTCTAACCACTGCTTTTTCACGGCGAATGACTTCGGTAAGGTAAGAGCCGATAAAACAACTAAACAGCGCAGCAATATATACAACAGCGAAAAACACTAACCAGTATTTACTGTCTATTATCAAATCACGATAAGAAATATACAGGAATGTTAAGTTGGGCTCGTCTTCTTCTATTCCTGTTTCTTTGGTAAACATTAGCCCTCCACTTACCGAGTAAGGGTCTTTTTTGTTTACAAAATCGTCTCTTAAGAAATAACTTTGTGTCAACTCATAATCGATACGGCCAACCAATTCGATTAACTTATTGTAAGTAGGTTTACTATAGTCTCCCTCAATGATGACTCCTTCTTCGGTTAAGATTATCGCTCTCTCTACAAGCTGTGGTCGTCCTACAAAATGCACCGTTTGATTAATTGCTTGCTGGTCGTATTCGTTTACCATCCAACCTACTAGTTTTGACCATTTATCAAACACCGGTATATAAAGAAGGTAGAAGTAAGTATTAGAAGACCTATCTAGCAATGCTTTTGAAGAAATTACACCCTCGCCACGCCATACCAGCTCTTTAAAATAATTAGTAATGAGAGGGTTAACTTCGCTATTCCATTTAAGTTCGTGGCCTTGCTTGTTTTGGTCTAAAACTAAATCAACACGACCGTCTCGATGAATATAATAGAAATTACCTTCTAGATTGACGTCTTTAGCAATACGCTGCCATTCAGTTGCTAAAGACACTAAAGTGAGCTCATTTTCATCGTTTACGTAGTTAAGCAAACCTAAAGTACGAGTGAGTAAAGATAAACGTTGAGATAACAAACTCACCAAATGCTTGTTTGCTGTACTAAAGCCACGAAAAGACAGCTCCACCTCTTCGTCGATTTGATGCTTAACGGTGTGATAACGATGAGAAACGACAGCAGAGAACAACAAAGTCACCAATAGTGCCCATAACGAGGCGCGTTTTTTCCATGACCAGCTATTTAGAAGAGTTGATTGCTTCAATTGCACACTTTAAGAAAATGTTTTAGTTACAACCTATTATTAAACATTTAAACAGTTTTTGCTGTTTTTTTAACTTCCACCAATGCACATAATTACACATTAAAACAAATAATGGTTTTTTCAGTTTTCATACTTGAATGCCACAACTGAGCCAACGATACTGGTGAAAAACATAAAGGTAAATTCATGACTGATTTTCGCTTCCATCCACAAAGTCAGGTTGTTCAGCAGCAAGACAGCTATTTAATTACTCTATACACCGCTATTAATCACCCCTACTCTCAAATTTTTGTGCGTGTAGAGCCTGATCATGAAGAATGGTTGATTGAGCTAACAAAGCCTAAACAAGAAGGAAACTGGTTAAAGTGGCAAACCAAAATCCCCGTTAGCCCTCATAGCCCGTTAACCTTGTATTGCTTCAAGTTCTTGTGCCAAGACCAGCAAGTGTTTTTGCACGCCGCTGGCGAGTCATCTAGGCTTCCTCAAAAACATTTCCATTTTAAAATTAACCACAATGCTAAACCGCCAGCTTGGGTAAAACAGCAAGTATTTTATCAAATATTTCCTGAGCGTTTCGCTAATGGAGACCCAAACCTAACGCCAACAAATGACAGTTATAGCTACCATCGCGATGGCCGTGCGGTGGTTCAAAAGAAATGGGGAGAACCGGTAGCCAAATCTCATTCAGGAACCGGAGCAACAGAGTTTTATGGTGGTGATTTAATAGGTATCGAACAAAAGCTCGATTATTTAGACGAGCTAGGGGTTACCGCCATCTACCTAAACCCCATTTTTTGCTCGCCAAGTAATCACAAGTACGACTGCAGTAACTACTTTAAAGTAGAGCCTCATTTTGGCGGAGACGATGCGCTTATTAGCTTATCTGCGAACATGAAGCAACGTGGTATGAAGTTAATGTTAGATGCGGTAGTCAACCACACTTCTAATCAACACCATTGGATGGACTACTACCAGCAAGGAACGGGCGGCGCTTATCACAACAGTGACTCTTTGTTTAAAGATTGGTACCACTTTGACGACAGCGGTAACTATTGGTCTTGGAAAGGCGTAGAGACCCTGCCTAAACTTAACTTTGCCAACCTAGAAGTACAAAAAGCGATTTACTCAAGTGAGCAGTCGGTACTTAAACATTGGTTAAAGCCCCCCTTCTCTATCGATGCATGGCGCTTTGATGTGATTCATATGCTGGGTGAACATAACAGTGCACAAAATAATGCTCACTACGTAGCAGAGTTTAGAAAGTCTATTAAAGACACTAACCCGGATGCTTACATGATTGGCGAGCACTTCGCCGAAGCAACTCAATGGTTACAGGGTGACCAAGAAGATGCGGCAATGAACTATTACGGTTTTAACCAACCCATTGTTGCCTTTTTAGCCAAAATGGATGTGCCGCGTTATTCGCCAATTAAACTTGATGCAAAAGGATTAGCAGAGTGGCTAGCCGAGTCTCGCGGTTCAATTCCTTTTGCTAATCAACTAGCCCAATATAACCTCTTAGACAGTCACGATACTCCCCGCTTTAGTCACTTAGTTAATGATGGCATAGATCTCAATAAAGTGGCCGCCACGCTATTACTTACCTATGTAGGTGTACCGTCAATTTATTATGGCGATGAAGTGGGTGTAACCGGCGCTAACGATCCAGATTGTCGTCGTTGTTTCCCATGGGATGAATCACAGTGGCAACAACCATTGTTAGCTCATTACCAGCAGTTAATCGCCTTACGCAAACACCGAAAAGAATTTCAAGAAGGCGATATCATCAGTTTGCTTGAAAGTGATGATGTGTGGGTATTTATACGTTGGTTACCAAAACACCATTCTATTGTGGTAATCAATCGCGGAGATACTACCGATATCACCTTAAACTTAAGCAATATGCAGCAATCGGCGCGTTATAGATTGATGGGAAGTAATGAAGAATTGCAGCCCAACCAACAACAACTTTCATTGTCGTTGGAAGCGCAATCGTCGTTGATATTAAGCAGTATCTAAACTGTCTCATGTTGCTGGCTATCGGCCAGCAACTTATTGTCTAAAGATTTGCTGGTATTAACCTGCAGATCTTTTAACTGTTGGGCTTGTCTAACTAAATTCCCTTTGCCAGTACTCAGTTTGTTCATCGCACTATTATAGCTATCAGTTGACCGCTGCAATTGTTGACCGTGATTCTGCAAATCTTCAGTAAATGCCACAAACTTATCAAACAATTTCCCAGCGCGTTGCGCAATAACTTGAGCGTTTTGCTGCTGATGTTCGCTTCTCCACAAATTTTGAATCGTTCGCAATGCCACCATTAAACTACTTGGGCTAACCAGCAAAATATTCGCTTCTACACCAAACTGAACTAAAGAGGGGTCTTGCTCCAGCGCACTCAAGTATGCACCTTCAATCGGCACAAATAACAATACATAATCTAAAGACTGTAGCTGATAAAGAGTATGGTAATCTTTCTTGCCTAAGCCAATGATTTGATTACGTAAACTTTTTGCGTGCTCTTTTAGGGCTGTTTTCTTAACTTCTGTATCGTCACTGTTGAAGTAACGCTCGTAAGCCACCAAATTCACTTTAGAATCAACAATTACAGCCTTATCACCTGGCAGTTTAACCACTACATCTGGTTTAATTGTTTGTCCATGCTGATTCACACCCACTACTTGAGTCTGATATTCATGCCCTTCTCTCAATCCTGAAGATTGAAGGATTTGCTCAAGGATTAACTCGCCCCAATCCCCCTGTTGCTTGTTGTCACCTTTTAGCGCTTTAGTTAAACGCAACGCGTCATCACTCATCTGTTGGTTGAGCTGTTGCAAGGTCACTATTTGGTCTTTTAGAGAGTGTCTCTGTTTAGCTTCGTTCTCATAACTCTGTTGAACTTGCTGTTTAAACCCATCTAACTGCTGCTTTAAAGGCTGCAACACAGTTTCTATGCTTTGTTTACTTTGTTGCTGTAGTTCCAAACCTTTTTCAGAAAAAATTCGGTTTGCCAATAATTCAAACTGGGCCTTTACCCGTTCTTCACTTTTTTCTAGGTAAGTAATGCGCTCTTGCAAGGTAAGGTCTTTTTGTTGAAGCAACGCGCACCGCTGTTGCTCACGTTGTAACAATTGCTGGCTAGTTTCAAATTGCTCTTTTATTTCACGTAAGTATTCAACTTCATTCCGTAAACCAGCATTGCTGATCAGCTGCTCTTGCAAACTTTGTTGAGTATTGTCGAGGTTTAGTTTTAGCTCAGCTTGCTCTTGCTGTATCTGGTCAATCTGCATATCAAGCGCGGCCTTTTGCTTGTTAGCTTGACTGCCCTTTATGCTATTTATCAGCAACAGTAATAAAATAAGAATAGCGAGAGATAAGGTAATTAAAGCGCTAACTTGGTTAAATTGAGAAGAAATAAGCTCTAAGTTCACAGTAATTCCATTGCGGTTAGGGTGTTTTGCTCGTTATCATGCATCATACCGTAAACAGCTCGTTAAGCTCGTGGCTGTTTCGCATGTTTTAGCTTAAATTTAGGAAAATCATTAAGATGAGTATCTTTTCAGCTTTAAAGAAAATGTTTCAAGCCGCGCCTGTTCAGGCAAAAAGCTATCCAGAAGAGTTATACAATGAGTTTACTATTACCCCTAGCCCTCAGTCGTCAAATGGCCAGTACCGAGTGGCAGCGGTAATTAGTAAAACAATAAATGGCGAGTTAAAAGAACATACATTTATTCGTTCAGACACTTGTGCTAGCTCAGACGATGCGGCCGAGCTAGCAATGCATAAGTGCAAAACCTTTATTGATCAGATGGGCGATCAAATCTTCGACTAAATTTACACGTTTTCAAACAGTCGAGTAAGCACCTGTTTCACTGCGTCAATATCAAAGGGTTTATCCACTAAAGCAGAAACACCGCTTTGGCGAACCCCATCTAACTTGGCGCAGTTATTTTCCGATGTCACCATCAAGGCTGGAATATCACAAAATTTAGGGTGTTGCCTTAAGGCTTCGATTAACGCTGCACCATCCATAACCGGCATGTTGTAGTCAGTAATGACCAAATCAACTTCATTCTGCTCCAAAATAGCTAGCGCTTCTTGGCCATGTTCAGCCACTAACAAATTAACCAATCCAATATTTTCAAGCACCTTAGAGATGTGTCGACGCGCAGTTTGGCTGTCGTCAACGACCAAAATGGTTTTATCGGAAATGTCGAGATTATTAATTACTTGGCTGTCTGGCTCAATGTAACTAATCGTAGCCTGTAAAGCCGCTAACAAGTGAGTAAACTCAAAAGGCTTTGGCAGCATGGCAATAACACCAGCTTGCTTTATCGCGTCTAGAGTATGGTGACAAGCCTCACTAGAAATAAGCATAAATGCAATATCTCGGCTTAAGTCGTTTGCGCGAAGTTGTTGCACTAAATCCGTAGCGGTACCATCGCTAAAGTACATCGAACTTACCACCAAATCTGGTGCCGTTTTAATCGCGAGTTCCAGCGCTTGTTGGCAGTTCTCTGCCATTAAGAAGTTATCAATGCCTGCTTCGTGTAAGCGAGTACGAATGATATTACGCTGCATGTTTGAAGGCTCTACCAATAAGATCGTAAGATCTGCTAACGACAATGATTCCATAACACCCTGTTTGAACTTTCAAATGATGATGTAGTTTACTCCTTTAAAGCCCGCTTTTTTATCGCTAATTTGCTAATCTAGAACTCTTACTTGAAAAACATGCATTTAGTCACCAAATTAAGGCTAAACAATTAACGGAAAACACTATGCAGCCTACACCGTCTGTTATCGATATTAGTTTTGAGAATGCCCAACAGGTACTTATTGAAGGTTCACTAAACCAACCTGTGGTCGCCCACTTTTGGTCTCCTTCTAGTCCGCAATGTGAACCGCTATTTGGCTTGTTGCAGCAAATCCACCAGCAAACCGGTGGTAGTTTTGTTCTTGCTAGAGTGAATATGGATGAGCTTGCACCCTTAGCGCAGCAACTTGGCGTGACTCAAGCGCCAGCAGTCGTCATTCTTAAAGAAGGTCGCCCAGTTGACGGATTTGCCGACATCCCGTCTCCAGAAGAAGTGATGCAAACTATTGTGCGCCATTTACCGCCACCAGAAGAGCAACTTTTTGCTAAAGCAAAAGCCTTGCTGGAAGCCGACCAACAAAGTGAAGCCTTAAGTGTCATTAAAGAAGCACACCAGCTAGCACCGCAACGCAACGATATTATTTTGGTGCTGATCCAGGCCTTGTTAAATAACCAACAAGCCGCCGAAGCAGAAACCTTGCTTAATGCCTTGCCACTTGAAGAACAACAAGCTGATTACCATGAGCTGAAAAGCCAATTAGAGTTATTACAAGCTGCTGCTGAAAGCCCAGAGATTAAGGCTTTGGAAGAAAAGCTTAATGGCAGTGAAGATAGCCCAGAGCTACGCGTAAGTTTAGCCATCCAATACTCACAAGCAGGCCGTAATCAAGAAGCATTAGAGTTGCTGTATGCGATTTTACAAAGCAATCTAGAGGCCGCAGACGGCCAAGTTAAGAAAAACTTCTTAGATATACTGGCGACCTTAAACGGTGACCCACTGTCTTCACAATTTAGACGTAAGTACTTTAGCTTACTGTATTAAGCGAACATCAAAGCGCGCCAAACTAAAAAAGCCAATATCACTGATATTGGCTTTTTTGGGATACTCAAAACAGATTAAACAACTTGAGCTTGTAACTTGGTTTCCGCTTGTTCATTTTGTTGTTTTATCAGTTGCAGTTTATTCTCGTCTAAACGATAAAAGTGCATAACAAAAACTAACGAGATAAAGAACACACCAGGGATAAAGGTATACAGTAAGTTGATCCACGTAATTGCTTGGTTAGATTGTAATTCCGCTCCGCCAACGTAACCGGCTCCAGCTAGTATCCAACCTACCATTGCGCCACCTACTGCAATACCGGCTTTAATCGCAAACAAGTTAGTTGAAAATACCATTCCACTTAGCGAGCGACCGCTGCGCGATTTCTCGTAATCTACAACGTCACTCATCATGCTCCATAGCAATGGCGTGGTACTCATTTGAACCACACTTAGCACTATCATCACCACAAAGATCAACATAATGTTAGTGGGTCCAATAAAGAACATCGACGCTGATAAAATACCAGAGATGCCAATCAGCACTTTATAGGTTTTTATTTTGTCAAAACGCCCTAGTACTGGCGCAGAAGCAAGTGCACCAACAATATTAGCGAGCATGCCAGCCACCATCATCATCGTCGCTAGATCAGGGCGACCCATTACACTATTTACGTAATACATCGTTGAAGCTGCTTTAAGCACAATGCCAGTTAGCAGCACAATATTTAAAATAAACAATACTCGCCACTGGGTGTTTTTCCACAGTAGTTTTACATCACTAAACGTTGAACCTTTCTTCGCTTCACTAGGCTCTGTTGTGTGGTGTTCTTTTGTATTGGCAAAGCAATAGAAAAATAACAACATTGCACCAATGCCCATTATGATCATGGCGCCTAAATAGCCTTTCTGCTCATCTCCTTGCCCAATGTAGTCAACCAAAGGTAAAGCCACTAATGCCACAACTAAACCACCCGCAGTGCTTAATCCAAAACGATAAGACTGCAATGAAACTCGCTGCTTAGGGTCGTTAGTCATAGCGTTAGCCATAGCGCAATAAGGCACGTTAATCGCGGTGTACATTAGGGTAAGCAGAATATACGAGCAGTATGCGTAAATAATTTTGCCGGTAGAGCCTAAATCAGGCGTGTAGAAAGTGATCATACACGCCACGCCAAACGGCACCGCCATCCAAAGAATATAAGGACGAAATTGTCCGTGTTTGGTTCGAGTGCGGTCAACCAACGAGCCCATTAAGGGATCAGTGACAGCGTCGATAAACCGAACCAATAAAAACATAGTTCCCATATGGATAGGTGATAAACCATAAACATCGGTGTAGTAATAAGCCAAAAATAGCATGACAGTTTGCCATACAAAGTTACATCCCGTGTCGCCCAAGCCGTAGGCAATTTTTTCCTTAACCGTTAGGTTAATTGTGCTCATAAAATCTCCGCAATAAAACATGTTTTGTCGAGTAGTATTCTCTTTGACGAAGAATTGTCAGACTATTATGTTAAGGGTTGCGAATATTACGATATATATCTAGTGTGAGGTACAGCAAACTATAGAAAAGTTTTTGTCAGCTAATAAACAGAAACACAAGGTCAAATTAGCGACTTAGGTTAAAGCGAGCCGCTTGTTAGATGAATAAGAGGTTACTTTATTGTGACGGTTTAGATGCCTTAACGACCGCTAGCAAAGCTTGTTGTTGGATTGCTAAGTCTTTTATGGTTTCTTCAGCATTGTCGGCGAGTGTTTCATAATCACCGGTATCGTTGATAGAACAACGTAATTTTTGACCAATTTCAGACAACGACTGGTTAATTTGGATTAATACAGTTTCTGCTGGTGGCTGTTTAGCGGTATTACTATTGGCGGCAGGCGCTTGATTAGCCATAACACCGCTAAAGTAAGAAACGATAAATGGCACACAGTAAGTAAATAGCAGCGCTCCCCAATTAGCCGCGGCGCCATTAATAACAGCCCACTGGTTTATTAGGTTTAATAAAGACCCGACTATTAACGCTACCAGCAGCGCCCGTTTAGCAATTTTTTTGTTCATGTATTCTTCAACCCTCACTCTAATTAACCGAGACCACGCTAACACTTAATCTAAATAGAACTCGTAATAAACATCTAACGCACTATGCAAGCCAGAAAATGCCTCAATAAACAGTTTAGGTAAAATCTCATATTTCACGGTTAATTCATTAACCGGATCAAATACCCCCATGCCATAACGAACTTGTACGCCAGGTAATACATAGGCACTCACCTCAACTTGAGTCGTGCTGCCCGAACCCGCGGTACTTAAGGCTAAATCGTTTAAACCTAGGGTACTTCCCACATTACCGACTAACCCTTCTGCCCTGCCTATTCCCGCACTAAGTAACATAGAAGAAAGAGCATTATCATCCTGTTCGCTGTCGCTTAAGGCCCGGCCGCGCAATAAGTAAGACAACATTTCGTTTTGCGACATAGATGGATCTGAAAACAACGTAACTTGAGGGGCATCAGCTAAACCTACAACTTTAACGCCCACAGTAACACTGTCTGAAATAGTGTCTGGGTTTCTCACCGCTTCAAAATCTAGATAGGGTTGCTCTAAAGGCCCGGTAAACATTAACCAACCTTTTTCTATCAATAAGTTTTGTCCGTAGGCTTTAAAGCTACCATCAACTAATTCAATCCGACCATTGGCTCGCAACGGCTCTAAAGGTTGTTGTTTTAAGTTTAAATGGCCTTTAAGGTTAGTATTAAGGCCTAAGGCTTCTAAGGTAATGGTTTCCGATAATGTGACATTTAGGTCAATCTTGGTTTTCTGTAAGGCAACCGTTTCCGATTGCTCTTCAATCACAATGGCGTCAGATGATTCTGATACGGCTGACTCGGGTAGCGACTTCACTACGATCGCTCCGTCTTCTACCGCAATGGTGCCACTTACATCAATCAGATTATCAGCAAACTTAATACTCACATCTGGAGAAACAGATAAACTGGCATAAGGGTCTACGTTAATGGGGAGTTGACTAGCATCTATATCTAGTTGACCAAACAACTGATTGTTAGGCCAACTAAACTCACCAGTCCACTGAGCGGTTTTCCCGTCGCTATTAAAGCCACCGTTTAAACGCGCTAATTGGTTATCGAAACTCAGCTCTGTGTGCAGTTGCTCTATCGTAAGGGGCACATCAGGACCCGATACCAAACCATTTTCCAATTTAACTTCGCCGAGCAATACCGGTGACTTTAGCTTACCCGATACCTTTACCAAACCATTGATGTCACCATCCAGCTCATCTAACACATTAACAAAAGGCAGTAACGGCGATAAGGTAAGATGATTTAACTGTAACTCACCGTCTATACTTCCCTCTTTATCAATTGAAGCGGCTCCTGAAGTGACTAATTCGCCCAGTTGCTTTGAGCTAAACAAAGCCTGCCAATGTAGTTTTTCATTTTTAATATCTGCGTTTAAATCAAGGGATTCATAAGCTAAAGTTATTTCGCCGCTCTCGGCATCTTGAGTAAGTGAACCAGGGCTTAGTTTAAGCGCTAAACGGGCTGTTTCTGGTGTCCATTGATTCAGCTTCGCAAATATTTCAGCAGACGCCTGTCCTTCAAGATGGAGGTCTTCTGGAATGAGCTTGTTCAGCACAGCAAAATCGAATTGTTTAATGGTAAGGTCCACTTCACTGTTTCCGTCACTCACAAAAGGAGATAACAAACAAAATTCACTTTGCTCTCTAGACCAACAGTGTGTTCCGATAGTGGCCACCGCTTGCTGATAATCTATATCGACGGGGTTAGACAGCGACCAATTGCCGAGTTCGGCGTTAAGGTCAGCTTTGGCTAACTGCCCTTGCCAGCTTTCTAAACCGCCACTACCCGCAAGTTTAACATGGGCACTTCGTTGAGCTTGTTCAACATTAATCGCTAACTGTTGTTTTGTATCTTTGCTGAAATAGTTCAAATCAGCAGTTTGAATAGTCTCTCCGGCCACCAATAACTGCGATATCGCTAAATCAATTTGACCAGTAAAGGCTTCGTCCAAGGATAGATTTCCCTGGGTATTGAGCTTAACTAAAGTGAAATCCTGGTTATTTAACTCGTCACCCGCAATACGCCAAGTGAATACTGGGTTATCAACTGCGCCAGCAACGCTTATATCTGCATCCAGCACACCGCTGTCTAGCCAAGGGAGCTCAGCCAAGTTCTTAGCGTCAACATTAACAGTTACTTCTACGTTTTCAGCATTCGTGTTTGCGTCTGCCTTAACTTGAGTATTAGCCAGATTAAGGTTTAACTTCGCTTGGTGAGCCTGCTTATCTACATCACCCTTGCCCACTAGCTCGATGTTAAGCGGCAAGTTTAACCACTCTCCACTTAAACTGGCTTGCTGTAATTCCCAGAGGTTAGCCACTAGTTTGGCTT
The DNA here is from genome assembly GCF_030548085.1 of Agarivorans sp. 2_MG-2023. NCBI lineage: Bacteria > Pseudomonadati > Pseudomonadota > Gammaproteobacteria > Alteromonadales > Alteromonadaceae > Agarivorans > Agarivorans sp. 2_MG-2023. The sequence continues at coordinate 41,179 of NZ_JAUORQ010000017.1, forward strand.
TAATGTCACCGTCTAAATCAGGCAGCGCCATTTCCTCGCCTAAGTCAGCCCAATGACTGAGTTGCAAGTTATCTAAACTGATAGCGATCTCTGCGTTCAACTCAGGTTGCCATGCCGCAGAACCGGAAATATTAAATCCACCAATCGCTTGTTGGTCGCGAACCGCTGTTTGCTCGACAACTAAGCCGGTAGCTTCGACTTCATTTGCTTTGCTAGCCTTTTCTTCACCATTCTTTTGACTACTGCCCAATAGGGTCTTGGGTTTTAGCAGTTCACCCTGAATGGCCAGTTGCTCAATTTGCGATAAATCACCAGTGAGTTGGGCGTTTAACCATAGATCTTGCAAGCCAGACAAATCACTTTGCAGCTGCATCTGGTAACCAGACAAATCACCGTCGGCATGCAAGCTAAGCGCGTTAACCGAAAGCTGTTCTGGCAAAACACTAAAAGCTTGCTTTAGCTCTGTGGTTATTTCGAAGGGAATGTTGGTTTTCTGCCAGGCTATATTTAACCCAACTTCTGAAGCGATGAATCCGTCGCTCGACAGTTCGGCATCTAGCTGCTTGCCATCACCTACCAGTTGGAAGTCTACACCTAAGGGCTGCTCGTCAACTTTCATATCCCAACGACCTGCTAAATCAGATGCGTAAAGCTTTTGGAAACCTTGACTCCCCTTTAGTGTTAACTCTCCCCAAGGAGTTATTGCATTTAGCTTTTCTAATTCCAGATAAGAAAAATCTAACTTCCCTATTAGCTCCAGTGAAGGAAACGCCAAGGCAGGCTCACTTAGTGCTAACTCCCCTTGAGTAAGTACTAAGTCATTGACCATCACTTGATAAGGCATCGTCACGTCAGGCACCTCGATAAGCAGAGGAACAAGAGGCTTAGATTCAGATGTCTCGTTAGATGGTTTAGCTGCGCTATCTTGATTAAGCAGTGCTAGTTTCCATTTATCCAAATACAACTGGTCAACACTAATAGTACTTTTCTGCCAGTTGGCTTGAACTTGTAAGCTTTGCCAAGAAATATCAATACCATCAACGGTAATTGCAGCGTTATTTAATGCTAAGCGGTTTAACACAAAGGGGAAAGGTGGTGTCCACGGTCCGGTACTGGATTCTACCGGTGGTTCAGGGTCGTCAATGTTAGAGGCTGCAGCCATGGCCGCGGTATCAACGGCAACCAATAATTTTGTGCTTAACAACCTTTCTACACAAAGCTGAGTTTTACTCATACATACCCAATCTAAGGCGAGATCAAGATCGGCCAGCTCTACACGCAACCCGGCTTGTTGCCAAATAACCTGTTTTGCTGAAATGCCTTTATATAAGTTTCCGTCTGGCTGGGTAATGGTCAGTCCATCAACCAAGTTACTCACTTTTCCTAAAATCCACTGAGTACTAGGAGTTAACGATAAACCGAGAATCAGACAAAATAACAGCGCGCTAATTGAAACCAGCAAGTACTTTAAAGCTTTAAAAATCATAAATCAGGCCCTAACGAGAAGTGGACACGCCATGGATCCGATTCATTTTGTAAACCTTTTGCCACGTCTATCCGCAGCGGACCAATTAAGGTAAGCCATCGAATACCCATTCCCACGCCAACCGACACAGGCTCTGAGAAATCATTAGTTGCAGTACCCGCATCTACAAAGGTTGCCCAGCGCCATTTTTCAGCAAACTGATAATTGTATTCTATGCTTCCCACAGTGAGGTATTTACCACCAATCAGTTGGCCTTCTTCGTTTTTTGGGCTAATTGTTTTGTAATCGTACCCGCGTATACTTTGGTCACCACCGGCAAAGAAACGCATAGACGCTGGAACGTCAGTAATGTCTTCGGCCAATATTCCACCAACGTCTGCACGCAGTAACAGTCGATGGTTTTGGTAAGAGCGGAGCCATTTTCCAATAGTGGCTAAGCGCAACATTTCAACATCAGAGCCCCAATATGGATGCCCGACTTCCACACTGGCTTGAAGGTTATCTCCCCAATATGGATCTAATCCACCGCGCGTACGTAAGCGAGCAAAGTTAAAACCAGGCAGCACCAAATCGGTAACATCAAACTGGTCTGCCTGACGATATTCCTCGTGTTGCCACTTAAGGAAAATGGAAGGCTTCCAGTCGTTATCCCAGCGCCACTGCCTAGTGGTAGACACAACGGTCTTTTCACTTTCAGTATCGTTAGTTTTTTCGCGAATGTAGCCGGTTTGAATATCAAGGTAATCATCAACCGGATTGTTCATGGGAATACGGTATACAAACAACGCGCTTTGTTTTGGCTCGGCAGCTTCAATTTCAAAGGCAATGCTATGGCCTTTATCGTTTACCCAAGGTCGAGTCCACTTTAACCGTACCCGCGGGCCAATATCAGTAGTGATACCCCCACCCACTTCAAAGGTGTCTCGAGGCTTTAGTGCCAATCCCACCAATAAATCTATCTTGTCGTCGTGGCGATTTTCTAGATCTGGCCTTACTGATATGACTTGGAAGTAGTCAGTCTCACCCAGGCGTTGATTAAACTCCCCGACTTTTTTCGAATCATAACGATCTTGTTTGTTAAACTCGGCAAGATTAGCAAAAATTGTTTTAGGTAAATCGGGATTGGTAAATATGATGTCGCCGAAACGATAACGATGACCGGAGTCATAACTTAAATAAATACTGGCTGTGTTTTCTTTAATACTGATTTTCACTTCGGATTGGTGGTACTCAGCGTCAAAATATCCATATCGCGCGGCCAGTCGATTAAACTCTGACTTTAAGCCATCATAAGCAGCGTGAGAGAACACTTGCCCATCAGCTAGCCCACTCTTTGTTACAGCGCTAGTGAATCGACTGTCTTTGTTGGCTTCGCCTTCAAATGTAAAGTCGAATTTGCTTATCACTAAGCGTTCGCCTAGTTCCACCTCAACCAAGTAAACATCTTTTTCTTTCTCGCTAACATCTATTTTGCTTTGGTAATAACCCAACGCGCGCAAGGCACGTTTAGTTTGTTCAGCACTGGCAGATGAGATGCGACGTACGCTACTGTTTTCTGGGAAAGTTTGTGCTTCCAAATACACTTTTACGTTATCTTTGGTTTCGCCTGATAATCCTTGGTAATCAAAATCAATCGCTGTTACCGAAGCGGTAAACAAAACTAGCAATATCGGCCACAAGCGAAAAAACAATTGCACTCTTCCTCGAATAAACATCCATGAATGCTTAAGTTTAAAGATTTTTTTACAGTTTAAAACTACTTATCTAGGTAAGCTCTAATAATCGAGCTAAAAACGTATAAAGGTGTTTCTAAATGGATAAAAAATGGCCAAAACCGGTGTTAGGTTTAGCGGGATATAGCGGAAGTGGAAAAACCACCTTACTAAGCGCCCTCATTCCTCTACTTAAACAACGAGGGCTTGAGGTATCGGTGATCAAGCACAGCCACCACCAATTAGAATTAGATAAACCAGGTAAAGATAGCCACCAGTTTGTTACTGCTGGCGCGAGCGAAGTGATTTTGGCTTGCCCTCACAAGCGCTACCACTTTAGCAAACAGCAACAACACGACGAGATACAAGAGCAACTACATTGGGTTAACTGGCAGGCTTGTGATCTTGTACTAGTAGAAGGTTATCGCCATAGTCAAATACCCAAAATTGAAGTACATAGGTCTGCGCTAAACAAACCTTTGCTGTCTTTAAACGATGCTCAAATTATTGCCATTGCTAGTACCGACGAACTAAGTAGCCATCTACCAAAATTTGATTTAAATGATCCCAAGGCAGTGTGTGATTTTATTGTGACCTATACTAACAGTGAAAAAATAGTGAAATAGAATCATTCACTTAAAGGTCTATAAACTGACACTACCGTTCAGAGAATTAAATATGAAACCAAATAAACTGATTGTTGTTGCGGTGCTTGCCGTTGTTGTCTGCCTGATATGGTGGTTTGATTTAGGACAATGGCTTAATTTCGACACAATTAAGCAAAGCCAAGCAAGCTTGCAGGCTAACGTAGAACAACATTTCCTTATTTCGATTATCGGTTACTTTTTCCTATATGTATTTGTAACTGCCTTCTCCATCCCCGGAGCTGCTCTATTAACACTGTTAGCCGGCGCTTTATTTGGCGTTGTAAATGGTGTGATTATGGTGTCGTTCGCCAGTACCATTGGTGCTAGCTTGGCGTTTATTGTGGCGCGCTATTTAGTTAGAGACAGTCTAGAGCAACGCTATGCTGAAAAACTAAAAAGCATTAATAGCGGTATAGAAAAAGAAGGCGCGTTTTATCTATTAAGCTTACGTTTAATCCCAATTTTTCCGTTCTTTCTTATTAACTTAGTTATGGCATTAACTAAGCTACCATTAAAAACATTTTACTGGGTAAGCCAATTAGGTATGTTCCCGGCCACTGTTGTATATGTAAATGCTGGAACCGAGTTAGCGAAGCTAGACAGTTTATCTGGAATCTTATCTCCTTCATTATTGGTTGCCTTTACCCTACTAGGCATTCTGCCTTATATCAGCAAAGCCATCCTAAATGGCATTAAGCAGCGTAAAGTGTATGCGCCTTTTAACAAACCCAAAACCTTTGACAATAACCTATTGGTAATTGGCGCTGGCGCTGGCGGGCTGGTGAGTTCATACATTGCTGCCGCGGTTAAAGCTAAAGTCACCTTAGTAGAAAAACATTTAATGGGAGGTGACTGTCTAAACACAGGATGTGTCCCATCTAAAGCCTTAATCCGCAGCGCAAAGTTTGCATATGAAGCGAAAAATGCTGAAAACTTTGGCTACGAGAAAGTAGACGCTCAAGCTAACTTTACAAAAGTGATGGAGCGAGTACATCAAGTAATTAAGCAAGTAGAACCACATGACTCTGTAGAGCGTTACACAAAGCTGGGCGTTAACTGTGTACAAGGAACAGCCCATATTCGTAGCCCATGGGAAGTTGAGATAGATGGTAAAACAGTAACCACGCAAAACATTGTTATTGCTACCGGTGCTCGCCCTCTTGTGCCCCCTATTCCCGGCTTACAAGATGTTGATTTTTTAACCTCTGATACCTTATGGCAACTAAGTGAACTGCCTAAAAAGCTATTGGTATTAGGCGGCGGTCCAATTGGTTGTGAACTGACCCAAAGTTTTGCACGATTGGGCGCTCAAGTAACCCAAATAGAAATGGCTGACCACTTATTGATCCGCGAAGACCTTGAAGCGAGTAAGCTACTTGAAGAACAGTTTACCAAAGAAGGTATTGAACTGATGTTGGGCTGGAAAGCCATTAGCTTCCACAATAACAACCAAGTACAAAGCGTTAAGCTGACTAAAGGTGAAGAGCAACAAGAAATAGAGTTTGATAAGGTCATTCTCGCACTAGGTCGCGTAGCAAATACCAAAGGATTCGGCCTAGAAGAACTCGGCGTTGAAAACTCGGAACGCGGCACAGTAGCGGTTAATGCTCACCTGCAAACAAACTTCCCTAACATATACGCTGTAGGCGATGTGGCAGGCCCCTACCAATTTACGCACTTTGCCGCACACCAAGCGTGGTACGCTGCAGTTAATGCGCTATTTGGGCGTTTTAAGAAGTTTAAAGCTGACTACTCGGTAATACCGGCGGCAACCTACACCTACCCTGAAGTTGCTCGCGTAGGGATCAATGAACAAGACGCGAAACTACAAGGGATTGCTTACGAGGTAACAGAGTTTCAGCTAGAAGAGCTAGACAGAGCAATCGCAGAGGGAGCAACCAATGGCTTTATTAAAGTACTCACCGTACCCGGTAAAGACAAAATATTGGGTGCGACAATTGTAGCTGAACACGCCGGTGAATTATTAGCAGAGTTTACCTTGGCAATGAAACATGGTTTAGGCCTAAACAAGATATTGGGCACGATTCACGCCTACCCGACTATGATGGAAGCCAATAAATATGTAGCCGGTGAATGGAAGCGCAATCACGCTCCAGAGAAGGTGTTATCGTATTTAGAGAAGTTTCATAAATGGACAAGAAAGGCCTAAGCTTTAGGCCTTGGTAATAATGGTCAGGCTATTTCCGTTTCAGCCTGGCCAACAAACAATCTCTCTTCAAATATCTCCGGCTCAAGCGCTTCGCTAAAATAGAATCCCTGATACACAGTACAACGACGATATTTAAGAAACTCTAGTTGGTACTCCGTTTCTACCCCTTCAGCAATCACTTCTAGGTCTAAGTTTTCTGCCATAGAAATAATAGTAGTAATAATGGCACACTCACTACCACCACTTTGTAACTCACTAACAAATGACTTATCAATTTTTAAACAGTTAATTGGCAGCTTGTTAAGGTAGGCCAGCGATGAGTACCCGGTACCAAAATCATCTACTGAGAAACGTACACCAATATCGCGCAAAGCTTGAATCTTTTCTACGGTATCTTGAACATTATCTACCAATACACCTTCGGTAATCTCTAATTCAATTAACTTAGGATCACAGCCCGAGGCATGAATAATAGCTAAACTTTCTTTAACAAAAGTGTCCCGGTGGAACTGATTAGGACTTACGTTGATCGACAGGGTTTTAAAATTATCGGGTAAGCCGCGGTCTTGCCAGGTTTTAAGGGTTTCGCAGGCACTGCGCATTACCCATTCACCTAGCGTCACGATAAGGCCAGTCTCTTCGGCAAGAGGAATGAAGCGGCCTGGCGAAATCCAGCCCATTTTGGCATCAAACCAACGTAGCAATGTTTCTGCGCCCACCATTTCATAATTGTCGTTATAACGCGGTTGAAAGTAAGCCACCATGTCTTCGTTTTCTAAGGCTTCTCGCATCATTCGTGTAAGTACGTGGCGCTCTTGAATTTCGTCAGCCATTTTGTCTGAGAATACATGCACGCTTGAACGTTCATTATCTTTACCGTGGTAAAGTGCAATATCCGCTTGGCGTAAAATCTCAGTAGCGTTGTTGTCATGATTAGGGAATAGCGCAACACCAGTAGTCAAATTTAACGAAATTTGATTACCTTTGATCACGAACTCTTTATGAATAACTCTACCGAGATGCTCAGCCATTTTTCTGGCAAGTTCTTGAGCTTCTTCTCTATTACTAGACAGATTAGGAACCAATAAGGCAAATTCATCACCACCTAAGCGCGCCACAGTTTCTGAACTACTGCGCCCTTCGCGTAAACGGTGGGCAATTAACCGTAGCAGTAAGTCCCCTGCGGCATGACCAAGCATATCGTTAACATTTTTAAAGTGGTCGATGTCTAAGTAAATTAACGCACCGACTTTATTGCTCTTGCGGCCTCGCTCAATTTCTAAATCTAAGTTTTCAAGAAGCTTACGGCGATTCGACAAACGAGTAATATCGTCATGTGATGATTGGAAACGCACAAGCTCTTGCGCTGAGCGTACTTCTGAGATATTGGTTTGAGTACTAATGACCCGCGATGGCAGTCCACGCTCGCTGCGCTCTACTACCATGCCTCGAGATAGTACCCATAGGTAATGGCCATCTTTATGTTTAACCCTATGCATCGTTTCATAAACTTTGTTTTTCTTTTTAAGGTGTTTACGAAGTTCATTTAAGGTTTTGTCTAGATCATCGGGGTGAATGCGAGATTCCCACTCTTCAATCTTTTCACCAATTTCACGCTCTTGATAACCAAGCATGGCTTTCCACTGAGGTGAATAATAAACAGTGTTTGTTATCAGGTTCCAATCCCAAATACCGTCGCCAGATCCACTTAAGGCGAACTGCCAGCGCTGTTCACTGCGTTGCAATTGAGCAAAACTAGTGTGAATACCACTGGCCATTTTTCCAATAGCGTTTTCTAAAGCACCAATTTCGCCCTGACTCTTAGCGTTAATATTGGCGTTATTATGCGTTTGAATTTGCTTAGTGCGCCCTACTAATTTGTTAATAGGCTTAACCAGCATTCTATTTAGCATCAATACCAGTAACAGCATGGCGACTGCCATATAGACAAAGGTTTTTACTGCTTCGTCTAAAATAATTTGGCGCTTAACTAACCAGGTGTTTTTAAGATTATAACTAACGAAGATGGCACCTTGATCAGCTCTGCGTAAGCTGTCTTCTCTTGGTCCCATATCTAGCGGCAAATACAAATTAACCTGCCATTGCTCTGGCAAAACTTGAGTCACTGGAGAACGTTTGGTTTTAACTTGATTAAACAACTCGCTGTTAAAGTAGTTGGCGTTATCGGCAGCAAACAAGCTTTTTTCTGCTCGTTTATTTGAAAGCTGGACCAAGCCCTGCGGATCAATAACTTGTAAGGAATCTAGCTGTTGATTGAGTGCGACTAAGGTTAGCTGCCGTTCAGCAATATCCCACTGATGACGGGACAAACTGTCTGACAAACTTTGTTGCAATTGATAACCAATATGCAGCAAACGTTGGCTTGCGTGATCAGCCATTTTATTCTGTTGCTCGTTTAAGGTTCCCAGCAATAACAAACCTTGGGCAATAAGCAATAATACCAACGCCAAAATGGGTATTACTACACTGAGAGATATACGTTTAAACTTAAACACCAGTTAACTCCATCAACCACTGACTGTTGAAGTTACGAGACAAATCAGGAGCTCGATGAATTAATTCTAGCTCAGCCATTCGTTGCGCTTTTTCTTGGGCATGCCCTAAGATAAATTTGCTAGAAAACAAGGCGATACTTTGTTGAGCGTTAAGTACTTGAATCTTGCTGTAGGCTTGTCTTACTTCTTTGCTATATAACTGAGTGCGTTTAGCAATTAATTTAAACCCTTCTCGTGAGTGCTCTTCTAGCCAATTATTTGCAGCATAGAAATTAGTCAGCAGCTTTGAAACCTGTTGGCGTTTATTTTGTAGTACCGCCGTTCTTACAACTAACACACGATAGTAAGGTTGGCCCTGAGCAGCACTTTGATAAAGGACATTGGCCGATAAATTGTCTACCAAGCGGCTTTGTATAGGACCAGAGGTCATTACTGCACTTATTTCACCTCGGCGAAATAAGCCTAATTGCTCATCCAGCTTTGCTTCAACGAGAACAAAATCATCGGCATTTACGTCAGTATCTTTTAGCCAATCGTCCATCACTAGAGAGGCAACCGATAAGCTTTCATAGCCGATGCGTTTACCCTTAAGTTGAGTTATGTCGTTAATAGGCTGTTGAGTGACTAAGGCATCCCCGCCTACGCTGCGATCAATTACCGCAACCACAGTTAAATCTACACGTTCAGCTAAAAGGCTAATCACTTCAGTGAGGCTTAAAAATGCAGCATCTACTTGTGCACTTTTTAAAGCATGCATTACATGACTTGGCGTGGTGAGTTCATTAACTTGATACTCGTCTGAACCGGGGTAAGCCAGTTGCTTAGACAGGTAAATGGGTTCGAAACCCAACCACGGCGATACGGCAACACGTAGCTGTTGGGTTTGATTTTGACAAGCAACCAACAAGTAGCCGAGTACAAATAACAGCCCTTGTTTGAAATAACTATTTAATAAAAGCGAAAGTTTCATATCCCTGCGTAGTGCTTTACTCGTCCTGAGTACACAACCAAAACTGATGTAACCATTCTGCTTGCGCTTAGCCTAAAAAGAAAGCGAACAGTGTAAAAATTTACGCCGATATTACAAACTTAAATGTTTACGCTCAAAAATTAAGCTTAAGATCAAAAAAGTGCCGTTAAAACGGCACTTTTACTAAAGTTTACGGTCTTCCTGCAGAGGCTTATCTCGCTTTCAAAGCAGCAATACGTTTTTCAAGTGGAGGGTGGCTTAAAAACAGTTCGCTCATTGCGCGCTTACCATTAATACCAAACGCCATCATTGAACCTTCCATCTCGGGCTCTCGACTTCCGCCTAAACGCTGTAAGGCGTTAATCATTTTCTCTTTACCAACTAACTTAGCCGAGCCTTCATCTGCTCGATACTCTCGCTGACGAGAAAACCACATAACAATAATGCTGGCTAAAATACCAAATACCATTTCTAACACAAACACAGTAGCAATATAGGCTAAAGTCCCCATACCTTGGCCATTCTCATTATTGTTGCTCATTGATGAGCTAATGAGATTGGCAATAATTCGAGCGAAAAACATTACAAAAGTATTCACTACGCCTTGAATTAAGGTAAGGGTAACCATGTCGCCGTTAGCAATATGACTCACTTCATGAGCCAGAACCGCTTCTATTTCTTCACGGTTCATATTTTCTAATAGACCGGTACTTACTGCCACCAAAGCTGCATCGCGTTTAGCACCTGTCGCAAAAGCGTTCATATCTGGAGCGTGATAAATAGCTACTTCAGGCATGCCAATACCGGCAGCTTTTGCTTGCTTGGCTACAGTGTTAACTAACCAAGACTCGATTTCGTTTCTTGGGGTGGTAATGACTTGAGCGCCAGTAGAACGCTTAGCCATCCACTTAGATATAAGTAAGGAGATAATTGAGCCACCAAAACCAAAAATGGCACAAAATACTAATAGCCCACCAATACTTTGAGTAGAAATACCCAAAGCAGAGAATACTATGTTCATCACTATACCTAGCACTAAAACTACCGCTAAGTTAGTACCTAAAAACAACAATATACGTTTCATCGTCTTCCTCTAAAAACGTGGAAAAGCCCAACTACTATAATATTGGGCATAGCTCACAATTTTCAATGGTTTAACAACTACTTTTTTTGATTTACATTTCACCAATAAGTTTATTGATATCGAAATATTTTTCTATTGATTGAGGTTTGAGGTCAGTTTTATAAGGAACGGTGGCCACGCATGGTGCCTCAATAGCACCTTGTAAATACTCAATGTTAAGCATAGAGATTTGCTCATCATCGTTTAGCACGTTCGCAACCCAACCTATCAAGCGCACGCCACTGGCTTTAATTGCTTGGACACTCAGCAGAGCATGATTTAAACAACCGAGCTTTACCCCTACCACCAACAACACCGGGAGCTGTTGATTAGCCACCCATTGAGACATGGTGCCAGCGTTATCGTTTAATGGCACATGCCAACCGCCAGCGCCTTCTACAACGACACAATCAGATGAGGCTTTAAGCTCATTCAAGCCTCTATCCATTAAGTGGGTGTCTATCGGTTTTTTGGCAAACCGAGCAGCGATATGGGGGGCAATAGCCTGCTCCAACACCACTGGGTTGAAGGCTTGATAGCTTAGCGAAGAAGACGATACTGCTTGAATGGCTAAGCCATCTTCATTGACTAAACCTTGCTCACTCTGCTCGGCCCCCGCTGCTATCGGCTTAAAGCCATTAACCATCAGTCCAGAAGAGTGTTTTTGTAAGGCCTTAATAAGCCCACAACTCACCACTGTTTTACCTACTTCTGTATCAGTGCCAGTGACAAAGATAGCCTTAGTCATTAATTAGTACTCCGTAACACACCTTGTAAGTCGCGCTGACTCGATTACCCTTGGCAGGATTAGCAAATTGCTGTTTATAGCTGCTCACCATTTTTTTCAACTGAGTGGCGTTACTGGCATTGGGTTTACCGTCAATCACATAATTAGCACCAATGCCTTTTAACTCAGCCAGTAAACTTAGTGCTTGTTGGTACCAAAGCGTCTCGGTTTCAAATATCAATCGAGAATTCTTAAATCCCGATAATTGAATACAAGCTGCGACGTCATCAGCACTTATAAAGTGATTCACATGTCGGTATTGGTTAAGTTCAGACCAACTTTGTTTGAGTTCATACAACGTTCCGTCTAGCAAGGTTGAAAAAACTGCTACTCCACCAGGTTTTAGAACGCGCTTAATTTCGCTTAATGCAGTACTTAATTCGTTGCACCACTGCAGCGCTAAATTAGAAAAAACCAAATCTACGCTATCGTTCGCTAAACTTAGTTGCTCTGCATCAGCAACCACCGCAACGATCCCAGTGTTAGCCCGTTTAGCTTGCGAGGCCATGGCGTGGGCCAAATCAATACCAATAACCTGACTACTTCTAGTTTGCAGTGCTTTAGCAAAAAAACCTGTACCGCAACCAAGGTCCATTGCTAGCGAATAGTGCTTATTTGGCACTTCTTGTAACAAGCGATGGCCAATATCACGCTGTAAGCCCGCAAAATCATTATAGGTATCAACTGCTTTAGAGAAGTGCCTAGCAACTTGCTCTTTATCGATAATCATTTTTCACCGCTTAATAAACCAACCAACACCGTCAATAAATCACTAATGTCTTGCGTTGAGTGGTGACTACTTAAGGTAATACGCAAACGCGCGGTGTTTTTGGGCACAGTAGGTGGCCTTATAGCACTAACAAAAAAGCCCTTTTCCTGTAATTGTTGGCTGATCGCCAAAGCTCTTTCACTTGAACCTAACAAAATGGGTTGAATGGCAGTATTAGAATTAGCTAGCGTTAAACCAAGCTGTTCAGCTAAGCGTTTAAATAAACCAATATTATTTTGTAATTTAGTTTGAAATTCAGGTTCTGTGCGCACTACCTTGATAGCAGCACTGACCGCACACGCTTGTGCTGCTGGCATAGCGGTGGAATACACATAACTCTTACTAAAATTAACCAAGTAATCTTTAAGTTCTTCATCACATAATACAGCCGCGCCAGATACGCCCAGTGCTTTACCAAAAGTGAACATATGTATTTGAGCATCTTCGGCGCGCATGTTGGCGTCACTAATACTGCCCCGACCTTGGGCTCCTAGGCAGCCTACGCCATGAGCGTCATCTACCATTAGCCAAGCATTGTGATGTTTACACAGTGAGCTTATTTCTTTTAAAGGAGAAAGATCACCGTCCATGCTGAATACCCCTTCGGTGACCACTAACTTATTGTTTCCATGGGAAGATAATCGATGATTCAATTGATCTATATCGTTATGAGCGAAGCGTTTTTGCTGTGCTTCACACAGCATACCCGCTTCAAGTAAGGATGCATGATTGAGCTTATCTTGAACTAATAAGTCACCCTTTTTAAACAAGGCTTTGATCACCGCTTGGTTAGCGGAAAAACCACTATTGAATAGTAACGCACCTGTACGCCCCTGCCATTCGCACAGTTGTTGCTCTAACGCATAATGTGGCGTTTGGAATCCGGTGACCAAGGGCGAACCACCGCTGCCCACGCCATACTTTTCGGCCCCTTTTTTCCAGGCATTAATCACCTTAGGGTGATGAGATAAACCCAAATAGTCGTTACTAGAAAAGTTTAATAAACGCTCGCCAGCAATGTCGATAACCCTGCCCTGTGCGCTACTTTGGCAGCGCCTGGTCCGCAATAACTGTTGCTGTTTACGGCTTACTAGCTGTTCTTTAACAAACTCAAAGGCCATTAAGATGCGTCATAAAACTGGGAGCTTTGCTGTTGTTGCTTCACTAAAGTTTGATAAAGCGCTTCTTCCTGCTCCTCAGTACCGTTTTTTAGTGCCGCAGGCTCAGGGCGGATACCCAGTTTTTTAAATAGCTGCATATCTTGGTTTTCGTCAGGGTTTGGTGTGGTAAGCAGTTTACAACCATAAAATATTGAATTAGCACCGGCCATGAAACACAAGGCTTGCACTTGTTCATTCATTTCCTCGCGCCCTGCAGACAAGCGCACATGTGAACGAGGCATCATGATTCGAGCAACGGCAATACAACGAATGAACTCAAATTGGTCCATGTCATCAACATCTTCTAGTAGGGTGCCTTTTACCTTAACTAACATGTTAATCGGCACACTTTCTGGGTGACGTGGCAGATTAGCCAGTTGCACCAACAAACCACTGCGGTCTGTAGCGGTTTCGCCCATGCCCATAATTCCGCCCGAACATACTTTCATTCCGGCTGAACGCACGTTATCAAGCGTGTCTAAGCGCTGATCATAAGTCCGTGTAGTAATAATTTCTTGGTAGTACTCACGCGAAGTATCAAGGTTATGGTTGTAATAGTCTAAGCCCGCTACTGCCAACTCATCGGCTTGTTGTTTTTCTAACATGCCTAAAGTCATACAGGTTTCCATTCCCATCTCTTTTACGCCTTCTACCATCTTTACTAGGTAAGGCATATCTCGTTGTTTGGGGTTTTTCCAAGCAGCGCCCATACAAAAACGGGTTGAGCCGTTTGCTTTGGCTTTTTCTGCTTCTTTTAACACGTGCTCTACTTCTAGTAAGCGTTCTGTTTTTAAATCGGTTTTATGGTGTGCACTTTGCGGGCAGTATTTACAGTCTTCAGGGCATGCACCCGTTTTAATAGAAAGTAGCGTTGAAACCTGTACTTGGTTTGGATCAAAGTTTGCGCGATGAGCGCACTGGGCTTGAAACAACAAATCATTAAATGGCAAAGCAAACAAGTCGTTTACTTCCTGTACGGTCCAATCGTGGCGGAGTGCTTGAGTCATTGGTTAAGCTTTCTTTAGAAAAAATATTCCGTTAGTCTATCCACAGCCACCTCGCTGTCAACTTTTTAAAACCAACAACTTTACCGACGGTTATTAAATGAGCATAGATTTACATTACGACCAACAACATCTTTGGCATCCATATACTTCTTCAATCAATCCTATTCCTTGTTATCCAGTGGCATCGGCCGAAGGATGTGAGATTGAATTAGAAAACGGTCAACGCTTGGTAGACGGCATGGCCTCTTGGTGGGCGTGCATTCATGGTTATAAAGTTGCGCAACTTGATAAGGCCGCCAGCGAGCAACTAAGTAAAATGTCTCATGTAATGTTTGGTGGCTTAACCCACCAACCCGCTGTAGATTTAGCCAAACACCTTGTCGCCTTAAGCCCTGGCAATTTAGAACAAGTTTTTATTAGCGATTCAGGGTCAGTAGCCGTAGAAGTTGCCTTAAAAATGGCTTTGCAATACTGGCATGCCAAAGGTGAAAAACGCGCTAAGTTTGCCACTGTCCGAAATGGCTATCACGGCGATACCTTTGGCGCGATGTCGGTGTGTGATCCACAAGGGGGAATGCATCAACTCTACCAAGGATTTTTGCCTGAGCACTTATTCTGTGAAGCCCCGCAGATTGGTTTTAATGAACCATGGCAAGAACAAGATATCGCCCCGATGAAAACCATGTTGGATAAGCATCATAAAGACATCGCTGCGGTAATTATCGAGCCTGTTGTGCAAGGTGCAGGCGGAATGAGGATTTTTCATCCACAGTATCTGAGCGAGTTAAGAGCCCTATGTGACCACTATGGTTTGCTATTAGTCGCCGATGAGATTGCAACTGGGTTTGGCAGAACCGGTAAGCTGTTTGCTTGCGAACACGCCAACATTACCCCAGATATTTTGTGTTTAGGTAAAGGCCTTACCGGCGGCTATATGAGCTTAGCGGCTACCCTCACCTCGAAACATGTTGCAGATACAATATGTGGCGGCGAAGCGGGTGTGTTTATGCATGGTCCCACCTTTATGGGTAATCCTTTAGCTTGTGCGGTAGCTAACGCCAGCATAAAGCTACTGCTAGATAGTAATTGGCAAGCTCGCGTAGCTGAAATTGAGCAACAACTTAAACAACAACTAAACGCATGTAGGCAATTAAGCACCGTCGCTGATGTTAGGGTACTAGGCGCGATAGGTGTGGTTGAAACCAAAACCGCTAATGATTTAGCCAGTATACAAGCTAAATTTGTTGAATTAGGTGTTTGGATTAGGCCATTTGGTAAGTTGGTTTACATTATGCCGCCCTACACGATTAGCGAAACTCAATTAGCCAAGCTGTGCTCGGCCATTTACCAAGTACTGAGTGACTAATTAGTTGAACAGTTTTAAGTAATAAGAAAGCAGCACAGTAATCACAATCATCGCCAATAAACCCATATTGATTTTAAAATGGTCAGTTTTGCGGCGAGAGCGGCTCCAGTTTATAAAAATTCCCCCAAGGGTAATTCCACAGCAGCCCCACAACAAATAAACAAATATTTGGCGTAAGTCTTCATGCCAATGGTCGCGATACCCTTGCCCGTCTGATGGCTGAAAGGCGCTATAGGCAATTTCTGGTCTAGCATAGTGATAAACGATGAGCGAACCGAGAAACATTGTCCAAGCGAGTAGCGAGAACAACACAAACAATTTTTGTAAACCGTCGGGGCCTTTTCTTCGTTCTTTTCTATTTTGTGGCATTTCCTACCCTAATTAATCCCGTTGTTAGTCCTTTTCATTAACATAACTTATAGATTTCCTGTGTTTTATCAATTTTTACTTGAGTCTTTAGCCTCAAGAAGTAACATTGGTTCCCTTACAATATTAGCACTATCAGATTGGAGCAGTTGTTTGCTATGACGCATTCCTCAGTGACAGACGTTTTGGGCGGTAAGTTCAGCGTTGGTCAACAAGTTACTATCAAGGGTTGGATCCGTACTCGTCGTGATTCAAAAGCAGGTCTTTCATTTTTAGCGGTACACGACGGCTCATGTTTTGACGCCGTGCAAGCCGTAGCGCCTAATACCCTTTCCAATTATGAGAATGATGTTCTTAAGCTAACCGCTGGTTGTTCTGTGATCGTGACTGGCGAAGTTGTTGAATCTCCAGGGCAAGGACAATCTTTTGAAATTCAAGCAAACAATGTTGAAGTGGTTGGTTGGGTAGAAAACCCTGATAGCTACCCAATGTCGGCTAAACGCCACAGCATTGAATACTTACGCGAACACGCTCACCTGCGCCCGCGCACTAACGTGATTGGCGCTGTAGCCCGTGTACGTAACTGTTTATCGCAAGCTATTCACCGTTTCTACCACGAACAAGGTTACATTTGGGCAAGCACCCCTATTATCACCGGTAGTGATACGGAAGGTGCAGGCGAAATGTTCCGCGTATCAACCTTGGATATGAATAACCTGCCAATGGCCGACAATGGCGAAGTTGATTTTCAGCAGGACTTTTTTGGTAAAGAAACCTTCTTAACCGTATCGGGTCAATTGAACGCTGAAACATACGCCTGTGCACTATCAAAAGTATATACTTTTGGCCCAACCTTCCGCGCCGAAAACTCCAATACCAGCCGCCACTTGGCTGAATTTTGGATGGTAGAGCCGGAAGTAGCCTTCGCTGATTTAGACGACGCGGCAAAGTTAGCCGAAGACATGCTTAAATATGTATTCAAAGCTGTGCTCGAAGAACGTATGGACGACATGAACTTCTTCGCTCAACGTATCAACAAAGAAGCCATAAGCCGCTTAGAGAAGTTTGTTAGCGCAGACTTTGCGCAAGTTGATTACACAGACGCCATTCAAATTCTTAAAGATTCAGGCCGCAAGTTTGAATACGATGTTGAATGGGGCATTGATATGTCGTCTGAGCACGAGCGTTTCTTAGCTGAAGAACACTTTAAAGCACCGGTAGTTGTTAAGAACTACCCTAAAGACATTAAAGCATTCTACATGCGTCTTAATGATGACGGTAAAACCGTAGCTGCAATGGACGTACTTGCACCAGGTATTGGCGAAATCATTGGTGGCGCGCAACGTGAAGAGCGTTTAGATGTGCTTGACGCACGCTTGCTTGAGTTGAACTTAGACAAAGATGATTACTCTTGGTACCGCGACTTACGCCGCTACGGCACAGTTCCACATGCTGGCTTTGGTTTAGGTTTTGAACGTTTAGTGTCTTACGTAACTGGCATGACCAACATCCGCGACGTGATTCCTTTCCCACGCGCACCTAAAAACGCCGAGTACTAAGCAACGGCTATAGTTAAGCTACAAGTTAAAGCCTCAACCTAGTTGAGGCTTTTTTATTTGCCGATCCCCCTCACACTCAAGTTAATTGCCAGTTAAACCCTATCAATCAAAGCTATACAGCTTTCAGTTCATCATCCATACTTGTTTCAATTGCTAATGCAAAGTCATCATGATTTTAAGAAGGAACTGCATGAAAAAATTGAAAGTTGTTACCACTGAAGACGTATTACTCACTCTTTGTAATTCTGTCACCACAGTACTTAGCAAAGCCACGACTAGCGAAATCAGATATTCGGCGATGGTACAGAAAATAAACAAAACCTGTTTAAAACCAGACATTGGTTGTTTTGTTTTATTTGATGGTGGGTTTTCAGGCTTGGTTGTTATTAACTTTACCTCAGATGCTGCCATGGAAATCTATCGTGATTACATGCTTCATATGGGTATTCCTGAGGCCGAGCTCGCTCAACAGCACACAGCTGATGAAGTGGGTAACGTGATGGGCGAGTTAATGAACCAAATGGTCGGTTACTTCACTGGTGTAATTGGTAAAGAGTTACAAACCTCACTAACTCAAAACCAACCTAAGATGTTAGCTTTAAACAAGCAGGTATTGATTTCAATTGATACCAACCTAGACCGTCCGCAAGCGCGTCGCGTGACCTTTACAACCGCTAAAAACAACATCTTTTATCTTGAGTTAGCGATGGATAAAACTGAATTCATCAAGCTTCATGAATTTGAAACAGAAGATGATGTAGATCCAGATGATCTTATCGACCAAGCCGCGGCACAAAAGAAGGCAGAGCAGAAACCTGCTGAGTCAGCGCAAACCATTGATCAAGATCTACTTGATGAGTTAGGCATCTAGACCAACAACTCAGCAACATGCTCAAGACTCACTTGAGCATGTTTATAATCTAACTGGACTGGGTGATAACTCTCGCCCACCGCTAATACTAACGAAGGGAATCCTTGAATAGGTAAGCTTCGAGCAAATTGTATTTGCTGCATTAACAGCTCATTCAGTGCTTCACTCGATATGTCTTCCACAAAAGTTTTTTTATCTAAGCCAAGCTTTTCTGCCAATACAAGCAAATTATCTACGTCTGAAGGATTAATCGCCTGTAAATAATAAGCGTTCTGTATTTGCTTTATCATCGCTTTACCAGCCCCCTGCTTTTCAGCCGCAAGCACTGCTCGGTTTGCAGGATAAGTAGAACGACGAGGTGTGTTTACTTGCCAAAAATCATGGTTAAACTCGGTGCCTAGTTGCGCATTAATTTTATGCCATGTTTGCTGCAAAAACTGCTGCATATCTTCAGGCATCGCTACTGTAGAATCAGGCGCTAGGCCACCCAACAAATACACCATTTCTATATTGCTAGGCAGTGACGATTCAAGCGCCTCTAAAGTAGGTTTATAGCCCCAACACCAAGAACACATAGGGTCATGTACATAATATAAACGCGCTTGAGTCTCAGTCATCTTATAGCCAAGTTACATAGTCTTTAAAGGTTAACTCTCGCGCTTTGTTCGATTTGGTTTGTGGACTGCCTAAATACAAATACCCAACAACAGACTCGTGTTCAGCTAAGCCTAGCTCATGATTTACGATTGAACTGTAAGCCATTGGGCCGGTGCGCCAAATACCATTATAACCTTGTGCAAAGGCAGCCATTTGCATTGCATGAACAGCACAGCCGGCAGAAAGCACTTGTTCGATTTCTGGTACTTTTGAATGGGTTTTAGGCGAAGCAATCACGATAGTGATAAGTGGTGCACGAAAGGGCATCGCTTTCGCCTTTTCATGGTCACCTTCTTCAGCCAGCGCGGCTTGTTCAAAAATGTCTGCTAACTTACTTAAACCTTCTCCACTAACATGGATAAACCGCCAAGGCGTAAGGCCTCCGTGATCTGGCGCCCTAAGGCCGGCATTCCATATTGTTTCTAGTTCTGCGCCTTCAGGTGCGGGAGCAGCCAAGCGGGCGCATGACTGACGATTGAGTAACAAATCTAAAGCTTTCATTGTTATCCTTAACGAGCTAAATATAGCGCCATTGTGCGTGAATTATGCTAAAAGTAAAGTAAGCTAGATCGCTGTTTGGAGCTTAAACTATGCTGGCAGGAAAACATCATCAAATATCCACGCAAAGACAGAAAAACCTAAAGCAACTGCAAGCTTGGGTTAAACAAAACCCCCAACGTACAGCTGCTTTAATTAAGCAGTGGCTAAAAACAAAAACTAAATAGTGGCCGCCAGTTCAGCACCTTGTCTTATGGCGCGTTTAGCATCCAATTCAGCGGCTACATATGCGCCGCCAATTAAATGAGAATTTACGCCCAAGGCGGTTAAGTCGTCATGTAAACTTCTCAATGGCTCTTGCCCTGCACACACCACTACATGGTCAACATCTAACACAGATTGTTTGCCACCCACCGAAATATGCAGCCCTTGGTCATCTACTTTTAAGTACTCTACACCAGCGAGCATTTCTACCTGATTTTTCTTTAAGGTCTCACGGTGGATCCAACCTGTGGTTTTACCTAGCTCTTTGCCCACTTTAGTGGTTTTGCGTTGACACAAATATACCTTACGCAAGGCTTGATGTTGTTGATGGTCTTTCAAGCCACCGGCTTGAGCCATTGTACTATCGATGCCCCAGTTATCTAGCCAACGGCCTACGTTGGTAGATAGCGACGGCTTTTGCTCTACCAAGTATTCAGCAACATCGAAACCAATACCTCCAGCACCAATGATCGCAACTTTACCGCCAACTTCTTTATGATCTCGTAATACATCTAAATAGTTATAAACTTTGTCGTGTTCTATGCCTTCAATTGGTGGGGTTCGCGGTAAAATACCCGTAGCAATTACAATTTCATCAGCTTTTAACTCAGCCAGCATAGGAGCGTCAACTCTGGTATTTAACGCGAGTTTAATACCTAATTGGTTGATGCGATTAGCAAAGTAGCGAAGCGTTTCGTAGAACTCCTCTTTACCAGGAATTTGCTTCGCATAGTTAAACTGGCCACCAATTTTATCTCCAGCATCATAAATTGTTACTTTATGACCGCGTTCTGCGGCATAACATGAAAAGGCCAATCCTGCTGGACCAGCCCCCACTACAGCAATCTCTTTGGTTTGCTTACAGTCTTTAAATTCAAGTTCTGTTTCATAGCAGGCTTGCGGATTAACTAAGCAACTTGCGCGTTGTTGTTTAAAAACGTGGTCTAAACAAGCTTGATTACAACCAATACACGTATTTATAAGCTCAGCTTGGTTGTTTCGCGCCTTTTCAACAAACATAGGATCTGCCAGCAACGGCCGAGCCATAGACACCATATCCGCTTGTCCGGAGCGTAAAATGTTTTCTGCTACATCAGGAGTGTTAATTCGGTTAACCGCCACCATTGGGATACTAACGTGCTGTTTTATTTTTTCGGTTACCCACGCAAATGCGGCTCTAGGAACACTGGTAGCAATAGTAGGTACTCTAGCTTCGTGCCATCCAATACCAGTATTAAGAATAGTTACTCCAGCGTGTTCTAAGGCTTTTGCTAATGTTACAACCTCTTCGTAAGTACTGCCTTTTTCAACTAGATCAAGCATAGATAAACGAAATACAATGATGAAATCTTCGCCAACTAAGGCGCGGGTTTGTTTAACTATTTCTAAAGGAAGCTTAATTCGATTTTGGTAACTACCGCCCCACCCGTCTTTTCGTTGGTTGGTGCGCGCACAAATAAACTGGTTGATGAGGTAACCTTCTGAGCCCATTATTTCAACGCCGTCGTAGCCTGCACGTTTGGCTAACTTTGCACTATTCGCAAAGTCTTTAATGGTTGAGCAAATTTGGCGTTCACTCATAGCTTTAGGTTTGAACGGAGATATCGGTGCTTTAATTTTACTAGCACTAACATTAAATGGATGATAACCGTAACGCCCTGCATGCAATATCTGTAAGGCGATTTTTCCACCTTCTTTATGCACGGCATTAGTGATAATTCGATGTTTTTTCACCTGCCAAGGAAAACTAAGCTGGCATCCGTTAGGGGCTAAGCGCCCTCTAAAGTTAGGCGCTATTCCACCCGTAACTATAAGACCTACTCCACCCTTAGCGCGTAACGCATAAAAAGCAGCCAGTTTCTCAAAACCACCCTTTTCTTCTTCTAAACCGGTGTGCATAGAGCCCATTAATACTCGGCTTTGTAGTTGAGTAAAACCTAAATCAAGTGGCGCTAATAAGTGCGGGTACTTGGTCATCTTTGTAACCTCAATCCATTGGGAATGTTATTAAAGTGTTAATAGAGTATACAAACCAAACTTTTGTTTCAAACATTTGTTTTAATAATTGCAGATGCCTGATTTATATGACTATGGTAACGTTTAGCTATTGTTGACTTTTATAAGTAGATCCCAGTGTTTAAATTGATTAAGAGTATCTTCCGCTTCTTTTGGCGAACCCTTAACTTTATTCGTTCACTAATCGTTAATTTATTTCTATTGTTTATGGTGGTAATGGTCATCATTGCCCTCAGCAGTGTTAGCCCTGAACCCACAGAGCCCCCTACAGCGGCAGCCTTGCATTTAGTCCTTGATGGACAAATAGTAGAGCAGCGTCAGCGAGTAAACCCTATGGCCGAGTTTACTAACGAAATGTTAGGAAACACTGTAGAGAAAGAGTTCGACCTACACACAATAGTGAAAGCGATTGATGAAGCGAGAACCGATTCAAACATTACCGGCATCGTTTTAGATGTTGGCAGCATGCCAAGTACAAGCCAAACTAAACTTGCGACTATCGGCCAAGCTCTGCTGCATTTTAAAGACAGTGGCAAACCAATCATCGCCTACGCAGATTACTACGACCAACACCAATACTATTTAGCGAGCTTTGCCGACAGCCTACTGCTTAACCCTAAAGGTGCAGTATTAATGCGCGGCATGAACTCTCGACGTTTGTTCTTTAAAGATGCCATCGACAATTTAGACGTTACCACGCACATTTTCCGCGTAGGCACGCATAAGTCATTTGTAGAACCCTACCTTAGAAATGACATGTCGGAAGAGGCAAAACAAGATTTAGCACACTGGATGGATCAACTTTGGCAATCATACTTAACGACTGTTTCAACTAACCGCGAGTTAGCGGCTGATCATTTGATGCCAGAACCAGCAGCATTGTTGTCGCGTTTAAAAGAAGTTGATGGTGATGGCGCCCGCTACGCAGAAAAATTTGGCCTCGTTGACCAACTCACCACGCGTACCCAAGCCAAACAATTGTTAATTGATACCTTTGGTGAATCAGATGACGGTTCGAGCTACAACAACAGAAGCTATGGCGAGTATGCACAAGGCCTAAGTAATGATGAACCAAGCGACAACACAATTGCAGTTATTGTTGCTCAAGGTGCCATTGTTGGTGGTAGTGGCCAAGAAAACGTGATTGCTGCCGATACCGTTATTGCTCAGCTTAATCAAGCGCTTGAAGACGAACAGGTAAAAGCGTTAGTGGTACGAGTAGACAGCCCTGGTGGTAGCGCATTTGCTTCAGAACTGATTCGTGAAAAGTTTCAACAGTTCCAGGAAAAAGATATACCGGTAATCGTATCTATGGGCAGCGTTGCCGCAAGTGGCGGATATTGGATTTCATCAACGGCTGACTACATTTTTGCTAGCCCAACCACCATTACTGGCTCTATTGGTATTTTTGGAATGTTTGCTACTTTGGAAAATGCTTTGGCTAAGTTAGGCATTAACAGTGACGGCTACGCAACCTCTACCCTCGCTGAAGTGAGTCCTTTCCAAGCTTTACCAGATGAAGTGAAACAGATCATTCAACTCAATGTTGAACACGGGTATAAAGATTTTGTATCACTGGTATCAAGTGGCAGAGACATTGCGCTTGAAGATATGGATAGCATTGCTGAAGGCAGAATTTGGACCGGCCAAGACGCCGTTGATAATGGCCTTGTCGATCAATTAGGCGGCCTGAACGATGCTATAGAATACGCGGCCAGCTTAAATGAGCTAGATGATTACCAAGTTAAGCGTTTAACACCCCCACTAAGCTCGCGAGACCGCTTTATAGCCCAGTTGTTTGATTCGCAAATCGCTGGTGCATTAGAGTCTGCAATACCAAACTGGGCTTTATTGAAAACAGTGGCGGAGCAAGCGCCTGCTGTAGATAAGTTTAATGATCCTCTTGGCCAGTACAGTTTCTGCGCAGTTTGCGATCAAATGTAAGCACTATTCAGTTAATCTTAAACGGTTGATTGCTTTGAACTAACATCAGACTATAATTTCAAAAAACTTTTGAACTATAGTCTGATGAATCGAAAATCTATCTATATTGCCTACACAGGCGGTACCATTGGCATGCAACGTAGTGAAAGAGGCTACGTGCCAGTTGCTGGTTTCATGCGCGACTGTTTAGACGCTATGCCAGAATTTCAGCGTGATGAAATGCCTGAATTCACCGTTCACGAATTTTCCCCACTGATCGATTCTGCGGATATGGACCCACAGCATTGGCAGCTAATTGCTGAAGACATTCAAGCAAATTATGAAAAGTATGACGGCTTTGTTGTCCTGCACGGCACAGACACCATGGCTTACACCGCTTCCGCACTTTCATTTATGCTAGAGAACCTAAGTAAGCCAGTAATTGTAACAGGCTCGCAAATTCCACTGAGTGAACTTCGTTCTGACGGCCAAACCAACTTACTCAATTCTTTATACCTTGCGGCCTACTACCCAGTTCATGAAGTCTGTTTGTTTTTCAACAACAAACTCCTGCGCGGGAATCGCAGTACTAAAGCGCATGCAGATGGCTTTGACGCGTTTATGTCACCCAATTTCCCGCCCTTGCTTAAGGCTGGAATAGACATAGAAATTATTGCCGGAGAGATTCGTCCAACGGGTATCAGCGCCTTACAAATTAGTCCGATCATTCCCCAACCTATTGGGGTTGTGAGTCTTTATCCAGGCATTTCCACTGAGGTCATCGCAAACCTGCTTCAGCAGCCTGTGAAAGCCTTGATACTGTTAAGTTATGGTGTGGGAAATGCCCCGCAACATCAAAAAATGACCGAATTGTTAGAGCAAGCCTGTGACCGTGGCATTATAGTGCTTAACTTAAGCCAATGTTTAACTGGCAAGGTGAATATGGACGGATATGCCACAGGCAACGCCTTAGCAAAAGCGGGTGTGGTAAGTGGTGGGGATATGACTACCGAAGCGGCGCTGGCCAAACTACATTACTTGCTAAGCAAAAACTTGCCTAGCAAGCGGATCCGCGACCTACTTTGCCAAGATATTCGCGGCGAGATAAGTATCTAATCGTTATGTTGAGGAACACTAATGATGGTTTGTTCTTCTCGATATTGACGTTTTAATTCTTGTTTAGATTTCATCACTAATTCGCCATCGGTACCCACAGTAAAATGCTGGGGCTGATGGTTGTGCTTAGCTTGATACAAGATAACCATTTGTTGAGTATGATCGCGTTGTTCATCTGTTAGTTTGTTGCCGTCGGGCCATCGCCCGGTTTCAACAGCACTTAACATATTTTGATAAATATCGGGGCTCATTGCCGCCAACAACTTCTCTACATCCATTTATCACTCCTATAATGTTACTGAAACATTACCAAACCATTGATCCAGTGCCAAGCTATAAACTAAGCACTTAGGAAACAATGCTGATTTTTGAATGGACTAAATCAAAAAAATCTATGATAGTCTTACCTTTATCAACATCTGCTAATGATATTTATTCAGGAAAATGATTTGTCTTTTTTAAAGCCACTAGGCTGTAGTTTATGTTTAGTTGTACCACTTGTACTTAGTGGATGTGATGCAGGGTTTGATTTGTTCGGCTTTGGTAGTCGCTCGGTAAAAAGCATTTGTAAAAGTAACCCAGAGCTTTGTGAAGATTTAAATCGCGACGGCTGGTGTAAAAAGGAACGTTCTGCTGTCATTCTAAGTCGCTTCGATGAAATGACCGAAGTCACTGAACAACACCAGTATGAGCTGATAAAGAACTATCAGGCTTATAATTTTTGTATAGAACTTGCGGCCAGCATTGAACCTAAATACGACAAATCTCGTAAAACTCAGCGCGTTATTGGTTTGCTCACCTCTTTAGAAGAATTACAGCGTCTAGAAAACGATACGCGTGATTCTAATCACCCCTATTTGTCGATGTATCACTGGACCCAATATCGCGATCTTGAAGCACGAGACCGATTTTTGGCATTGGAAGGCCAAGCAGTGTTAAATCAACCTGATTTACAATGGACTTTAGCAATTCATTACAGCGGAAAGGACGCTAAGAAAACCATTAACATTTTGCAAAACGCCTTCAAGTTGTTTCCCGAAAAAGCGGTTATTCCAGCTAAGTATGCTGAAGCGATTACGTCTCAATATATGAATTTAAAAGACTACCGCCATGCCTATTTATGGGCACAAATAGCCAGTCACTTTGATGATCACAGTAGGCAAGATTATTCTGGTTTGAATCACAAGTTGAAGTTGTCTGAAGAACAGCAAAAAATGTTAAAAGATGAAGCGGCAATTATCTACGAGCAAATAGACACAAGACAATACCGCTTATAAGCAAGGTTAATTACTCAGCAGTGAAACCTAAGGCTGCTGAGTTTATACAATAGCGTTCGCCAGTGTCAGTGGGACCGTCATTAAAGACATGGCCCAAATGCGCATCACATTGGCTACAACGTACCTCAATACGCTCCATGTTATGGCTTTGGTCTCGTACAAAGGTGACTACGCGGCTTTCAGCAATTTTGTCAAAACTCGGCCAACCGCATCCCGAGTCAAATTTCGACACCGAGCTAAACAGTGGTAAATCACAACATACGCAGTGATACATGCCCTGCTCTTTATTATGCAACAGAGTACCGGTAAACGGACGCTCTGTTGCTCCTTTCCTTGTCACTTGAAATGCAAGTTCGGTAAGCAAGCCTTGCCATTCTTGTTCATCTTTTACTATTTTAGTCACGATTTTGTTTGTTCCAATAACAGCATTGAACGGGCATTTAGTTTGACACTTTTAGTGTCTCTAAGTTTCTTAACGAAAATAGCTTGTTCATGCGCTGTATCCATTTGCTGAGTCCAATGTTGCGATGTTTCTACTGCAGGCAATATAAAATCAATAGCGTGAGAACTAGCGTTAATAATCCATAACCAACGCTCTTTCGATTGTCTTAGGTTTCGTATCTCTACTGCTACAGCCCACCCATGCGACTCATGCCAATCCTCTTGGTGCATAAAGTCACCGTCGTGGCGATACCAACGAACACTATGATGCTGGGAGTGACATTTTTCGTAACTGTCGTTTTCCAGCTGAAGATAATGAAAAACTCGTGAGCGTTTACGCAGTGCAATAAGCTGCTGACAAAACTCTAAAAATTGTTGCTCATGCGTATCTAACTCCCAATTAAACCAACTCATTTTGTTGTTTTGGCAGTACGCGTTGTTATTGCCTTGCTGAGTGCGGCTTAGTTCATCCCCACCAAGAAAATGCGGTACCCCTTGCGAAAGCATTAAAGTGGCTAATAAATTACGCTTTTGTTTACGCCTAGTCGCAAGTACCTTTTTGTCTTTTGTATCGCCTTCTTCGCCATAGTTAGCAGAGATATTATGACCATGGCCGTCACGGTTATCTTCGCCGTTAGCATGATTATGACGCTGCTCGTAGCTAACCAGATCGTCTAACGTAAAACCATCGTGGTAACAAATGTAGTTCACACTGGTGTGGATACTACGTCGACTCGCGAGAAATAAGTCGCGAGAGCCCATAATTCGAGTGGCCATTTCACCAAGCAAACCGTGCTCACCTTTCCAAAATGCGCGGCTTGTATCTCGGAACCGATCGTTACACTCCATCCACCGCTCTGGAAAATGCCCTAGCTGGTAGCCATTTGGGCCAATATCCCAAGGCTCCGCTATCATTTTAGCCCGCGACAAAATAGGGTCTTGCGCCACGGCTTTAAAGAATGCGGCATGACTTGAAAAGTGGTTATCTTCCCGGCCCAAACTGACCGCTAAGTCGAAGCGAAAACCGTCAACTTGCATTACGTCAACCCAATAACGCAGGCTGTCTAATACTAAACGTAAACTGATTGAATGATCTAAGCTCACGCTATTGCCACAACCAGTATTATTGGCATATTGACTGTAATTTGGGCTGTCACCAATTTGATCAAACAAGTAATAATTTTTGTTATCAAGTCCACGGTAACAAAGGGTTGGACCATCAGATCCCGATTCTGCAGTGTGATTAAAAACTACGTCCAAAATCACTTCAATACCATTGCGATGAAATTCGCGCACCATGGTCTTAAATTCTGATAAGGCATCAGATTTGGCGTAACGCGGTTCGGGCGCCATAAACAGAATGGGGTTGTAACCCCAATAGTTACTCAAGCCTAATGATTTTAAGCGAGGCTCCGACATAAATGCTGCGGTAGGCAGTAACTGTACCGAGGTAATACCGAGGCTCTTTAAATGATGGATACTGTGGCTATCCACCATACCTAAGTAACTGCCACGATCGTCGCTATTTACTTTGGCGTTGAGTTTACTAAAGCCACGAACGTGAGTTTCATACATGACCATATCTTGGCGGTCGATGTTAGGTTTAGCTACGCCCAGCCAATCAAAATCGTCATCTCGAACAATACACTTAGGTATAAGGTCCGCATCATCTTCCTGGTAAGCTTTACTATCCCAGATAAGTGGTCGAGAAATGGCTTTTGCGTAAGGGTCTAGAATTAACTTTCGCGGATCATACCAACAGCCATGTTCAGGCTGGTATTTGCCGAACACCCGATAAGCATAAAATTGACTGGATTTAATACCTTCCACATACCCATAGCGAATACCACCTTGCTTGCCGGGCAACACTAAACGAGAGATTTCGTTTTCTTGCTCATCAAACAAACATAACTCTATGTGTTTGGCATCACCGGCATGAATGGCGAAGTTACATCCATTGGCATCAAGCGTAGCGCCTAAGGGGAAATCTCTTCCAGGGGACACCTGATATTGACTGAGGCTAAAAGGTAAAGGCTTTAGTTGACTTCTTGTTGACATGTAAACCTTAGGTCCCCCTGCTTTGGACAGGGGGAGTTATCAATTATTTAATCTACTTTGATTAAATACAATGTTGATAGTGGTGGCAAGTTTAATATCAGTGAATTTTCGCGACCATGGCTGGCAACCGCTTCAGATTGGAATTCAATTCCGGCATCGTAGTTACTGCCCCAATACATTTCTGAGTCAGTATTTAGAATAATGCGGTAACGCCCTTGCTCTGGTAAAGCTAAGCGGTAGTTGTTACGAGGTACAGGTGTAAAGTTACTCACTACAACAACTTTTTCTTGGCTATTGAGAGCATTACGCTGGAATACCAGTACGCTTTTTTCCCAATCATCATGGTCAATCCACTCAAAGCCATTGGTATCGTAATCACCCTCAAACATTGCCGGATGGCCACGGTAGACTTTGTTTAGCTGCTTAACTAGCTCTTGCTGGCCTTTGTGCTTAGGAAACTCCAGCACATTCCACTCTAGGCTAGTATCATGGTTCCACTCACTGGCTTGAGCAATTTCGTTACCCATAAAGTTCAACTTCTTGCCTGGGTGAGCATACATAAATGCGGTATAGGCACGTAAGTTAGCGGCTTGTTGCCACTCATCTCCAGGCATTTTACCCAGCAACGAACCTTTACCATGTACCACCTCATCGTGAGAAATGGGCAACACAAAGTTTTCGTCATAGTTGTACACCATGGCAAAAGTAATTTCGTTATGATGATATTTTCTAAACGCTGGGTCTTTTTGCATGTAGTCCAAAGAATCATGCATCCAGCCCATGTTCCACTTAAAGCCAAAGCCTAATCCACCAGTAAAGGTTGGACGAGAAACGCCGGCAAAAGCGGTAGACTCTTCAGCAATGGTCATAGCATGTGGATATTGGCGATACACTTCTTCGTTAAACCATTTTAGTAGGCTAATTGCTTCGTAGTTGTGGTTGCCACCGTCTACATTAGGCACCCACTCGCCTTCTTCGCGCGAATAATCCCAGTAAAGCATTGAGGCAACAGCATCAACTCGAAGACCATCTACATGGAACTTATCTAACCAGATGAGTGCGCTGGCCACCAAGAACTGACGAACCGTATCCCGGCCAAAGTCGTAGATGTAAGAGTTCCAGTCATTATGCCAACCACGGCGAGGATCTTCGTATTCGTATAGGTGGGTTCCGTCAAACTGAGCCAAGCCGTGTGAATCACTAGGGAAATGCGCCGGTACCCAATCTACAATCACACCGATACCATTTTGGTGGCACTGGTCGACTAAGAATTTAAAGTCATCAGGATTACCGAAACGGCTAGTAGGCGCAAACAGACCAATAGGTTGATAACCCCAAGAGCCATCAAATGGGAACTCTGAAATAGGCAATACTTCAATATGGGTGTAACCCATCTCTTTGATGTATTCAACAAGCTCTACAGCAAGCTCTCTGTAGCTCAAATAGTTATTACCTGTGTCTTCAATCTTACGACGCCAAGATCCTAAATGAACTTCGTACACGCTCATTGGTTGATGGCGTTTATCATTATTCTGCGAATCAATCCAAGCCTGATCATTCCATTGGTATTGGTCGTGATCCCAAACTACAGAGGCAAACGACGGGTATTGCTCAGAGCTGAAACCTACCGGGTCAGTTTTGTGTGGGAGAGAATGTCCGTGGCGATCTTTTAATTCATACTTGTATTTAGTACCCGCGTCTAAGCCAGGTACAAACAATACCCAGTGGCCGTCTAGCGAGCGCTGCATTGGCAAACGACGACCATCCCAGTGATTAAAATCACCAATTAAGCTGACCGCTGAAGCGCTAGGCGCATACACCCCAAAACGCACACCTTTAACCGCGACGCCATCAACCTCAATGGTTTTAACTTGGGCACCCAATACCTGATAAAGGTTTTGCGGTGCATGAGACATAGTCGCTAAGCCTTCGTAGGCAACTTCAGTAAACTGATAAGGGTCGATAACTTTAATTTTGTTATCACCAAAATCGACTTCAAGTTGATATGCAAAGGCTTGGTCAGTGTCAAGCTCTAATTCGAATAAGCCTTGCGGCGATAGCTGACTCATGGTCCCCAATACGTCACCTTTAAGGGACAATACAGAGACCGATTTAGCGTCTGGTTGCCAAGCTCGCAACACTAAACCCTTACCGCTTTTTACAGCGTTTAAACCCAGTGAGTTAAATGGTTCGCTTAAGCGAACGCTAGACAATTGTTGAACTAATTGAGAAACCTGAGAAGACAAAGATCGTTTCATTATTATAGTTACCTTAAGGTCCTGAGAATAAGGGGATTTGGTCATTTAAGCTTAGGTTAGCGCAAGTCTCCAAGCTTTTCTCAATTAATAGGGATTAAAGTGAGATAGAAAACATTTTCATAGGCAAAAAAAAGCGCTCCTAGGAGCGCTTGATTACAATTTCGTCAATGTTACTTGCTAACTTTAGCGCGAGCGTCAGATAGTGAGTACATTAAGTGTTGAACATCGTGATTATTAAATAAGTCACTTAAGTTCCAAGACAACTTACGGCGCCAGTTTGGATACTCGCTTGACGTGCCCGGTACGTTAACTGGTTTGTCCATTTCCATCCAATCTTCTAACTGAACAGATAACAAGTTACAGCTACCTTTGGCCATATGAACTTGGATACCGTAGTTCAGACCTTTATCCATGCCCACCCAATTCACATCACGTGAAATGTAGTCTGGAATGCTCTGGTGACCGTGTAAGGTATCAAGCAATTTCTGCTTGTTCTCGTGACGATCTTGGTAAAGGCTTTGCAATACTTCTTCGTCTGGGTAGATACCTAGTTCGCGACCTAAGGCTAAATCATCACAATGCCAGAAACCGCGAAGAGTAGGCATATCATGCGTGGTTACCGCAGACATTGCTTGCTCTGGGTAATGCGCTGGAGAAATAAAACCACCGTCTTCCGCTTGCTCAAAGAAGAAAATACGGTAAGAGTGCACACCGTTTTCTTGCAGCACTTCAAAAATGCCGTCAGGTACAGTACCTAAATCTTCACCAATAATCAGACATTGATTACGGTGACTTTCTAGTACCAAAATACCTAATAGGTCTTGGATTGGGTAGTAAAGGTAAGCACCTTTATCAGCAGAGTCTTCTACAGGCACTAACCATAAACGTAATAATGCCATGGCGTGGTCAATACGTAATGAACCACAAGAGCGCATGTTAGAACGGAACAAATCAACCATTGGTTGGTATTGCTGTTCTTCTAGAACCGATGGGTCCATTGGAGGTAAACCCCACTTTTGACCTAAAGGACCTAGGATGTCTGGCGGTGCGCCAACACTAGCATCTAGCGAGTAAAGATCGCCATTTGCCCAAATCTCAACACTGCCTTCACTTACACCTACAGCTAAATCACGGTATAGGCCCATTGCCATACCCGAATCTTTGGCCACTTGGTCAACAGCGGCTAATTGCTCATCGGCAATCCACTGTAACCATAAGTAAAAATCAACATCGTCTTGGTTGGCTTTAACCCATTCGGCTACTGCAGGTAAATGGTACTCTTTGTACTCATCAGGCCAAGCTGGCCAACCCCATGCATTGCCAATGGTGTCGTATAAATGTGCTTGTAGTGCATCGTAAGTTGCTTGAGCCGCTAAGCTCTCGCCACCTTCTTTGATAAAACTACGGAAAGCATTAGCACGCTTAGTGCGGCCTTTTTGAATGGTTTGGAACTGCTTAAAGACTAGTTTAAGTGCTTCAATTTTAGCTTCAGTTACACCGGTGTAGTCTACCCACTCGCTACTACGTAGCTGTTCTAAGCGATTTTGGAAAACACTACTTGCTACTAACGCAGCTGCGTCTGACTCAGCAAACTCACTAATCGCTTCAACATCGATGTAAACAACATTCAACCAGCGACGAGATGATGGGCTGTAAGGGCTAGCCGCTTCTGGATTAGCAGGGTATAAAGAATGGATTGGATTTAAACCAACAAAATCACCGCCTTTTTCAGCAATGTTTTTAACCAATACTTGTAGATCTGAGAAGTCACCAATACCCCAGTTAGTTTCGGTGCGAAGACAATAAAGCTGAACGCTTGGGCCCCATACCTTTTTACCGTTGGCAATATCTGGCTGAATGTATGCTGCTTGAGGCGCAACAATATAACGAGTTTCAGCTAATACCTTACGACCACCTTTTAACGAGATACTTAAATTGTGGTAACCAATAGGTAATTCTAGACTTAGGCTAACGGTGTAAGCTTGATACTCAACTTCGTTTATAGCGTGAGCTTCAATTAGCTCGCCATCAACAGGGGTAATTTGCCCTTTAAACTGTTCACCCTGCTCCGTGCTTAACTTCCAAGTAAACTCTTGGTTAGCTAATTCAATAGGAACACGGATTTCAAGTGGATATTCTGAAGCAACACGAACCACTTTTACCACTGGCATTACTTGCTGCCAATAGTTAAGCACGTCTTCTTCATAACGCTGTGCTAATTGCTCTGCATTATCTACTGGATAACCTAGCGCCTTTAACAGTTTTAATTTGCTTTCAGGTACGACTTGCGCCGGATTTCCCCAAGCATCAACGTAGCTGGTTTCAATGCCGCGAAGCTTTACCAACTGTTCAATGATTTGATCTGACATAACATTTCCCGAGTTATTGCTTTTATCTAACTAATTATTGTTTTTTTAGCGCGTGTATTGTACTCATCCTAACGCTCGATTTTTCGATCTAGCACAAATTTCGCTAAATTAATTTTATCTGAGATTGAGTGATATTGATTGTTTTTTTTTACTTCTGAGCTAATACTTCTTCCTGCAAATGTTAGCTTGCTCATTTTTAAGGCATTAATTGATGTCGCGCAAATTAATCGCCGATTCGACTTGAAGAAATTTGAAAATGTTGTAAGTTTACAACCAAATTATACATCTGTTAACACTAGGAACATTAGGTATCACTATGACAATTAAAGTTGGTATTAACGGTTTTGGCCGTATTGGACGTTTCGTATTCCGTGCTTCTGTTGAGCGCAACGACATCGAAGTTGTAGGCATTAACGACTTAATCGACGTTGAATACATGGCTTACATGCTTAAGTATGACTCAACTCACGGTCGCTTCAACGGTAGCGTAGAAGTAGTTGACGGTAACTTAGTAGTAAACGGCAACGTTGTTCGCGTTACTGCTGAGCGCAACCCAGAAGATCTAAAATGGGATGCTATTAGTGTAGATGTAGTTGCTGAAGCAACTGGTATCTTCCTAACTGACGAGACTGCTCGTAAGCACATCACTGCTGGCGCGAAAAAAGTAGTTCTTACTGGTCCTTCTAAAGACGCTACTCCTATGTTCGTAATGGGCGTAAACCAAGCTTCTTACGCAGGTCAAGACATCGTTTCTAACGCTTCTTGTACTACTAACTGTTTAGCGCCTATCGCTAAAGTACTAAACGACAAGTGGGGCATCGAATCTGGTCTTATGACTACTGTTCACGCTACTACTGCTACTCAAAAAACTGTTGACGGTCCTTCTGCTAAAGACTGGCGCGGTGGTCGTGGTGCTTCTCAAAACATCATCCCTTCTTCAACTGGTGCTGCTAAAGCTGTAGGTGTTGTACTTCCTGAGCTAAACGGCAAACTAACTGGTATGGCTTTCCGCGTACCTACTGCTAACGTTTCTGTAGTTGACCTAACAGTTAACCTTAAAGAAGCTGCTAGCTACGAAGAAATTTGTGCTGCTATGAAAGCTGCTTCTGCAGGCGAAATGGCTGGAGTACTTGGTTACACTGAAGACCAAGTTGTTTCTCAAGACTTCATCGGCGAAACTCAAACTTCTGTATTTGATGCAAAAGCTGGTGTTGCTCTAACTGACAAATTCGTTAAAGTTGTATCTTGGTACGACAACGAAATCGGTTACTCAAACAAAGTTCTAGACCTAATTGCTCACATCTCTAAATAAGAAATGTAGCTTTTAAGCTAGAATATTAAAGCGACCTTAGGGTCGCTTTTTTTATAGGTAAAATTTATGATCCTAGAAAAGCTCCAACTCAAAGTCGTCAAACAGCTAGATAATGCCGTGTTCGAAGTACATAACAACGAAGGAATGGTGTTCTATTGGGTTGACCACTCTGCTGCAAAGGCTCTTATTGCCCAACAAGGCGCCCACTTGGTGAGTTACCGCTCTAACCCTGGCGAAGAAAAACTTTGGTTAAGTGATGATAGCTTATTTACCAAAGGGGCAGCGATACGAGGCGGTATACCTATTTGTTGGCCAAATTTCGGTAATCTAGGTAACGAAAACAACACTAAGCATGGTTACGCTAGAACCAGCTTGTGGACGCTAAACACCATTGCCACAAGCCAAGAGCATTGCTACCTAAGCTTTTCGCTACCAAGCAGCTCTGACTCAGGAGTCGCGTTAAGCTGTAGTTTTACTTTAGGGGCAGAAGCTCGAGTCGAATTAGTCACTACTAATCACAGCGAAAAAAGCTTCGAATATACTGGCGCCTTGCATAGTTATTTCATTACTGATGTAAAAAAACTACACATCGGATCACTTGGCGATCAATATATTGATTCAGTATCAAGCACAAAAGTAGATAATGTCGCTAGTTTTACCTTAAGTGACGAAACAGATCGCATCTATTTGCAGCCTCAATCGGTCAGTCAGCTAGTTTTTGGGGCATCTAAAACAACCATAGAACATCGTGGTCACGACAGTGTAGTGGTATGGAATCCTGGCGATAAACTCGCAAAAAAAATGCCAGATGTAAGCAGTGCGGAGAACTTTATTTGTGTAGAAACAGCGATAACCCAGCAACCACAAGCTGTGAAACCGCAGCAATCACATAAGCTGGTTCAAATAATACGCTAAAAAAACAAAGCCCCAACGCTTGCGATTGGGGCTTTATGTCGTTATTGGCTACAAGGGCTTATACCTTAGTAATGCCAAACACTTGGTTTTCTTGCTCTTGTACTCGGATAAACGTCGTCCGTTTAGTCAACTCTTTAAGTTCAGACGCACCAACATAAGTACACGCCGAACGTACGCCGCCTAACACATCTTGAACAGTTAACTGAACGCTGCCTTTATAAGGAAGCAATACCGTTTTACCTTCAGATGCACGATACTCGGCTACACCGCCGGTATGCTTATCCATTGCAGTTTGTGAGCTCATACCGTAGAACTTCATGAACTTCTTGCCATCTTGCTCTACAACTTCGCCGCCATTCTCTTCGTGAGCGGCTAACATACCGCCTAACATCACAAAGTCAGCGCCGCCGCCAAATGCTTTGGCTACGTCACCAGCTTGGGTACAACCGCCATCACCAACAATTTGTCCACCTAAACCATGAGCAGCGTCAGCACACTCAATAATGGCCGACAACTGAGGGTAACCAACCCCTGTTTTAACGCGAGTAGTACAAACACTGCCAGGGCCAATACCCACTTTTACGATATCAGCACCGCTAAGTATCAATTCTTCTACCATCTCACCAGTAACTACGTTACCCGCTACAATCACTTTATCTTGGAAAGTGTCTCGCATCTTGCGAACAAAGCTTACAAAATACTCAGAGTAGCCATTTGCAACATCTACACAGATGAACTGTAGGTTTTTATTTAGCGCTAAAATTTGCTTCGTTTTTTCAAAGTCAGCATCCGAGGTGCCACAACTCACCATTAAGTACTTTATCTTGTCTGCCGGCATAGCAGATAAGAACTCAGACCATTGCTCAATACTGTAGTGCTTATGTACCGCCGTCATCATTCGGTGCTCGGCTAAGGCTTTTGCTAAACCAAATGTTCCTACCGTATCCATATTGGCAGCAATAACAGGTACGCCTTCCCATTGACTGCCAGTATGTTTGAAGGTAAAATTCCGATCTAGTACAACCTGCGAACGGCTCTTTAATGTTGAACGCTTTGGTTTGATTAAAACGTCTTTAAAACCCAGCTTTATATCTGTTTCAACTCTCATCTACTTCTCTGCTAGTTATTAGGCACAAAACCCGAAGAGTATAGCAAACCTTTATTGATGATAAAAACATTAATAATATCCCTTCTTCGCTCTCTCAAGCAGGCACAAAAAAGCCAGCACTTAGACTGGCTTGAGATATGATGATTAACGCTTAAGCGTTCCCCTTCACCTTTATCTGATTGTTTTTTGCAAAACCTAACATACGATCTAGCGGTACCAATGCCCGATCAATAAGGGCTTCATCTACAAACACTTCTTTACCAGTAGCGTCTAACAAAGCTTCCTCAATAGCCTTTAAGCCATTCATCGCCATCCACGGACAATGCGCACAAGAGCGACAAGTAGCACCGTTGCCACCGGTTGGCGCTTCAATCATTTCTTTATCTGGGCAAGCTTGCTGCATCTTGTAGAAGATGCCTTTGTCTGTGGCCACGATTAGCTTCTTATGCGGCAAAGACTGTGCAGAAGCAATCAACTGACTAGTAGAGCCTACTGCATCAGCCATCGCTACAACGCTTTCTGGAGACTCAGGGTGAACCAATACTGCTGCGTCTGGGTATTGCTGTTTTAACTGCTGTAAGGCTTTTGCTTTGAACTCGTCATGCACGATACAGGCACCCTGCCATAACAACATATCGGCGCCTGTTTGCTTAGCAACGTACCCGCCAAGGTGTTTATCTGGCGCCCATATAATCTTATGACCTTCAGCGTCTAAGTGCTCTACCACATCAACTGCAATGCTAGAGGTAACGACCCAATCAGCACGTGCTTTTACCGCCGCAGACGTATTAGCGTAAACCACTACAGTATGGTCAGGGTGAGCATCACAAAACGCGGCAAACTCTTTTTCAGGGCACCCTAAATCCAAAGAACAGGTTGCCTCTAAGGTGGGCATGATCACTTTCTTTTCAGGGGTAAGGATCTTTGCAGTCTCCCCCATAAAGCGCACGCCAGCAACCAGGAGAGTTTTTGCGGGATGGTTATTACCAAAGCGAGCCATTTCCAATGAATCGGCGACACAGCCACCAGTTTCCTCGGCCAAAGCTTGAATCTCAGGGTCGGTATAATAATGCGCCACCAATACAGCATCTTCTTCTACGAGCAGTTGCTTAATGCGCGCTTTATGCGCTGCACGTTGCTCATCATCAAGCGGAGCTGGTTTAGGAGGAAATGGGTAAATGGTTTCGTTAAAATATTCGAGCTGCTGCATAACTACATCTGAGATAAAATAATTCGAGTATTATACACAGTGAGCTAAGCGAATGGCAGTTATTGGACTAAAGAATTAGTGGCTATTTCAGTGAAAAGCTAGGAGAGATTGGTGGGTTGTGAAGGATTTGAACCTTCGACCAATTGATTAAAAGTCAACTGCTCTACCAACTGAGCTAACAACCCGTAGATATGTAGCAACAACAGCAGTGGTGGGTTGTGAAGGATTTGAACCTTCGACCAATTGATTAAAAGTCAACTGCTCTACCAACTGAGCTAACAACC
>NZ_JAUORQ010000018.1:0-76436 GCF_030548085.1 Agarivorans sp. 2_MG-2023
TGGTGGGTTGTGAAGGATTTGAACCTTCGACCAATTGATTAAAAGTCAACTGCTCTACCAACTGAGCTAACAACCCGCTCTGAACTTCAGTTAAATCCGGCTCAAAATTGCCTCTGCAATTGCCCCGACTCAACGGCGGCCTATGATACGGATTTAAGACTGTTGTGCAATAGTATTTTGAATCTTTTTTTCTAAGCGTTCAGCAATTAAGCAACCAGCTTCATGTTTGTACAGAATTTTGAATTTGCTGAACTTTATTCGCTTAAAAGCGCGTTAAAACTGCGCTAAGCGATTCTGTGCCAATCCTGCTGCTGCAGTATTTGGATGCTCTTTTACGACGCGAGCAAACAAGCTTTTTGCCTCTTCATTGTTATTTTGAAATTGTGCAATGATACCCAATTTTAACAATGACTCAGCAACCTTATTAGATTGCGGATAATCGTTAACAACTTTATTAAACTGTTCTGAGGCCGCATCACGTTGTCCACGTGTATATTGTAGCTGGCCTAACCAATAATGCGCGTTAGGTGCATAATTGGATTTAGGGTAGTCAGCAATAAAGCCTTGAAAAGCCGGTATGGCAGCGTCGTAATCTTTATCTTGCATAACCAAAGCCACAGCGGCGTCGTAAGCTTGGTCTTCACCGGCAGCGGTTGACGCAGCAGAATCGGTGGTTGATTTTGCGGTCACAGGCGAACTTTGTACTTGAGCGAATCTGCGATCCATTTCTTGATAGATTTCGCGTTGGCGCTCAATCATTTGTTCAATTTGATAATTACTCTGCTCTAGCTGACCCACTAAGGTAGACATGCTGTTAGACATATCTTCTACTTGATTTTGTAAGTCGAGTTGAACTTGATTACGCGCTTGCAACATACGCTCTAAGCGCTCAATGCGTTGCTCTAAACTTAAGCTAGACGCGGTTGACGTAACAGCTACAGCCTTTGATGAGCTACCGGCTTCCTCTACAGGGGCGGCGGCATAAATACTAGCGGAAAATAAAACGGCTACAGAAGTAGCCGTAATCATATTAAGTTTCATAAATTACTCTACACGATTAAGCGTATTAATAAACTAA
This sequence comes from Agarivorans sp. 2_MG-2023, assembly GCF_030548085.1. Taxonomy (NCBI): domain Bacteria; kingdom Pseudomonadati; phylum Pseudomonadota; class Gammaproteobacteria; order Alteromonadales; family Alteromonadaceae; genus Agarivorans; species Agarivorans sp. 2_MG-2023. The sequence continues at coordinate 1,079 of NZ_JAUORQ010000018.1, forward strand.
CACAGCACGACGATTCTTAGCCATAGCTGCTTCGGTATGAGAATTATCTACAGGCTTCTCTTCGCCGTAACTTACGATTGAGATCTGCGATGCTAACACACCCAAACTTTGCAAATATTTTGAAACGGCTTTACCACGGCGTTCGCCCAACGCGATGTTGTACTCTGGCGTGCCTTTTTCATCGGTATGGCCTTCAATTAGCACTGATACCGATGGGTTATCACGTAAGTAGCTAGCGTGAGCTTCAAGAATTTCGGCGTATTCACCGCCGATGTCTGAACGGTCAAACTCAAAGTAAACCACTTGGCTTTGACGTAATTCAGCAGCCTTTTGGCGCTCTTCTTCTTCAGCACTCAACACTGGATCAACTGAACCAACTTCTACGCCGCCAGCTGTTTCGTCATTAGTGGTATCTTCGATAATAACGGTTTCTCCACCGGCTTTATCTGTTTCGCTCACATCACTATCGCTAGTGTTGTTTGAGCTACACGCTGCTAAACCCGCAAAGGCTAAACCTAAAAATATTGTTTTTACTACTCTTTCGAATTGCATTATGGATTCCTTGTAATCACATAGTTTTTTCTAGTTTAAAAAAGGAGACCAAGCTGGAGCGCGTACACTGCCCTCTTTAGCTGGTAAAGTTGCTTTAAATCTTCCGTCCATGGACACCAATGCCAACACTTGGCGGCCACCGGCCACTGTGCTGTACATAATCATGCTTCCGTTCGGCGCAATTGTTGGCGACTCATCTAATTGAGTGCGCGTTAATACTTGTACGTAACCTGTATCAAAATCTTGGCGAGCAATGCGATATTGGCCGTTAACACGACTCACCATTACCAGTGCTGAACCGTCAGGTGTTACCGAGCCACCTAAGTTCATTTCACCTTCCCAGGTAACGCGGTTGATTTTGTTAGTGTCTAAGTTAACTTTGTAAATTTGTGGTTTACCACCACGCTCCGAAGAAAACAGTAAATCGTTGCCACTTGGCAACCAGGTAGGCTCAGTATCGATTCGACGGTTTTTAGTGATACGTTTTAACTTTTTACTGGCAACTTCAATCACGTAAATATCTGGTTGGCCATCTTTTGATAATACCAAGGCGATTTTGGAACCGTCTGGTGACCATTCTGGCGCCCCATTAATACCGCTAAAAGAAGTGAGTTTGGTGCGTTGTGACGTATAGATATCTTGAACGTAAATCTCTGCAGTACGGTTCTCAAAGCTTACGTAGGCCAGTTGGCGGCCGTCTGGCGACCAAGAAGGTGACATAAGCGGTTCTTGAGAGCGCAATAAGGTTTTTTCATTGTGACCGTCATAATCAGCAATGCGTAATTGATATGGGTAGGTAGCTTCATTGTTCACCACTACGTAAGCGATACGAGTGAGAAATGCACCTCGCTCACCAGTCAATGACTGATAAACACCATCCGAGATCAAATGCGACATTTGGCGCAACTGAGCGCGTGCAACACTTTTGAAACGGTCGAGCAAAATATGATCTTGGCTAGTCACTAACTGACCATCTTTTAGCTCTTGTTTATTGCCCGCGGTTACTTGCCCTCGTAATACATCTACCAAGGTGTAACTCACTTTGAACTTACCCGCCTCTAGCGCTTCTACTTTTCCGGTCAGTACCGCTTCTACGCCTAATGCAGCCCACGCTTCATAATCAATTTGTTCTATTGATTGTGGGGTTTGCGGCATATCACTAATGGCAACAGGGTTGAACTTGCCTGAGCGGCGTAAGTCATCCGCGACTACTTTCGCTAAATCTAGAGGGACGTCTCCATGTCCTTGCCATACAAACGGCACTACCCCAACAGGGCGAGCACTGTCTACACCTTCCGTGATTACAATTTCTAGGTTAGCTTGAGCAACATTCATAAATGCGAACACTAAGCTCACACTCACTAAGAATTTTTTCATCATCACAGCTATTCCGGTTTTAAGGTTAAAGTAATATTTTTCATTTTCGCAAATACATCTGGGTCTTTAGAAACGGGTAACGACACCGCTTTTTTAATCGCTCGACGAGCGGATTCACACACTGCTCTATCACCTTTACCATCGCCGATACTGGTAACAAAACCGCTAGAGGCCAAAGTGAGCTGGATCTGGCACTGTCTACCTAACATGCTTGGTTCAATCAACCAGTTACGTTGAATAGTAGACATAATTAACGCGCGGTACTTATCTACCTCACCAAGTACTTGGCGTTGATGTCTGGCATTTGCTTCTACAGCCATTTCCGACTGCATTTGACGCTCAAACTCAGCTTCCTGGCGAGCGATTTCAGCTTGGCGTTTACGTTCAGTTTCAGCTTTAGCCGCTTTCTCAGAAGCAACTCTCGCCTCTTCTTCTTTACGTTTGCGAGTTTCTTCTGCTTTACGTGCCGCTTCTTCAGCTTTCTTTTGCTGTTCCACTTTACGCACTCGCTCGGCTTCTGCAGCCACGGCGGCAGCTTCTGCTACTTTGCGCTGTTCTTCTTTCTTAACTCGCTCAGCCTCGGCTTTAGCTGCCTTTTGCTGCTCTAGTTTTTGTTTTTCTTTGGCTCGGCGGGCTTGTTCGTCCGCTTTTTTCTTAGCGTTTTCCTGCTGGCGTTTTTCCAACTCCAGTTGCTTAATTCGCTTTTCTTCAGCTAAGCGCTTTTTACGCGCTTGCTCGGCGTCTTTCTCGGCCTTGGCAATACGTTGTTTTTCTTTATCTACCTTGGCTTGTTGCTGATTCTTTAAACGTTCAACTTGCTGAGTCACTTGATTAATGTCTACAGCCGTTGCGTTAATAATAGGTGCACTCGGTGTTGGCTCTAGCTTCACTCTCTCAAAATCTACCGACCATACCAAAGCGATAAACAACCCGGCATGCAGCACAATTGAAATAATAACCGATAGGCTAAATGGCGACTTCAATGCTATTCCTATTCTAATTATTGTCGGGTTGGGTCATTAAACCCACAGAAGGTACACCTGCACTTTGCAGCAATACCATTAAGTTAATAATTTGTTCATAGCGAACATTTTTGTCACCACGCACTACCACAGGTAAATCAGGGTCTAACTGCAGATGCGCGATCACCAAAGCTTGTAGATCGTCTCCAGACACCGATTGCTTAGCAGAGTCACTGTTATCGCCAGTGTCTAAAAAGTACTGACCACTTTCATCTACGGTAGCAACCAACGGTGGTTTACTGTCTTCGGGCATTGCTTCTGCGCTAGCCTGAGGCAAATCCACTTTTACCCCTTGGGTAATGAGCGGAGCAGTTACCATGAAAATGATCAGCAGCACCAACATCACATCGATATAGGGCACCACATTAATCTCGGCAACTAAGCGTCTTTTAGGACGTTGATAATGGTTCACTCTCGCCCCTTACTAGTTAGCGCCAGTGTGCGTTTGACGATGCAAAATACTGGAAAACTCTTCCATAAAGTTGGCATAACCATTTTCTAGTTTAGCCACCCCGGTCGAAAAACGGTTAAAGGCAATAACCGCAGGAATAGCAGCAAATAGGCCCATAGCCGTTGCGATAAGCGCTTCGGCAATGCCTGGTGCAACCATATTCAAACTGGCTTGTTGAACTTCGCCTAAGGCGATAAAAGCGTTCATAATGCCCCACACGGTACCAAACAAACCGATATACGGGCTAATTGAACCAATTGTTGCTAGCATCGGCAGCTGGTTTTCTAAGGACTCAACTTCGCGAGACAAAGATACCCGCATACTTCGGTAAGTACCGTCCATAACCGCGTCAGCACTTCTGCCGCTGGTTTTATGTAATCGTACATATTCTCTAAAGCCTGAATGGAAGATTTGTTCCATTCCTTGTAAATGATCAGCACGCGCGTTGCTTTCTTGATACAGTTTGTTGAGGTCTACACCAGACCAAAACTTCTGTTCAAAACTATCACTAGACGATTTTGCAGCCTTAAGTACTCGATTACGATTAATTATCATCGCCCACGAGTAAATAGACATACTCACCAACAATAACATTACAAACTTAACTAATAGGCTCGCCTGCCAAAACAAGCCGATAAATGACATATCAGAGTGCACCGAGTAAATCCTCTTTAAGTGTTTCAGGAATGGCCGTGGCCTTCATTGATGACAATGTGACACAAGCCACGGTAACCATTCCGTGGGCAATGACTTGTTGTGCAGCATTTGTGATTGTTTGTTCGAAAACCATGCTTGCTCGTTTCATCGTATCAATTCGCGTTGTTACGTTGAGCATTTGGTTAAATCGAGCAGGAAGCTTGTAGTCGATAGTAAGAGAACGAACAACAAAACAAAGATCTTGTTCCATCAAGGTATCTTGATCGTAGCCGAGCTCTCGTAGCCATTCTGTACGCGCTCGTTCAAAGTACTTGATATGGTTAGCATGATAAACAACGCCTCCCGCATCAGTATCTTCGTAATAAACCCGAACAGCTAAAACCGACATTACACCTACCCTAGTATTTCAATTAGAAAATACTATACACAGGCAAGTGCATAAGGTTAAGACTCAAACCACTTAATTTAGAGAATTGCGTGAGAAAACTGGGGTAACGGCTTAAAACTAAACACTTTAAGCCGATTTTTAAACCACACTGTCGTGACTAAACGACAGCATTTTTAACGCTTAGGTATATCAAAACCCAAGTGTAAATAGGCTTTATCGCTAGCAATGCGACCACGTGGGGTACGTTGTAAATAGCCTTGCTGAATAAGAAACGGTTCGAGTACATCTTCAATGGTTTCTTTATCTTCACCAATGGCTGCAGCAAGGTTGTCTAAGCCAACGGGACCTCCTGCAAAAGTTTCCGTTATCGCTTTGAGTAGCTTAGTGTCCATATAGTCGAAACCAGCACTGTCTACGCTCAGTAAATCTAGCGCCTTAGCAGCTACTTCTTGCGTTACTTTGCCATCAAATTTTACATCAGCAAAGTCACGAACACGTCGCAGTAAACGGTTAGCGATACGCGGGGTTCCTCGTGAACGCCTAGCAACTTCCCACGCCCCTTCAGCATCAAGCTCTAAATTTAGATAATGCGCACTTCGTTTAACAATCTCGGCCAAGTCGCCGGTTTTATAAAACTCCAAGCGTTGCACAATACCAAAGCGGTCCCGCAAGGGTGACGTTAACATGCCAGCGCGCGTGGTGGCGCCAATCAACGTAAATGGGGGCAAATCGAGTTTAATCGAGCGGGCCGCTGGGCCTTCGCCAATCATAATGTCCAGCTGGTAATCTTCCATCGCTGGGTACAGTACTTCTTCAACTACTGCGCTAAGTCGATGAATTTCATCAATAAACAATACGTCGCCAGGTTCAAGATTAGTGAGCAAAGCTGCCAAGTCACCAGCTTTCTCTAATACAGGGCCAGAGGTGGTTTTAATATTCACATCGAGCTCGTTAGCCACAATGTTGGCTAAGGTGGTTTTACCTAAACCCGGAGGACCAAAAATTAACAAATGATCGAGCGCGTCATCTCTGCGCCTAGCTGCTTCAATAAATATTTCTAATTGTTCAACTACCGCTTGCTGGCCGGTGTAATCATCCAGCTTTTTGGGTCTAATCGCGCGGTCTACAGTTTCTTCTTCAATCACCGGCGTGGCTGAAACTAAGCGATCTGCTTCAATCATTTACTCTACCTTTGTTCACAAAGCCGCTTTTAGTGCTTCGCGGATCAACTCTTCACTGCTCATGCCGTTTGAATAAACTTGCTTAACCAGTTTTTCTGCTTGAATGCCTTTATAACCCAGCGACTCAAGCGCTGCAACGGCTTCTTCTTTAGGATCAACCGTAGCTACTAAGGGTAAGTCACCATGACTAGATAAACTGTCGCTTAGTGGTGTTGCCGGTAGTTCGGCATTCCAGTTCTTCAAACGGTCTTTCATTTCAACTAACAAACGTTCGGCAGTTTTTTTACCAATGCCAGGCACTTTTACCAAACTTGATAAGTCTTCGTGTTTAACCGCGAAGACAAACTGCTCGCAACTTAAGCCAGACAAAATGGCTAAGGCCACCTTAGGCCCAATACCGTTTACTTTTATCAGCTCGCGGAATAACGAACGCGAGGCTTTGTCGTGAAAACCATAAAGTAATTGGGCATCTTCTCGCACAATAAAATGCGTTAATAAACGCACCGATTCACCCAGTTCGGGCAATTGGTAAAAGCAATTCATAGGAAGTTGTATTTCGTAGCCTACTCCGGCTACATCTATCAATACAAAAGGTGGGACTTTTTCTTCTAAGATACCTTTAATGGTAGCGATCACTGCAAAGACTCCTAACTTTAGATAGCGTAAGCTTACCTTAAATACTGGATATATATCCAGCCCTCTATATTTGAAATTGGGAAATGTGTTGGCTAAGGGCTGATTAACTCGGGCAGCGACAACTCTATGAGTCTGTTAGCGATATATCTAAAACAAAAAGTTGCCATTACAATTGAACAAATAACCAACAAGGAGAGTGCATATAAACTAAATCGAGGTAACACATGAATAAATTAATACTTATCGTTTCCGCTAGCCTGTTTGTTTTAACTGGCTGTTCTAACACTCCCACTACTTACCATGGCGTAACGCTATTGGAAGACGACCGAGATATCTCTCAATGCACCGCGCTTGGCAGTGTTTATTACACTAGCCATCATGATTCAAAAGGACATGAAGCTCGCGATGAATATGTAAAATCGGTGCGACCGCAGTATCCAACGGCAGACACAGTATCAATCACCAGCTATCGTCAGGCCTCAAAAAAAGCCTTTAGGCGAGATGTGGCCATTAGAGGAATTGCTTATCAGTGTTACGACTTAGCCTCAGCAAACACCTCTACTGGCTAATTTCGTAAATCGACTAAGCCTCATGCTCAAATAGGCAAGAGGCTTGGACATATAACTAATGTAAGCTTTTATGTTTATGCACTAAGTTCCAATCGGCCAAAATAGCGTAGGCCGCCGGGATAATAAACAATACCATCATCGTAGACGCTACAATTCCAAACACAATAGACACCACAATAGGCTGCACCACTTGTGCTTGTAAACTGGTCTCTAACAACAACGGCAGTAAACCTGCTGCAGTGGTAAGTGAGGTTAAAAATACCGCTCTGAAGCGTTCTTTACTGGCGTTCACCACCGCTTGATAAACATCGTCTCTTTCATCTAAATGGTGCCGAATATATTGCACCAGCAATATGGAGTCATTCGTTACAATCCCAGCCAATGAAATAAAGCCTAGAATAGACGGCATACTTAGACTGTGTCCTAACAAAAAGTGTCCCCACAACACACCTATTAACGCCATGGGAATAACGGTTAATACAATCACGGGTTCAAGGTAGCTTCTAAATTGGAAACTCAAAATGGCAAAAACACCAAAAATGCCAATTGTGAAGCTCTTACCCAAAGACGACCCCACTTTAGCGCTCTCTTTAGCCTCGCCTTCAAAATCAACTCTTAAGCCAGGTATCTTAGCGATTAGCTCCGGAAGAAAACTTTTTTGAACCAATTGCATCACTTCGTTGGTATTAGCAACTCGAGTATCAACATCAGCCATCACAGTTACCGTACGTAAGCCGTCTATACGCTGAATGCGGACAAACGATCGTTGATATTCTAAGTTGGCAATTGAAGATAGAGGCACTTGTTTTCCGTCGCTAAGCACTACCGGGAAATTAGCCAAGGCTTGTAAACTACCGGATTGCGACTTATCTAAACGTACATCGATTTGAATGTTTTCAGGGCCAAGTTGAAATTCATCCGCAATCGCTCCTTGATAAGACGCTCTCAGTTGTTCTGCCACCATTTGTCCGTTTACATTAAAAGATTCAGCGCCACCACGTAACGAAATTACCACCTCTTCTTTACCGGGTCGCATGTCATCAAGGATGCTATTCACCCCTTTAAACTGGCTCAAATAGGCTTGCAACTCTACCGAGGCAGTTTTTAAGGTGTCTAAATCTGAATGCTGTAGCCTCACTTCAACAGCTCGTCCTGCTGGCCCCATAGTAGGTTGCGTAAACGCCAACGCTAACGGTAAAGCTTGCTCACCTACTTGTTCACGCCAAGCACTAATGAACTCTTCGATATAAGTATTGCGCACTTCTGCTGATAAAATATCTAAACGAACAGTTGCCACATGCGGACCAGATTCTCCGGCATCAGCGTTGTAATTGTATTGAGCGGTAATGTCGTGAATTAAACGCTGCGGCTCGTTATTTTGTTCGGTAAATTGTTTGCCAACTTGACGGGCAGCAGTCACAATTTCTGCCACTAAGGTTTCGGTTTGCGATAAGCTTGAACCGGGTGGGAGAATGATTCTTGCTTCAGCAATATCGCCATCAAGTTCAGGGAACGCGGTAAACTTTAGTAAACCGCTTACCACCAACGAAAACGATAGCAGCAATAAGCCGAATACCGCACCCACAGAAACATAGCGCCACTTAACCACAAAGGTTACAGCCGGCACTAATTTGTTAAGGCGAAAATCTTCAAACATATTAAGGAACTTGGCTTTAAAGCCAGACTCTGGCTTTTCAATGCCTTGATGTTGCAAAGTGTGGCGCAGGTGGTTTGGCAAAATGAGAAATGCCTCTACCAAGCTAATACACAGCACTAACAGCAATGCCATTGGCACTACGCTTAACACTGCGCCCATTTGGCCATCTAGCCACATCAAACTACCCAGCACAAAAATGGTAGTAAAGAAGGATGAAATAACCCCTGGTGCCGCTTTTTTAACCCCCTTAACTACCGCTTCGTCAGCACTCATTCCCCGCTCTAAATGCGCAGCTATCGACTCAGCGATTACAATCGCGTCATCCATCATAATGCCAATGGCCATTAGTAAACCGACTAAGGTCATAATGTTGATCGATAAGCCGAACACCGACATTAAGAACATGCCCCCCATAAATGCAACGGGTAGACCGGCGGCTATCCAAAACGAATATCGCAGTGAAAAGAATAGCCACATGCTCAAAAATACCAAAATGATGCCTTGCCAGCCGTTTTTAAGCATCATGTTTAAACGGTCGCTCAACAGTGACGACATATCATTGGTTAAGGTTAGGCTTACCCCGTTTGGTGCAACCAGACGCTGGTCATCAACAAAATGTTGAACCGAATCTTTTATTCGCAAGGCATCGTCGGCTTTGTTTTTACTGATTTTGAGCATCGCAGAGGGCAAGTCGTTAAACAGTATTTTTTCTTCATCTAACTCAAAGCGATCACTAATATTTGCGACATCGCCTAAATACACCACGCTGCCATTGCTGTCTGAGGCGACAACGGTTTTTGCTAATGCTATTGGGTCTCGCTTTCGCTGATCAAAACGGATCAGCAAATTCTTTTCATTTAATTCAATGGTGCCTGCTGGCAAATTGATATTCTGTTGGCTAATAGTGCTAGCAATATCGTTAACACTTAAGTTCAGTCGCCGTAGCGCTGTTTGGTCTAACTCCACCCGTAACTGGTGATCAGAAAAGCCACTCACACTCACCATGGCCACGTCGTAATCTACTTTTAGAATGTGTTTCAATTCTTCAGCATAGGCTTTTAAATCGGGCCAACTAGCTGGCGCACTAATAGCGATATCCACTACCGGCTCAGCCCAATCCATTTCTTTTACTACTGGCGGTTCAATTTGCTCAGGAAAGTCTTTAATGGCGTTTATTTCGGTTTGTATATCCACCAACATGCGACCAACATCTGCGTCACCATCTAACTTAACAATTAAAGAACCTAAGCCTTCAACAGCCTCACAGCGCGTTTCTTCAATATTAGACAAGCCGTCTACTGCATCTTCCATGCGCATACATAAGCTTTCTTCTACTTCGCTTGGCGACGCGCCAGGGTAAACCACCGTTGCAATAATAAAGGGGTTAGTAAACTCCGGAAATGTTTCACGTTTTAAGGTACCTAAGCTGCTTAACCCCAGCAGCAAAAAGGTGATCATGCACAAATTGGCAAGGGTTGGGTGCCGAATAAAGAAATTAAGCATCGCCCTGCTCCTTGGTACGCAAGGTCATGCCATTTACAGCAGGAATTAAATCATTAAGAATGAGTATTTGCCCCTCATGCAACTCACCACTAATCGCAACGCCCTGCTCACTTCTAAACAACACATTAATGGGCAGTATTTGAAGGTTCTTCTGTTCATCCATTAAATAGATATTGGTGCCATGTAAAGCTCGCTCTGGCACCACAAAATGAGATTGAGGATAGCCTTGAATTTTCGCTTGCACAAACATGCCTTTGGTTAAGGGGATCTGTTGAGCAAGATCCATCGCCGCGAGATTTTGCTCAACCTCTAAAAACATGCCAACAGTGGCTTGAGCAACATTGACCGATTCGGCAACTCTAGCGACTTTTGCTGGCCATTTGTATTCAATGCCTGAAGCCACCAAGCTAATAGATGCATCAAAATTTAAGTCGTCAATGGAAGGTAAACCCGCTGTGTTCTGATAGTGTTGAACGCTAGCGATCAGCTGGCGCATATCGCCCAAAGACAACTGTACATCGGCGACCATTGTGTCGAGTTTTTGCGCCACTACCATGACCGATTGCAAGTTAACTACCTGCTCGTTTTCAATATTAACTTCCGCTATTTTGGCATCAAAAGGCAATACAATTTCGGTTTTACTTAGTTGCCGTTTGGCGTCTTCATATTTGGCTTGCTCTACAGCTAATTGCGCTTCTAATACACGGCGATCATCAGGTACTAACTGCAGTGCATTTTCTAACTCTTGAATTACTTTATTTTGTATCAGTACATTTTGTTTTTCATTCTCTAACTCAGAGCTTGAAATAAGGTTTTGTGTTTTAAGTTTTTGTTTTCGTAAGTACTCTTCTTCCACCAATAACGCCCGCTGTCGCTCTATCGATAAACTGGTTTTTAGATTGGTTTCTTCCTGAACTAAGCGGGTGATTTGGGTTTTGCTAGCGTTTAAATTTGCTTCCGCCTGAGTCATTTTTAAGGTGTATTCCAAGGGATCTATTTTTAACAACAATGTCCCTTGTTTAAGAAACCGCCCTTCTTCTAGCTGCGGATGACGAAACACCAAATTGCCACTCACCTCGGCAACAGCTTCCCAATTGGTTTTAGGTTCAACCTGACCAAAAGCAATCGCCATGGGTGCGGCATCAACTTTAGTTAGCGTTGTTACTTCCACTAAGCGAGATGATTGATGCTCAGTGTTTAACGGCACCACTTCTTTACTGGTGATAGCTAACACCAGCACAATTATGCCTATTGCTACGCCAGGTATAATTAGCCAAGGTTTAGTGATGCTCATGAATCGGTTCCTTTGTGTTTAAATAAGCCACGTTGTAGCAATTGAATATTGTGGTCTGCTAGTTTCAAAAACTTAGCTTTAGATAATGCGATTTGATTGGCTTGTAACAAGCGTTCTGGTATCAAAAATGGAAATACCATTAAACTTAAAAAACTTAGCTGAGCTAGCTCTGTGTCAACGTCGTCTAGTAACACATTGTTGCTTAATAGCTGGTCGAATAAATGTTTGCTTTTAAAGCGCCCCATATTGTCGATCATATGTTGCAGTTGTTGAGCACTTTCATGTTCTTTAGGGGTGTTGCTCAGCTTAAATATAAGCTTAGGAAAATACGGGTTTTCTACCATTGTTTGGTAGTAACTGCGCATCAAACGCCCTAAGTCATCGGCATCGAAATCACGACTGGCTTTATCCAAAGTAGCAAAAACTGGTTTTGCCACGCTGTTAAGCATTTCTCCAAACAACTGAGCTTTAGATCCAAAGTAATAGCGTATTAAAGCCGCATCCACTTCTGCCTTGTTCGCTATCATGCGAATTGACACTTTGTCGTAATCAAGGCTCACGAACAATTCTGTGGCTGCCAACAGCAGCTGTTCTCGAGCTTGGCTATCCCCTTTGGGTCGGCCAACTTTGTTCTTAATGGTCATAATCGTTTGGTTATTCTTCAACTGTAGAATAATTCTAATCTAAATGTTAAATCGGTGCGTTAAGTTAAATTCCTCAATCCAATGCATTCAATGAATTTTGTGAAACTCATCGCTTCAAGCCATTGTTAAAGAAAGCCTTATTGCAAACTCTCAGATGCTTTACTCTTTCACGCTGGAGCCTACTGGAAGAGCGGTATTAACCTCAGACATACCGTTAGCTATACGGAAAGTGACATATCTATAAGTCATTTATCGATATTTCTAAACACTAGGTGAATCAATATACTCTCTCCTAAATAGGATTCATCAGACACCGGACGTCACCATACAAATAAGTATCTAATAAGGTGACACGATGACAATACAATTTAGCAAAGGTTTTCTCGGCGTAATCTTCGGGCTAACGGCTTTTATCGCCCCTCATTCCCTAGCTAGCGAACTAACTGAAACCACTTATCAACGTTACGAACAACAAACCGCTTGCGCTGCTTCGGTCATTTATCTGCAACAAAAGGTATCTAACGACGCGTTTGACAGCGGATATACCCCTCAAGAATTAATGAACCTGGAAATAAGCTACGAACAAGCAGCCTTAGTGCACTTAAGCACTTGGGATGAACTGAGTCATACCGAACTAGGTAGCGATGAAGACCTTAAGCGCATCACCTTCACCGAAATTGGTCGACGATTTGGTTGGATGCAGTCTTTAGACAGCGACAGTTACGCTGAACAAGTACTGAGCTCACTCAATGACTGTATATAGGATTCAATCATGCTAAAACTATTAAAATCATTACGTAGTAAACGCGCGCTACAAAAACAATTACAACACTTGGATGTAGATCCTTACCTAAGTGCTATGTTGATGAAAAGCATTACCCGCAACGAATGGGGAAAACACAGTGTAGCAACCAGTCACATGAACGAGGCGCAAGCAGGAATATTTAGCTTACACCTCATTGTTATAGCTTCTCGAGAACTCGCACACTTAAGGCGCCAGTGGTTTGGCTATAAGGTATTCAACGAATTGTTAGCAGCTAACGCTTTAGACCTTGGTTATTTAGAACAACAGCAAACCAGTACCGCACTCAATAAAATGAAGTGTTTGCAAATGCCGCACTACAACATTGCTAAAACAGTTTGGGGAACCTAATGAGAAGAAGACAAGAACGCAAACAGCTTATCTGGTGTGTGGCTTACGCCCTACTAGGGTTTACCATTGGAATGGCAACAGTAAAAGCAGAAAACGCCGTTTGCCAAGAGGACTACCAACAGTTTGTTCAAGGCGAAGTATTAAGAAACCAGCACTAGCGCTATTGGTACCGCGATTAAAGCAAGCTGATTACTTTAACGTGAATCTGTTGCTTGCGCCGTTGCAGTCACCGCTAATATCAGCAACACTTGCTCGGTAAATACTTGGATTCACAGAGAGATAAAGGATGCCGAATAAAAAGGACCCGGTTATCGGGCTTGCCCTAGGCAGTGGCGCTGCTAGGGGGTGGTCGCATTTAGGTGTCATTTTGGCTTTACGCGAAATGGGCATACAACCTCATATTGTATCCGGTTGCTCCATTGGCGCATTAGTGGGTGCAGCTTATGCCTGTCATCGAGTAGATAAGCTTACCGATTGGGCCTTAAGCCTATCTAGCTGGCAAGTATTTAACTTAATGGATTTCTCGTTGTATAGAGGCGGATTACTCACTGGTGAGAAAGTGTTTAATGCCGCCGAACAATACATTGGTAGCGACAGCATAGAGCAGCTAGATATTCCTTTTGGAGCAGTAGCCACAGAGTTAGAATCTGGTAAGGAGATTTGGCTACAAAAAGGCAGCGTGCGAGACGCCGTACGTTCATCTTGTGCTATGCCCGGGTTAATGGCGCCTTATCGATTAAACGACCAATGGTTGGTTGATGGAGCAGTGGTTAATCCAGTGCCTGTTTCTTTATGCCGAGCCATGGGAGCGGATGTAGTTATTGCGGTAAACCTAAACAACGATAAATCACGGATTGCACTACTCGATGACGACTTAAACGAGACCCTTAGCCACAATGAAAACCCCAGTAATCAGCCATTTTGGCGTTTATTAGGCGGCGGCAAAGACTACCTCAATTCCATGCTAAGCAATTTAAAGCAACAAAACAGCAACCGCTCTCCGGGAATGATTGGGGTAATGTCTACTTCAATAAACATCATGCAAGAACGATTAACCCGCACTCGTATGGCTGGCGATCCACCAGATATCCTACTTTCGCCTAAACTTGGAGATATCGGCATCATGGATTTTCATCGAGCGGAAGAAGCCATTAGCGAAGGGAAAAGGGTTACTGAGTTAATGCGCCCACAAATCGAAGAAGAGCTTTTTTACCGATAACGAGATAAAACTAGACACTGAATAATATTGATTAATTTAATCAATATTATTGATAATAAATATAATATATCAATAAAAACAATAACATATTTATCTTTAGTCGATTTTCATCAATCAAAACTTACTCTACCCTCAGAAGCGCCAAGGCTCTACAATAAAACTCTATTCGATGGGGGCGATATGCAGATAAACCTTAAACAATTTCAAGCCGCAGACCTACTATGTATCGCCATTGCCCTATTGGTGTTAAGTCCTTGGGTTAATGGCCCTGCTGCCTTAGTTATAGGTGCCTGTTTAGCGAGTTTTGGATTTACGCCTAAAGCAATTAATATTGGCGCAGCAACTAAACGTTTATTAGCCATCTCGGTGGTAGGTTTAGGTTTCGGCATTTCCATCGACCAAGCCATTGAATACACCCAAAATGGATTTGGCCTTATTGTAGGTTCTATTCTATTTACCTTAATATTGGGCACTGTAGTCACCAAGCTACTCGGTATTGAAAGAAAAACTGGCTATCTGATCTCTGTAGGTACTGCTATATGCGGTGGTAGCGCAATTGCTGCAGTCTCGCCGGCGATAAAAGCCAGCAGCAAACAAATCTCATTGGCGCTTGCTACGGTATTTATTCTTAACGCTTGTGGCTTATTTCTTTTCCCAGTACTGGGCCACCTTTTTGATTTAAGCCAAAACCAATTTGGCTATTGGGCAGCCATTGCTATTCATGATACATCTTCAGTTGTTGGTGCTGCCGCAGCTTACGGCGACGAAGCGCTAACGGTGGCAACCACCGTTAAGCTAGCGCGAGCGTTATGGATCATTCCAGTAGCCTTATTAAGCGCGGTCTACTTTAAAGAGAAAGATGGAAAATTCTCTTTCCCCTACTTCATCGTTTTTTACATACTCACCATGCTGGTGAGCAACTATGTGCCTATGTTTGATAGCCTATATCAAGGCTTGTTTAGCATATCTAAACAATTATTGGGTGTGTGTTTGTTTTTAATCGGCTACGGGTTAACCGCAAAGAATATGCAAAGTGCTGGAATCAAACCCTTATTACTGGGAGTAAGTCTTTGGATTAGTATCGCCAGCGTCTCATTATTGATTATACTGGCTTATTATTAAAAATAGCTTGGATGGCTTGAACGCTTTAGTAGGTTAGAAACAGGCTTAACGAGATTGCTTATCTCGCTTAAATGAAAATGAGCAAAGTAACATAGCGATGACTGCAACAAACGCGCTAGCTTCAAAAATAGCTCGGGTAAGATCAGCGCTAAACCAAGCAGCAATCAAACTCATCACAACAACTAATAACAATAACTTACGTAACATAGCATCTCTCCAGTTAAGCTTATCCTAACCCTTGCTATGCCCCTTACAAATTCACTTTTCCTATAAGCTATTTCCCTTACTTATATAGTGCCACTGATAGATACGCGAATAATAATTAGACATACATCACATTTTTGGTAGAATCGTCGGCGATTCCTAAACTTACGGCAGAAATAATGCTTCGAACTTTGCTCTATCGAATTCTTTTTCCATTCATTATTGTGCTGCTGGTTATGATCCTAGCCATTTTGCAAATGCAGAAAGTGACCTTAGCGAAGTTTTACGACAAAGAGCTCAGTGTGTCTGATTACCTTAATTGGTTTTCCACCCACCCCGCCAACACTGTTGATGTACTCACCGTACTTAAAGCCAAACAGCCAAATCATCATGGTGGAACCACCAAAGATTGGTGCCCTAGCGTAAGTTCTGACGACGGTTTTGTTCATATTAGCTATTTGGACGAGCAACCCGTGTGTTGCATGTTAGGTAAAGGCCAGCGTTACGTTTACTACAAGGAAAATGAACAGGAAATCACTTTACTGTGTGGCCGTTGGCCAAGAACGGAAGTAGTGAGCGTGAACAAGAAAGGAATGCGCGCTGTGCAGTCCTATCGTAGTGCCAACCCAATTGTTCAACCTTAATGTTCGTCAAAGTAGTCTTTATTACGAATATACTTGCGCATGTAATGGTAAGTAAAAGGAAGCAGTAACCAACTCACTATCGATTTAGATAAGCGATACCAGGTTGGCGTGTTCTCGTAAATTTTCTCGTCATGCAACCAAAGCATTCGTCCTACGTGCCAATACATAAATGGCACTGGCGGCAAAAACGTGACTACATCTAAGTCACAACAGATTCGATAGGTTTTTCGGTGTAGCGTGTAATGCTTTTTAAAGTTCCACAATCCCGTTGCTGGTTGACCAAAAGTAACCACCCGTTTCACTTTTTTGGGGTACTTCCTCTCTAAACGATCTGCCACTAACACTGCCATGCAACCACCAGAGGAATGCCCAGTAAGTGATATGCGTTTTCCCTGTGCCATTAAGGGTAACAGTATCGACTCTAGCCGCTGGTAAACGGTCAGCTGATGTTTGCTACGGTGTGGGTCACAACTTAACTGTTCGAGCAGCTGCAAATAGCCCCAGTGCACATGATATTGATAGCCTTCTGCCACATACTTTTTAGGTATAAATGCCAAGTTAACTAACCAATCAAAAATGTTCATTGAGCCGCGAAAAACCACAATCACTTCGTCTTTGTTTTCCTTCCATAATACACGTGTGGTAGAACGTCCCCAGCGGTCAAACACATCTTGATAAACGTATTTGTCTAATTGCTCAACCATGCCTTCCATCGCAGAGGGATAAGCGAGTCGGCACAACACTGCGTAGCGTTCATATTGGTAACGTTTTAGCTTTTTGAGTTTAGCTGTGGGTTCTTGATGTACAGTGTGGTTCAACAGCAAATCCGAGATTGAATAAGGTAGCTTATTGAAACACAGTGTTTCCTGCGCAATATGACACTTTAGTGAAACCACACAACTTAACCTTACTCAGCGTAATGCTTTAGCCAGTATTGTTGAGCTCGTTGTGGGTTTGGGGCAACAAGTTTGAACACATAACCCTTAGTAGTGGTGTGCGCCGCAAAAAAGCTGATAGCTTGAACACTACCACTTTCTTTTCGCTCTACCCTGCCCCAATGTTGATTGAAACTTAGTAAATCTGGGAAAGCTAACTGTAATACTTGTTGGCGGCATTGCGCGTCACTACTAGGGAACAGAACCAGCAAGCTTGCTTGTTGCCAAGGTTTGTTTTGGCTAATCAAAGCAAGCTGCTTTACAAGAGTTGCTGTCCAAGCTAACTCAACAATGAGCAAGCGGCCTTTTAAAGGTGCAAGCGTTTTGTTGATACAGCTAGAGCTAGTGGGTAGGACAACTTGTATATGGTCTTTTAGTTTAGGCTCAAAGCCTGAGCTTTGCGTATTGGCGAGATGTTGAGTTAACTCTGTTACTTTTTCCAATCTAAGCGTAAGTTTCGGATAAGCGCCTTCTACTACCTCTAGGGCTAACTGGTTAGCATATAAAAGTGGGCTAAAAAGTACTAATAGTGTCATCCATAACTTCATATGTCACATCCTTCTACTCTACCAGTTTTAGTCTTAGATGAGGTCTAATCTGAGGTCAAGCTTTCTAACCACGCTTGTATTTGTTTTGCAGTCCAATCGGGTGCGTCTAACGGTAAGTCATGCCCGGCGCTTGTATGTTGCTTATGTGTGCAGGCCCAATGCTTGGCGAGCTGCCCACTACATTCCGCACTAACCAACTGATCTTGCTGACTACTTAACACCAAAACAGACACCACTGGTTTAATGGCTAATTTAAACAACATCGCTGCTTTTAACTGACTAAAGGCATTTGTCTTTGTTACAACATGTTCCTTTGACCATGCTAGCCAGTTTTCCACAACATCGCCATGTAAGGCTGGAAATTGGCTTGTTACGTTCATTATTCGCTGCTGTCGTTGTCTATCTGTTTTAGCAAATAAAATACCCCACACTTTTAGGTATGACTGCCATCTTAAACGCTGATAAAACGGCGAAAACGCTGCGTTTGAAGAATTGATTAATGTTATCGAGTGTATTTCTTGTGGGTATTTATCTGCCCAATCTACTGCCAACATTCCCCCCAAAGAAATCGCGACTAAATCAACCTTGTTTATCTCAAGCGGACTTAGTTTTAGTTGAATCCTCAAAGATTGTCGCAACTCGGCAATACTTAACGGACTTCTAAGGTTTGCAAGCGAACCATTCCCAGGAATATCAAAGCTTAATATCTTTCGCTCAGGTAAAGTTTGCTGAAGAACTGTTTTGAAAAATCCCCAATGGCGTTGCTCGCGAACTAAGCCTCGAATAAGCACGATTGGACGAGGCTCCCGATTTTTATTTGTCATTAAACCATTTGTCCTTAGCCAATTTTGTAGCACATTTTAGCGGCTCAGTTTGATGAAGTACGCGCCAAGAGTAGCTGGCGTTAATTAAAAACTCCATTAGCACCAAGTGTCGCCTTAAAACACGCTGAACGCGATGTGGTTTCATTGGATGGTACAAACCTAAACTACTAAACACTTGTAAGGGGTTTTTCTTTAACCAACGCCAAGATCCCATTTCCAAGGTTAGTGGGATGAAGATGCCTGGTCGTTTTAATGATTGCTCGTAGCAATAATCCCAGAGATCACCATTGCAGACGTAATGTTTGGTTTGAGGCTCAAATAAGTAGTTTTGATGGGGAAAGCTCTCAAAAAATACCTGGCGTAAACGATATACAGAACCAATATCTTCAATAGCCGTGGTGGCAGACTTTGCATAGGGAAACCAAATTCGATCTTGGTGACCAAAACCACTGTGGCAATCCAACACTAAACTAAATGGTCTGCCAAAAAGGTGTTGTTCGGCAAAGTCATAAATGGCTTGGCTTTCTGTTTCCATAACGCCGTTTTTATTCCCCTGATACCAAGGTAACCGTCGACTAATACGCTGGCCTCCCACCATAAACGTCGCCTTACCTTTCGCATAACTTGGAGAATTGCGCATTAGGTCTACCCCATTACCATTAGCTCTTCGCTGTAACACCATTCCGCTCGGGTTTACGATGGGAATGAAAACCAGATAACACGCCTCTAACAACAACAGTAGTTGTTTGTCCCAATCCAAACGGTTTAACAAACTATCCATAAAAGACAGCACAACTTGGCTACCAATGCGTTCTACTCCATGGACCCCACCAACAAAACAAATAGCAGGTTTGTCTTGACTCGCATTACCGAGTGAGATCAGATGTACCGGAAAGCTGTCGGTTTTACATTCAACTTGGCAAAGCTGTTTTACCGTGACTTTGTCTTGGTGTTTATTAAGTAAGGCTAAAAGCTGTTCCATCTCTGGAAATTCAGATTGGCTTCGCATCGCTAGTCCACTTGCTATAATTGGCAAAATACATCTAGCAAAAAGCCATTGCAGATATATTACACTGGTGACTTATTTAGACCATTCAGCTTTTGGAAGTAGTTGATTTTGCGAGAAAGCTTAGCTTCAGTTACACTGCAATTAAGCGTAAAAAAGGATACATCATGCCACTTAACGACAAGCTCGATTTTTCTTCGGTTTTGGCTACCGCCGTTCACGATATGAAAAACTCTTTAGGCATGTTGACCCAATCAACTGAAGCAATCGCGCTTCGTTCTAAGCAGAATGGCCGTGAAGATAGCGAAGAGTTATCTCGCTTGCATTACGAGGTGTCTCGTTTAAATGGCAGTTTGATGCAGCTTCTCGCGCTATATCGCTTTGAAAAAAAACAATTACCCATGACCATTGAAGAGAATTATCTAGAAGATTTACTCAACGATGTGTACTACAAAAACAAAAGCTTCATTGAACAAACCCAAATGAAAATAGATATTGAGGTGGATGAATCTCTAAGCTGGTACTTCGATGTCACCCTAATTGAGTATCTGTTAAGTGATGTAGTAATTAACGCGCTGCGCTATTCTAAAAAACAAATTAAAATATCTGCAAAACAAGCCGATAACTATTTATGTATACAAGTAGATGATGATGGCGACGGTTTTCCACAAAGCATTATTGACCTAGCAAATGCAAAAGTAGCGTCTCAACTAGATTTTGTTAATAATCGTAGTGGTTTAGGTTTGTTTTTCGCGAAATTGATCGCTAAAGCACATATAAATTCGGGCAAGGAAGGTAGAATACATATCGAAAATGGCAGCTTCTTAGGTGGTAGTCGTTTTAGCTTGTATCTCCCATAGCCCAGTAAATAGGAAATTTTTCGGTTAGATTATGGTATTTACCTTAGTATTGCTTGGCGTAGGCGCATTGTTGTTTCTGGTTATCGGATACAACATGGTGCAACAATTTAAACAAAAACAAGAAACAGAACGTCGTTTAGCAATCGCCAAACAAAAGGCCATTATTAACGAGACTGAAGAACTGTTACTGCACTCCTCTATTCTCCCCTACAGTAAAGAACTGGTAGAGCTTTTACACAAACGTATGCTAGAAGCGCTTAATCAAATTAAAAACACCGACCCCAGTGTAAA
This sequence comes from Agarivorans sp. 2_MG-2023, assembly GCF_030548085.1. Classification (NCBI taxonomy): domain Bacteria; kingdom Pseudomonadati; phylum Pseudomonadota; class Gammaproteobacteria; order Alteromonadales; family Alteromonadaceae; genus Agarivorans; species Agarivorans sp. 2_MG-2023. The sequence continues at coordinate 21,816 of NZ_JAUORQ010000018.1, forward strand.
AGGCCTAAACAACCGAATTCGCGCCACCCAAGGGCAACTGAGTCAAATCAAAAATGCAGGTGAAATAAGCGACAGCGCATTTCGTGCTCCAGATACCGACAAAGACGCCTTGCAGATGCTGCAAATCGTAAAAAAAATACGTGCCGTGGTACGTTCAGAACACGCTAAAGGCCGTTTAAACACCCAAGTATTTGTATTAGAAGACCGCCGTTTAGAGTTAATGCAACTTAAGGTGAATATTGAAAACGCCTTAAAACGTGCCATCGAAGCCCAAGCGCTTCGCCAATGGGGTACGGCTCGCCAGTTACTCAACAAAGGCATTTCTGCACTGAGTAACATCTCTGACCGTGATGCCTACTTAGAACAAAAGCTACAAGATATGCGCCGCATGAATCAAGAAATGAGCGACAAACTTAAGTCTGACAGTAAACAAGAGGCTGAAAACTTAGCCGAAAAAGAAACTGACGAATTGGATGTATTATTCCAACCTAAGAAAAAGTGGTAAGCCGAGCCTTACATCTTCACCCTACTTCACTTGCATAGCTTTACAGGCCGCTCAGCAACTACACAGAGTTAGACCTAACCATTAAAGCTATGCGAGAATAACCTCAAACAAAAAAGCTAAAAACTCAACCATGCGCAAAACACTTCAACAGATCTCAAGTGACCCTTTTCATGGGGTGTACTTTATTGGAACCACTCCACCTAAACAAAACACCGACATAGAAAAAGTAAGTGATATTGCTGACAAGTTACTGTCTCGTTTAGATGAAATTGATTACGACGGTTTAATTGTTTACGACATTCAAGATGAAAGCAGTCGTATAGACAAACCACGGCCATTTCCTTACATGCAAACCCACGACCCGCGCTTGTATGCTCAACTTCTAATGCACAAAAGCCAACGCTCGGTAATTACTTATAAAAGCGTCTCACAGCGCAATGAAGCAGACTTTGTTAGCTGGTTAAAAGAAGCTTGGCACCAATACGAAATTCGTGATTTGGTCTTAGTAGGCAGCCCTGCGGCTAGCAACGACATTCAATTAAGCTTGGCTGATGCTTATAAGGCAATAGAACAGCATTCACCCGATTTTTATTTGGGTGGTGTAACCATCGCTGAGCGCCACGCAAAGAAAGGTGACGAGCACGCACGCTTGGTGCATAAAACCGAGCAAGGTTGCCAGTACTTTGTGTCTCAAGCGGTGTACAACGCCCAAGCAACCATCGACATGCTTACCCGTTACGCACACGAATGTAAAAAGACTCAGCAAAAACCGCAACGCATCATCCTTACCTTCTCCCCTTGTGGCAGTGCTAAAACCTTGGAGTTTATTGAATGGCTGGGTATATCGGTACCAGAGGCGACCAGCTTGCGTATTCTCGATGCGGAAAAGCCGCTTAAAGAATCGATTCTAATTTGCTACAACAACTTGGTACAAATTCTAGAAGCCTGCTTACCTTTAGGGATACCACTAGGCTTAAACATTGAAAGTTTAACCAATCGCAAAGAAGAGATTGATGCGTCAATTTTGTTGTATAAGTTGCTTAAAGCCACAATGGACAAAAAGTTAGCTCAACTGCAGTTAAACAACTAATCCGCGTTAACCACGCCCAATAAAAAAGGAAGCCTAGGCTTCCTTTTTTAGTGACATAAGTGGCCTACTTTTTAGGCTTTTTACGTTTGTCTTCTTCTACCCACTTACCGGTGGTGTGGTAAGCACGCCACCCCGTAGGTTTGCCTTCAACTTCAGTACTTAAATACTGCTCTTTCGTTTTACGGCTATAACGAACTAGAGACTTAACGCCATCGGGATCTGTTACCGGGCCATCGGCTAAGTAGAAGAACTTCTCAGGTAATCTATCTCTGAAGCGTTTCAACTCTTCAACTAAAGGCGCGCGTGTTTCACGTGAGCGAGGGAAATTACTCGCTGCCATAAAGATACCAGATGCGCCATCACGCAATACAAAGTAGGCATCACTGTTAACACATTCTAGTTCAGGCAAGTGAACAGGATCTTCACGTGGTGGAGCCACTTCGCCGTTTTTAAGGATTTTACGCGTATTGCTACAATCCTCTCCCGTACAAGCCATGTACTTACCAAAACGACCAGTACGTAGCTGCATGTCGCTGCCACACTTTTCACACTCAACAATCGGGCCGTCGTAGCCTTTAATTTTAAAGCTACCTTGCTCAACCACATAACCCTCACAATCAGGGTTATTACCACAAACATGCAGTTTACGGGTTTCGTCAATCAAGTAACTGTCCATTGCGGTACTACAAACCGGACAACGCTCTTTAGCACGCAGTGCTTCAGTTTCTTGTTCTTCAGAGTCGGCGGCTACAGCCTCTTCTCCAGGGATCAAGTTGATCGTGCACTTACAGCGTTCTTTCGGCGGTAGCGAGTAACCCGAACAACCTAAGAATACACCTGTGCTTGCTGTGCGGATCCCCATGGGGCGTTCACAGTCTGGACATTTGATATCGGTGATCACCGGGCTATTGCTACGCATGCCGGTTTCGTCATCATCTGCTTTGGTTAGCTGGCCTTTAAAGTTTTTGTAAAACTCGTTTAACGCCTGTTTCCACTCAAAACTCCCGTCAGCTACTTTATCAAGACGCTCTTCCATATCGGCAGTAAAGTCGTAACTCATTAAGTCTTGGAAACTTTCGGTTAAGCGTTCAGCGACAATCTCACCCATTTTCTCTGCGTAAAAGCGACGAGCCTCAGTGCGAACATAACCGCGATCCTGAATGGTTGAAATAATTGAAGCGTAAGTAGACGGACGACCAATTCCACGTTTTTCCAATTCACGAACCAACGACGCTTCGTTAAAACGCGCAGGTGGCTTAGTAAAATGCTGTTTAGGATCAAGTTCTACAAGGTTTAGTTTGTCGCCTTGGCTAACAGCAGGCAATACGCCATCGTCAGCTTTACTTGCTTTGCCTACCGGTTGTACTTTTGTCCAACCGTCGAAGCGTAAAATTTTACCTTTAGCGCGTAATTCATACTCGGCGGCATTCACTGTAACCGTCGTCGCATCGTATTGTGCATCGGTCATTTGACATGCTACAAATTGGCGCCAAATAAGGTCGTACAATCGCTTGGCATCTGCGTCAACACCATCAACGTGTTCGCTTAATACCGTAACATCAGAAGGTCGAATCGCTTCGTGTGCTTCTTGGGCGCCTTCTTTGCTCGAATAACGTAAAGCGTTTTCTGGCAGATACTTGGCACCAAAATTATCACCAATATAGCCTCTAGCAGCCTCTACGGCGTCGTTACTCAAGTTTGTTGAGTCAGTACGCATATAAGTAATGTAGCCGGCCTCGTAGAGCCTTTGAGCTAACATCATGGTGCGTTTCACGCCAAAACTTAAACGCGTGCTCGCGGCTTGTTGTAACGTAGAGGTGATATACGGGGCTTTCGGTTTTGAGCGAGTCGGCTTATCTTCGCGCTTAGCAACCGTGTAATTAGCGCCTTTTAAACTATCAACAGCAGCAGTTGCCTGTTGCTGATTAACCGGTTTAAAGGCTTGGCCATTTTGTTTGGCCACTTCTACCCGTAAACCTTCGCCCAATGTCGTTGCTAGGTCGGCGTGAATGTCCCAATACTCTTCTGGTACAAAGGCCTTAATTTCACGCTCTTTTTCTACCACTAAGCGAACCGCGACAGATTGCACGCGGCCTGCTGATAATCCTCGAGCGATTTTCTTCCAAAGCAACGGAGAAACCATGTAACCAACAACACGGTCTAAGAATCGACGTGCCTGCTGGGCGTTAACCCGGTCCATGTTTAACTCGCTGGGTTGCGAGAAGGCATCTTTAATCGCAGATTTAGTAATCTCGTTAAATACCACTCGCTTAAAACGGCTGTCATCACCGCCGATAATTTCTTTTAAATGCCACGCAATTGCCTCTCCCTCGCGGTCCAAATCGGTTGCGAGATAGATGGTGTCAGCATTTTCGGCGAGAGCTTGAAGCTCGCTAACTACTTTTTCTTTGCCAGGCAAAATTTGGTAATTAGCTTTCCAATCTTTTTCTGGGTCTACACCCATTCTGGCCACAAGTGCCTTCTTGTCTTTGGCCTTCTTTAACTTGGCTTTTTCTTCAGCACTTAGGCCCTTTGTAGACACTGGCGCTGCTTTCTTTTTATTGGTCGCGCTACCGCTGCTAGGCAGATCACGAATGTGTCCAACACTTGATTTCACCACATATTGGCGTCCCAAGTATTTGTTAATCGTTTTTGCTTTAGCTGGTGACTCTACAATTACCAGAGATTTGCTCATATTGTTCTTTTTACCATTGTGTCCGTCTGGTTGGCCCACCGACGGAAAGTAGTAGACAGTTGTTCTTTTTTATATTGCTCGAGAGTTAGCATAGGTCAATAACTTTTTTAAATCTTTGGTTTATTGGGTGAATAATTAAGCACTCGACCACAAAGATACAAACTGATAACATCTGAAACTCCCTATTAAGGGTAGTGTTATACGCTTGATTTTCTTCACATGCCAATATAAATAACCATTGGCAAAGATTTTTTCAACAAAAGATAACTCATTTTTCGATGAGCGTAGTAAAAGGAAGACTATGAAACATTTTGAAGTCAACTTTGACGGTTTAGTGGGTCCCACTCACAATTATGCCGGTCTTTCATTTGGTAATGTGGCTTCGTTATCCAACGCCCAAAATGCTTCCAATCCAAAAGAAGCAGCCAAACAAGGTCTTCTAAAAATGAAGGCCTTAAATGATTTAGGGCTAACTCAAGGCGTGCTGGCCCCGCAGCAGCGTCCAGATTTAAATTTATTACGTCGTATCGGCTTTAGCGGTAACGATGCTCAAGTGTTGCAACAAGCCGCAAAGAAAGCCCCAGACGCTTTACTGGCGAGTTATTCAGCATCAAGTATGTGGACAGCCAACGCAGCAACCGTATCACCTAGTGCAGATACCGAAAATGGAAAAGTACATTTTACTCCAGCCAATTTAACTAACAAATTGCACCGTTCCATTGAGCCAGAAGTGACAGGCAATATTCTAAAAGCGGTATTTTCTGACAGTAAATATTTTGAACATCATCAACACCTGCCCGAAAATGACTATTACGGTGATGAAGGTGCAGCCAACCATACCCGCTTGTGTAATAACTACGGTGAAGCGGGTTTGGAACTATTTGTATATGGCAGAACAGCGGCTAACAGCAACGCCCCTGCCCCTACCAAGTTTCCAGCAAGGCAAACCTTAGAAGCCAGCCAAGCGGTGGCGCGCTTACATGGCTTAGACGCTGATACTGCGATTTTCATCCAACAGAACCCCTCAGTGATTGACCAAGGGGTTTTTCATAACGATGTAATTGCAGTAGGCAACCAAAATGTCCTGTTTTATCATCAACAGGCATTTTTAAATACTCAACAGCAACTTAAGCATATTCAGCAACGTTTCGGCGAAAATAAACTACATTTCATCGAAGTTAGTGACAAAGAAGTAAGTCTAGATGAAGCCGTTAAAAGCTATTTATTTAATACTCAAATCATCACTACCGCGCCTGGCGAGATGGCCATTATTGCCCCAACTAATTGCCAAGAGTCTGAGCAAGTGCATCGCTATTTAGAAGATTTAGTCGGCCGAAATACACCAATTAAACAAGTACATTATTTTGATGTTAAACAAAGCATGAGCAACGGTGGAGGCCCGGCTTGTTTGCGCTTACGTGTCGCTTTAAACGATATGGAGTTAGCTGCTGTGAACCAACACACCATTATGAGTGAGCAGTTGTTTAACACCTTAAATAGCTGGGTGGATAAACACTATCGCGATAGCTTAGCGTTTGATGATTTACGTGACCCGCAAATGATTACAGAAGTGAATACCGCTTTGGATGAGTTAACCCAAATTCTTCACTTAGGTTCTGTTTATCCTTTCCAACAAAACTAACTCGCAGATACAAAAAAGCCTGATAATAATCAGGCTTTTTTTATTCAAACTAAACGCTATTTAGTCCAGTCCCAAGACTGTGATTGAACTAGTTTCATTACGCCACGTTCAACCCCAACACTAGCGGCTTGGCTGAGTTTTTCAGCGAGCTTTTTCTTAGTATGATATTTAAACTGAATAACTTGTTTATCGCTAAACTGTTCCATTAAGTAATCATCACTAGTACTGACTTCATCTACCAACTCTAAACCAAAAGCTTGCGTGCCATACCAATGCTCGCCAGTGGCTACTTTGCTAATATCCAATTGCGGGCGAAACTCTTGCACAAACTCTTTGAATAGCACATGGGTCTCTTCTAGTTCGGTTTTAAACTTCTTACGTGCTTCGTCAGTATTCTCACCAAACATGGTCAATGTACGTTTAAATTCGCCAGCGGTTACCTGCTCAAACTCTATATCGTGTTTTTTCAGCACTTTATTAAAGTTTGGTAGTTGCGCTATCACACCGATAGACCCAACAATAGCAAAAGGTGCTGCAATAATTTTGTCTGCAATACAGGCCATCATATAACCACCGCTTGCGGCAACCTTATCAACCGCAATAGTCAGCTTTATACCTTTCGCTTTAATACGTTTAAGTTGCGATGCAGCTAATCCATATCCATGAACCATACCGCCGCCGCTCTCTAAACGAACTAAAACTTCGTCTTGTTCTTTAGCTGCAACGAGTACTGCGGTGACTTCTTCACGCAAACTCGCGACTTCTTTAGCGTCAATACTGCCTTTAAAGTCGATAACAAATAACCGTGGCTTGTTTTGTTCTTCGCCTTTTTTCTTATCTTCTTTTTGTTGCTGTTTCTGCTGCTTCTTATATTGCTTAAGCTGCTCTTTACTCATGAGGTTATGATTCAGCTTGTCTTCTATCTCATCTTGTCGCTCACTAAGATCAGTGACCTCTAATTCGCCACTCTTGTGCTTAGTTTTTGAAGATACTGCGATAACCACAACCACCACAGCAATAATGGCGATAACAATGGTTAAAGCCTTCGCAAAAAACAATCCAAACTCGATCAAAAAATCCAAACTTCTGCCCTCTTAAATTCAAGCTGTTATTAGTACCACAGCTTGAAAGACTAACCAAGCAACAAAAAAGGCCTGCGCGATGCAGGCCTTAGATTGGTTATTTTTTACTTATTGAGCGGTGCTAATTACCGAGCTGTCATTCACCACTACCGTCGCGTTTCCAGCATCAGCACTTACCGCATAGCCCACAAACTGGCTTTGCATCTCAACGGTTGTTGCTAAACTCACCGTCGGTGAAATCAACGAACTGTGAGAGCCTTGGCCAAAGCGAATCGCATAACTACCTGCAGACGTTACTGCTGCGCCCTCTAATCCCATGGCAGCAATTAGCGGCTCGGTTCCCACTAGCGGTAACGTTGGCAGCGAGTTAGGTATTACTTGGTCACCACTTCCTTCACTACCATCGCCTACTACCTCATGCACCAATACTGGCATAGAAAAGCCTGCTTGCGCATAATTGAGCGGGTCTGCTCCATCTACTACTGTTTGGCCCAAAGCACCAAATACTTGAGCAAAAGCCGCATAATTGGAGTCAATAACTAGCTGCGCTGCTTCTGGGTAGGTAGCTTGGTAAACCGCAAACTGCTCCAGTGCCGTGGCTGAGTCGTTATCTTCAAACCCTAAACCGGCAGCCACTAAACCTAAGTATCCAGGGTTTGCTTTAAGGTTTGCTTCAACTAAGGGGGCAAAGCTAGGCGAATTTTGGAAAATACCCGCTAAGCCGCCTCCTGGTACGCTAAGCGATGCACTTTGCAAGGAGTAATCTATAGGAAAGCCACTAACTATGACTTCACCAGCTAATGCGGCAGCGCCAACTCCAACAATAGAGCCCAACGATTGGCCAACAAAATGAACCTTGCTACCATCTAATTCTGCCGGAGCCGTAGCTGCTTGAAGTGCAGCTCGCAGAGCTAATAAATCGGCGCTAGATTGACGCAAGTTTTCACGAATGCTTAAAAAACTACCTAGATTTGCAAATACTTGCGCATCAGCATTAGCACTTAAATCTGCATTTCCATCGCCTGTTAAATCAATGCCACGGGTGCCGTGATAAGGTAAATCCATCGCTAACACCGCATACCCTTGAGCAGCATAACTAGCGGCTATGCCCGCTGCAGTTTCTTTTAACGAGCCAATCCCATGTTGGAATACCACAACTGGCCAACCATCTGCCGGCATAGTTTGTCCAGTTAAGGTTTCGTCAGGAAAGTAAATATCTAGGTTGAGTAAAGCAGTACTGCGTGTTTCTGGAATCGGGTTATAAGCAGTTAAATGGCGATGTGCATCTACGGCTTTAGTCTCACCATCTTCAACATAAGTTAACCCTGCTAAATCTGCTTGAGCTAGCATAGTTCCCGCTGTTGCTGTATCGCCACCGGCAACTAGCACTCCAAAAGCTGAAGTATCAAACCCTCTAGCAAAGGCCTGTGTCCAAAAACTTGTGCCACTTGCCTGGTCAGCAAAGTCGGCATTAGTTTGTAACAACTGAAGAATGGCAACCGGGCTGTCCGTTCTAGCTTGCGCCCACTTATTCATATCAGCCCCCGTAATGTCTGGATTATCTAAGTCAGACAAATAATAAGGAACTGATAAGGTTGATTTGAAGTACTTAGCAGCAGCAAAACTTGGCTGGCTAGCGCCTAACACGGTATTTGCTACATCTTCTGCAGTAGAGCCAGTATCAACCAATGCGCCTAAAGGCAGTAGCCCGTTCAGCGCCATACCTCCGTATACTTGTTGCAATGCGCTAAGTACACTTCCTACTGATTGCGTAGTAAACACCGCGGCGTAACTAACAGCTTCTGTTACCCCTTCAGCAGCTAACAGACCATTGTTGAAGCCAGTTAAACCTTTTAATTGCTGAGTGGTTGCATCGTCTTCAGCAGTAGCTGCAGTGCTTAGTAACTGATAACCACTGCCCGCTTCTACCGGGCGACCGTTGCTATCTAACAGCGATTCTGTAATCGCAACCATGTAAGATGTTGCCGTGGTGAAAGGTTTAAGCGGCGTAACAACTATGTTGCCGTCGCTAAAGGTAGCAAGGTAGTCTTCGCCATAAACCAACTGTTCATCAATCCTGCAAGTTTGGCCGGCTGAAAAACTACCGCCGTTTTCGGTCACATCGGCACAGGTATCAACAAAACCAGAGGCTCTCACTTTGTAAAGCAAAACGCCTGCAGCAAAGGTGCTTTCATCTAAGGTAGTATCAATTTCTGCATTATATTCGCCTTCGTCGTCACCATAACCAAGAGGAATACTAAACGGTACGCTGGTCTGCCAGCCATCTAGGGCGCCAAGTACGTTGGTAATAGATTGATACTCTTGCGTAGCCACAATAGCAGCTTCACTAGGTAGATTAACGGTCCCGTCTTGGCTGCCATTAAACAGCAAATTATTTGGTGTAGAAACATCACCAATCAGCGGATTGAAACGAATTTTTACTGAGTTTGGCTCATTTGGCGTGATATCATTGCTGAAATCAAAAGGCGAGTTGCTACTACCACAACCTGCAAGAGTAACAGAAGTAAATAAAGTGACAGCTGTAGCTATTCGGGACAAACGCATATTAGCAAATTCCTTTTTATTGTATGTTTTTCAAAGAAACCTTAAACATTTGTTTACATTTTTGCAACAGGTCTAACCAGGCGTTAAACAGATGTTTAAATATTAAACAAATATTTGTGGGCTAACGCACATCTACAGGAACAAATAATGAGCACGGAAATCTCTCCTCAACACTTTCAAGCCAGCGCAGATGAACTTAAAGATAAAGTAATTTTGGTTACCGGTGCAGGCGACGGAATTGGCCGTCAGGCGGCGTTAAGTTTCGCTGAATTAGGTGCCACCGTGATCCTCCTTGGCCGAACAGTTAAAAAATTAGAAGCTGTATATGATGAGATAGAAGCGCTAGGCGCACCGCAGCCCGCAATCATTCCGCTTGATTTAAAAGGCGCTAGTCAACAGAACTACCTTGATATGGTTGCCACAATCGACAATCAATTTGGCCGTTTAGATGGCGCATTATTAAATGCCGCGCATTTAGGCGTGCTTAGCCAATATGTGCAAATTGACGAAGATCTTTGGGATCAGCTGATGCAGGTAAATGTGAAATCTCAATTTCTACTTAGCCAAGCCTTAGTACCACTGATGCTTAAAAGCGATAAGGCCTCATTGCTGTTTACCTCTTCTAGCGTTGGTAAAAAAGGCCGCGCCTATTGGGGTGGATACTCGGTATCTAAGTTTGCCATTGAAGGCATGTCTCAAGTGATTGCTGATGAATTTGACAAAACTGGCCTGCGCAGTAACTGTATTAATCCTGGGGCCACTCGCACTCTAATGCGCGCTACGGCCTACCCCGGTGAAGACCCAAAAACGTTGAAAACGCCTTTAGATATCATGCCTAACTATGTGTACTTGATGAGCGATGCAAGTGCTGGCGTGACCGGGCAAAGCATTGACGCTCAAGCGAAATAGAACAACTACCTATGAGCATACCCTTTCGAGCAAAAAGCACATTAGAACAATGGCGTATTTTTCAAGCGGTGGTGGATTACGGAGGGTATGCTCAAGCTGCCAGTCAGTTAAACAAGAGCCAATCTTCGCTTAACCATGCGGTAAGCAAACTGCAAAACTTACTTGGCATTCAATTGCTCGAAGTAAAAGGCCGTAAGGCTTATCTCACGCCAATGGGCGAAGTAATGCTTCGCCGAAGTAAATTACTCAGCCAAAATATTCAAGAGCTCGAACTGCTCGCGGCAAGTTTAGAACAAGGCTGGGAACCACAATTGAGCCTAGCCTGTGAAATTATCCAACCTCGTGCTCCTATTATTAAGGCACTTAAAGCATTCTTGCCCGAAAGCCGTGGAACCCGAGTAGAAGTCATTGATACGGTAATTACTGGCGCCGATGAAGCAATTACCGATGGCAAAACCGATTTGGTGATTACCGGATTGTTGCCTAAAGGCGTATTGGGCGAGCGACTTAGTTCCGTTACTTTAGTGCCTGTAATTCATCGCAGCCATCCATTAGCTAAAATGCCCCAACCAGTGTCTATCGACGAAGTATTGCAACATGTACAGCTGGTTGTGCGTGATACAGGGAAAAACCCTCAGCCTGATCGTGGCTGGCTGCGTGCTGAGCAGCGTTGGACATTTAGCGGCTTTAATCAAGTGCTGGAGGTACTCAATCAAGGTTTAGGTTTTGCCTGGTTACCAGAGCATGTAGCAAAACCGTTTTTTGAAGACGACAGCTTGGTTGAGTTAAATATTCAAGGAGGGGCATCTAAAACGCTAAACACCTACTTGGTGATTCCTAGACCCGAACAACTCGGCCCTGCGGGTCAATATTTCTCTAAGCTATTGTTACAACACTGTAAGGCTGCTCGCTAAGGACTGACATGTTATTAAATTGCGATATGGGCGAAAGCTTTGGCGTATGGAAAATGGGCATTGATGAGCAAGTAATGCCTCATATTGATATGGCGAATATCGCCTGCGGTGGACACGCTTCAGATCCCGACGTAATGAGTAATACCTTAGCCCTAGCTAAACAACACAATGTAAGTGTAGGCGCGCACCCAAGTTACGCTGATATTGCCGGTTTTGGTCGGCGTTCAATTCCTTACCAGCCCGATCAATTAACTCACCTAGTGCTAGCGCAAGTAGGCAGCTTACAAGCCTTATGCCACTACCATCAACTCAGCCTGCATTACGTAAAACCGCATGGCGCGCTTTACAACGACATGCATAAAGAGCCCAGTATTTTTGAATCGGTGGTTAAAGCTGTCGCCTCGCTCAACGGCGATATTAAGTTAATGGTTCACGCTACCCAGTCTGCTGGATTTATAGAGAAAATTGCCGAAAGCTATCGCATCAAATTAATCAAAGAAGCCTTTTGTGATCGCCGCTATTTGGCCAATGGTCAGCTGCAAGCTCGCAGCGAAGCTGGCGCGGTAATCACTGAACAATCCGATTTGATTAATCAAGTCACTACTATCCTATGCAATCACAAAGTGGTCTGTGCAGACGGTAGTGAATTAGCCTTAAATGCTGACACCTTGTGCGTTCATGGTGATAATCAAGCCGCGCTTGATACCATCAAACAAATAAAGCAACACATCATTCAAGCTAATCGAGGCCGTTAGCCCGATATGTACTGCATTGATTATGTAAATGAAGACAGCATTTTAATTAGCTGTAAAAACTCAAAAGATTGCTCATCCCTGCCCGCGCTTTCTCAAATACTCAAACAGCAACTTCGCGACATTCTAGATATCATTGTGGCTGCAGACAGCTTACTGATCGTATTAGAGTACACTGCCGATATCGATGCTTTACTATCAGTGGTAACGCAGTTTAACCCCAGTGAAGTAGTCAGCGGCTCGGCAAATGTTATCAACATCCCCGTATGTTACGAATCAAAGCTAGCGCCAGATTTAGCTGAAGTTTGCCAAATAAGTAAGCTAAGTGCAGACAAAGTAATAGAACTACATCAGCAGGCAAGGTACCAGGTTAAAGCCATTGGGTTTATGCCCGGTTTTGCTTATTTGAAGGGTTTACCTGCTCAGTTACAACTTCCGAGAAAAGCCGTACCCGCTTCAAAGGTTGCGGCAGGCAGCCTAGCCATTGCTGAAGATATGACTGCGGTCTACCCCGCCAGCAGCCCTGGTGGTTGGCATATTATTGGCCAAAGCCCTATGCAGCTATTTAATAAACTGTCTGATCCAATGTGCCCTTTTAAGGTCGGTGACGAAGTACGCTTTGTTGCCATCACTTATCAAGAGTTTATTGCTTTCAAGGAGAACCGATGAGCTCTCCAGCCGCCATGAATATAATCAGAAGTGGTCCGCATACATTGGTCGTCGACCAAGGCCGTTTTGGTTATCAAGACATCGGAGTCAGTCCTGGTGGGCCGGCAGATTTACACGCTTACTATTGGGCAAACCGTTTATTAGGCAATTCAGTAAACTGTGCAGCATTAGAAGTTACCATTGGAGGTGCCCAGTTCCAATTTAGTCACAGTTGCACAATCGCCGTTTGTGGTGCCAAGATGCCAATCACAGTCACGGCGGCTAATACTAATACCTCAATAAACTTAGCTACTTGGCGAACTATAAAGGTAAATGCCGGTGATAGGCTAAGCCTAGCGCCCGCGCGTAGTGGCTTGCGCAGCTATTTGGCGATATCAGGGGGATTTAGTGTAAGGCCTGAGTTAGGCAGCGTGAGCAGTTCAATAAAACAAAAGTTGGGAGCGTTTAATGGCCGCTTGCTGGCGGCTGGAGATAAGCTTGAATACATAACGTCATGCCAACACCCTGCACTCTCACAGCAACAGGTGCCGAACCGCTTTCTGCCTGATTACCAACAAACACTAAAACTAGCGCTTATTCCAAGTTATCAGTTTCAGCAGTTTACCCAAAAAGACATTGATACCTTACGCCATCAAACCTATACGCTTAGCGAATTAAGTGACCGAATGGGCCTGCGATTGGTGGGTGATCCATTAGTAGATATTCCTCCCAGTGGAGAATCTGAGGCCATTGCTTTGGGTGCGGTGCAGGTTCCTCCCAATGGGCTGCCCATTGTATTGTCGGTAGATAAACAAACCATTGGCGGTTACCCTAAACTGGGCTGTATAGCCCGCCTAGACTTATATGCACTAAATCAACGCCGCCCTCAGCAAGCGGTGCAGTTTTACATAAGCTCTTGGCAAGCTCAGCGACAGCGTTGGTTAGCATTTCAGCAGTTCTTTTCAATACCACTGGGCGTAACTAGAAATGCCTAAAACTAAACAAGCTACACAACTTAGAGATTTAAAAGGTTTTGGCCCTAAAAGCGAAGAGATATTGGCCAAAGTGGATATTCACTCCGTCGAACAATTTATGGCAAGCGACCCTTTTGAGCTTTATGCCAAACTTAAACAAACAGTTAAAGGTACTGGATTAAATTCGATATACGCGATTATTGGCGCCCGCGAAGATCTCCATTGGCAAATCATCAAACAACAAAGAAAAACCGAAATTCTACTAAAACTCGACGATATGGGTCTTGCACCTAAATAGGCGATATTTTGAGTTACTAGGCTAAATACTACAAACTCAACCAATGACGTAAGCTATTTACGATATGGTCCATTTCACTCAGCTGATTTAGTCGATCGATAGTTTCTAATGCAATAATCGGTGAATCCGTCACTATGCCATCAACCCTCAGATAATAAAGCCTCTCCACGTCGGCTGCGCTATTTACCGTCCACACGTGCACTTGCTGGCCACGCTGCTGAGCACTTAACAAGCGCCAAGCATTTACCCATTGTTGGTTAACAATCAACATATCTACGTTTTGCTGTACATCGGTTTCACCAAAACTAGCTGCAGCAATAAACGCAGTGCTAATGTTTTTTGCCTGCGGAGTATCACTCATTTGAAGCTTTAAGGTTTCTAGCAGTTCACCATCTAAACTACTTATGATGACCGGGTGCGGATAATCTTTGAGCGCGTCCAGCAAGGCAGGAACCAAAGCCAAAGAATCGTTGTAGCGTTTGAGTTCTATATTCAAGGTTATCTTGTCTGCACTTTTAGCTAACCAAACAGGCAAAGCTTGAGGCGTACTAAAACCCGCATTAACAAAGGCTTGTTGAACTTGTTCAAAGCGACTTAAATGCACTACCGCGCTATCGGCTGTTAAGCGCCGTAAATCTCTATCATGCACAACCGCAATTTGGCCATCAGCGGTTAACTGTACATCTATTTCTGTGACTTCTAACCCAAGGTTTATCGATTTTTGTAAGCCTTCTAAACTGTTCTCTAGCGCTAACCAGCCACCTGCTCGGTGGCCCATCACCACAAAAGAGTTGGGTGCAGAAAAGCGCTGACTAAAGCGATTAATTTCATCACTTATTTCGTTAGCGCCAAGCACCAACACCGCCAAAAACATCATTCGTAAACCTAAATGCAAACGGTGGCTTTCTCTTAGTACCCGCTGATGAGCCAGTTTTAGCCCAGAACGATTACGTTTCACCAATACCTTGAACATGTAAAACTGAATGCTGGCATATAGCCAAGTATCAAGAAAGCTCAGTACCGAACCACCAGCAAGCACAGCAAAGCTAAATAAAAATAGCCATAAACTAGTGACCTCTTCAGGCTGCCACCAACTTAAACTAAAGCGTAGCAACCAAATAAAGCCACTAATAACCGAAACAAACACCAATGCACGCAACGCAAACCAACCGGCATTTAGCGCCAAGATAAGTCTGCGTTGATGGCGGCTTAATTTGGTTGAATCTCTAAGTTGGTTGCTAAGCGGCTTTTTTTGCAGCATGCAGTATGGAAGCGCGAACCACCAATTAAGCCACTTTGCCCCAAGCCATAGCGCTAATGGGATCCCACCTACGCTTACGGCAGTAACAAAAATCCATAATTGATTACGCTGTTGATCGAGGTAATAGTTTATGTCCCAGTCGGCCAACATTAGGCCAAACAACCAACGGCCAATAAACAAAATGGTACAAGAAATACTGATTAACAAAGCAGATTGCAGAAAGGCTAAACGGGCAATTAACCAAGAGCGATTCAGCAATAAACGAACGGCTTGTGATACAGAGCGCCGATTAACTTCATGCTGAGCCAGCAGTAAAGTAATCACCCCTTGCTGTAAGAAAAAGTTGAACAAGGCCATGGCAACGAGCCAAATAGCAAACAGGTATCCACTGGGCGAAAGAAAAAAGGCCAGTAACTGCTGATTAGCAACGCCTTGTAAACCATACCAAGACATTAAAGATTCGCTCACCACAATCGACACAGGGGCTACTACTGCCAACCAACATGCCTGCACCAGCAGATAAGCGCCAAACATTGCAATGCCGCGGCTTTTAAGCGAGCCGGCTAAATAATATATAAAGTGTCGAATACGATGTAATGCGTTGGGGAGAATCACTGGGTATTTAGCCCCAATATAGTGGCCATTTCCTGTACTTGTTGTTGCGAAACCTGCAATCGACTTAACTCTTTATCTGAATCTTTTGCTGCAGCCATGGCTAAGGCATATCGCTTATCGAACTGAGAAGGTAATGCTGTTGAGGCAGCGCTATGAAAATGCCTGAGTCCACTCTTTAATAGACCGAGTATATTGTGTTCTCGCAATCCACCAGCAGCCAACCATTCAATGGTTGGAAAACATTGCTGCATGTCGAGTAACAAGTTGAGTCCATCTTCAATGTTGTTTTTCTGACCAGAGCTAAGCACACGTGTAATGTTTAATGCTTCTATTTTTTTTGCTGCCTTTTTAGGCTGAGCCACACAATCGAAGGCTCGATGAAAGGTAGTACTAAGCCCCTTGGCTGCTTTAACCAATTGTTGGCATGCAAGTTCGTCCACCGAAGCGTCAGTATTTAGCGCACCAAAAACCACGCCATTAAAGCCTAAATCTTTAACCAACGTTATATCGGCAACCATTTGAGCAACTTCGTCATCGCTATAACAAAAATCGCCGCCGCGTGGCCTAATCATTACAGTAATGTCGATTTGGCTTAAATAATCTTTCACCAATAACAATGCGCCATAACTAGGAGTCGTGCCGCCCTCTGCTTGGCCTGCGCAAAACTCTACCCGTGTAGCGCCACCACTAATAGCGTTTTTTACATCACTAATGCTATAGCAGCAAATTTCAAGAACAGGAGAATTAGAATCAGATTTAGACAAGTTTTGGCCGACGTTCACGGGTTAAGTGTTTTTATTATAACGAATTATGCTCTAGCTTCACCTTCGTAAGCGATACATAATTAGCTTTTTCATCGATAACCCTCGATATTTATAGCAATAAACCATGAAACTTTGCCTAACTATAGAGAATCGTTAAGCTTTAATGCATTAAACCAAGCGACCCATAGCGTTGATTTTGAGTTCACAACTTAGTAGTTCAAACAAGCGTTTTGCTAAATATCTGTGTATATTAAACGGGTTATTCTAGGGAAAGAAGACACTTTTAGGTGAAACCATGAAACGATTTCCACTTTATTTATTAACGGTGGCATTAAGCATCAATGCTAATTACACCTTAGCTAATGAGTATTTATTTGTAGGTACAGGTAATGTTAGCGGCGTTTATTACCCCACTGGCAACGCCCTTTGTCGCTTGCTAGAGCAGAGCAACGAACACCGAAAATTAAGTTGTACTGCCGAGAGTTCAGGCGGTTCCAGCGACAACGTGGAAGCACTGCAAAGTGGTGATATTGATTTAGCTATTGTTCAATCAGACGTGCACTGGCAAGCCTACCAAGGTAGCGGCGAGTTTGCTGAACAAGGCGCTTATAAAGAAATGCGCTCTCTTCTTTCCCTCTATGCTGAAGCCTTAACTATCTTAGTGCATGCAGACATGAGCATAGGGCAAATAGAACAGCTTAAAGGACATTCGCTAAACCTTGGGCCAGAGGGTTCAGGCCAGTATTCAACCATGCAACTGGTGATGGAAGAACTCAATTGGCAAGCCTCTGATTTCTCTAAGTTAAGTAATTTAAAACCCGACGAGCAAAGCCGTGCCCTGTGCAGTAAAAAAGTAGACGCAATAATCTATGTGGTTGGGCACCCTAATACCTCTATTACCCGCGCCACAACAATGTGTGAGTCAAACCTTATTAGCTTGTCTAAAAAGACCATTATGGCCTTAGCAGATAAGTATGATTACTTTTCGCCAGTGACTATCAAAGGCGGCACCTACCACGGTAACCCTGATGATGTTTCATCTATAGGGGTAAGTGCCACCTTAGTGGCCGACAAGCAACTTTCGGAACAAACGGTTTATAACTTTGTTGCGGCAATTTTTGAAAACTTAAACACCATGCGTTCACTGCATCCAGCGCTAGCCGATCTGCAAGTAGAAGATATGATCAATACCAACTTAACCGCTCCGCTGCATGACGGTGCCAAGCGTTACTATCGTGAACAAGGTTGGATAAAGTAAGGTGCAGGCGGGTTTAAAAACCCGCGTGTTTGGCTAACTGACTTAACGGTAAATCTAAAGAGTCACACATTCGGTCAAGTTCCTTCCCTAGAACTTGGTGCCAATCTTCACACTCCCCTTGCCAACCTAAGTGCTCAAGCCAAGCTTGCCTAAATGTTTTGTTAGTGAACAAATCATGCAAGTAAGAACCTTGAACATTGCTAAGTTGCCAGCCCGTATCAGCTTCGACAAAGCTAGCTAAGGGCTCAATGCACACTGTTTTACCGTGATGAATTTCGTAACAATTCAGCTCACTATTTTGCCAACTCAGCTGCCGTTGACGAGTTGTTTTTTGATCTGAGTATTCGGTAATAATTGGCAGTAAAGACAGGCCCTTAAAGCTCTCTCCTTCTACCGAGTTAGGATCAAGATTTTGTTCACCTAAAATTTGCAATCCTCCACAAACCCCGGTGATTAACACTCCAGCAGAAGCCGCTTTAATAATCTCATTATCCAAGCCACTCTTGGCTAAGTGAGCCCGACTTGCCGCAACATGTTTCGAACCAGGCAATATAATCGCATCAAATTGGCTAAGATCTTGGCAGTCACGCATTGGAACAACGTTCACACCTTGTTGGTAAATGAGAGGATCAAACTCGTCAAGATTACTGGCATAAGGATAAACAATCAGCGCAACGTTTATGCTACCGGCTTGCCAAGTACTGCGATGGAAAAAATTATCTTCTTCAGGAAGTTGATGCTCTGTCCAAGGGATGACCGCAACAATAGGGATACCGGTTTTTTCTTCTAACCACACATTTGCATCGTGTAACAAGGCTTGCTCACCACGAAACTTATTAAGCACAAAACCCTTAACCCGTTTTTGCTCCGCTTCACTTAAACACATCCAAGTACCCAGTAAATGAGCGTAAGCGCCACCTCGGTCAATATCTGCAATTAAATATACTGAAGCATTGGTATGTAATGCTACTTCCATATTCACAATGTCACTTTTACGCAGGTTAACTTCGGCTGGGCTGCCAGCACCTTCAATCACCAATAAAGGGTGTTTACTCTGCAAACGCTGCAAACTGGCTGTAACAGCCGGCCAAAGCACCGCTTTACGCTGGTGCCAATCTTTAGCCAGCAGCTCATGGCTCACCTTACCGTTCACCACTACCTGCGCGCCTTTTTCACTATGCGGTTTAAGCAGCACAGGGTTCATATCGATAGAGGGTGTTTGTTTGGCGGCAATCGCTTGAAGATATTGCGCTCTGCCTATCTCGCCGCCTTCGTGAGTTACCGCAGCATTATTACTCATGTTCTGCGCTTTATAGGGCGCAACATCAAGGCCTTGATTAGCTAAAAAACGACACATTAAGGCGCACACTAAGGATTTACCCGCATCACTGGTACAACCCATAAACATGATAGGATTGGTTGTAGAGAGCTGTAGTTTCATTAGTGAGTGTTTTCTACCAGTAATACCGACAGTACGTCGCGCCAAGTGACCAAGCCGAGTAATTTATTCGCCTCATCTATCACCGGTAAACAGCTAATACTTTTATCCACCAGCAACTGCCCGGCATCTCTAACGCCGGTAGTCGGTGTGCTGCACAACGGCTCTCTGGTCATAACATGATGTACCCGCTGAGTTAACGTTTGTACATCTCGCTGATTTTCTGCGGCTTTACCTAAATAAGGACTTAGCGCAGCCAGCAAATCAGATTCGGTGAGCACCCCTACCACTAAATCTTCGTCATCAAGTACCACCAAATGATGAAAGCTCACGTTATCAAAAATGTCTTTTATGTCGAATAGGCGTTGATCCATTCCCACAGTGACAACTCTGGTTTGCATAATATCTTTGATTATCAAGTGATTCTCCAATCCGCTGATGTTTCAACCATTATAAACACAACAATGGCTTTTTCGCTGTTTAGTTAATGACAACTATAGAAAAATTCATGCACATACGTACACTAGGGCGGTAACTAATTAGAGTAAGAAATCATGGCCTATCAAATTATTCCGGTAACTCCTTTTCAGCAAAATTGTAGCCTCATTTGGTGTGAAGCAACCATGCAAGCAGCCATCGTTGATCCAGGTGGCGATCCCCAGCTCATTCAAGCTGCGGTTGATAAGGCAGGCGTAACCGTAAGCAAAATCTTGCTAACGCATGGTCACCTTGATCATGTTGGTGCTAGCAGCCTTATTCAACAACGTTACCAAGTGCCGTTAATCGGCCCACATATAGAAGATGACTTTTGGATAAGCAAAATGGCCATGCAGTGCCAAATGTTTGGTTTTCCTGAGGTGGCTAATTTTACTCCAGACCAATGGCTAGAACATGGCGAAGTGATTGAAGTGGGCGAGTTAAAATTGGAAGTACGCCATTGCCCAGGGCATACTCCTGGCCATGTGGTATTTGTTGACCACGACAATAAGCTAGCGATTGTAGGCGATGTACTGTTTAACGGCTCAATTGGTAGAACAGATTTTCCAAAAGGCGATCACCCTACTCTCATTAACGCCATTAAAACTCAGCTTTACACGCTAGATGATGAGTATCAGTTTTTACCAGGTCACGGCCCCATGTCTACTATAGGGCATGAGAAACAACATAACGGCCATACCCGCTAACCACAAAAAAGCACCTTTTGATTCAATACTTCAAAAGGTGCTTTTTTATTATCTATACCATTACACTGGGCCAATTAGCTTGTGTTTATCACGATAAATCAAATAAGCACAACTTAACCAAACCCCCACCGCCATAAAGAATAATGGATACTCCCTCGGACAACCTGCTTGCAAACAACTTAGGTCGGTATACGGAAACAAACCTAAAGGCGTGAAAATATGGAAGAAAATCGCGCCCGACATAATACCTAAACCCAGCAAGGCACCATAAAGACGAGTTGCCTTACGCAAAATGAGAATGCTAGCAATCAGCTCAGCTAAACCAATCACGGTTTCACCGTATTGGCCAAACAAGTCGCCAATTAGCGTTAAGCCTAAACCTTCCCGCATCCATTGCCCTACCGTTTGAAAAATGTAAACGGTGATATCTGCTGGGCTACCAAACCAACCTGCAAATTTAAATACTAACGATTGTAAAAATACAAAAGCCACATAAATGGCAAGCACCAACGGTATATGTTTTTTCAAAGCAAACTCCCTGTTTTAAGCTTTTGTTTAAGCGTAGTTGATCAAATTGCTTACGCCTGTTTAAGCGCCAAGCATGTGACCCGACAACCAAGCCTTCGCTTTCAAAAAAGCTCAGCCGCTAGGTAACAAAACGGCTGAGCTTGAACAGAGCTTATATTGGAATCGCTAAGTATTGTTAAGCGGCAACTCCAGTACTGGGGGTTTTTCTTCATTAAGCGTTCTGCCCGCAAACCGCTCTCTTAAAGATTGGAATAACACAAAAAACGCCGGCACAAATAAACAACCAAGAATCGTAGCCGCAAGCATCCCACCAAAAGACGCCATGCCAATTGCTTTCATCGCCGATGCCCCCGCAGACGAAGCGAGCATTAATGGAACCACACCTAGAATGAAAGAAAATGCGGTCATTAATACTGCACGAAAACGTAACTTAGCAGCAGCTACACCCGCCTCAACAATACTGTAGCCTTTCTCTTCCCGTAACTGCTTGGCAAATTCAACAATAAGAATTGCGTTACGACTTGCCATGCCAATTAACAACATAATCGCAATTTGGGTATATAAGTTCACGGTAGTGCCACTCACTAACACCGCAGACAACACGCCAAACACCGCAGTAGGTACTGCCAGCAAAATCGCTAAGGGGGTTAACCAAGATTCATATTGAGCAACCAAAAACAGGTAGGTAAACAACATGGCAAAAGCAAAGGCAATTAAGCTAGCGTTGCCTGCTTGTTGCTCCTGTAAGGTTAAACCTGTCCATTCGTAACTAAAGCCACTAGGTAGAACATCTTCTGCTACTTGCTCCATCGCACTAATGGCTTGGCCAGAACTGAAACCAGGCATAGCAATACCGTTAATGGTGGTGCTGCCGGCAACGTTATAACGCACCAGCGAACTTGGGCTCAATACCGTAGATACCGACACCAAATTGCTTAAACGCACCATCTCACCTTGAGTAGAACGTACATACAAATTAGACAAATCATCAATCTGTTGTCGCGAATCAGCTTCGGCTTGCAACATTACTCGGTAGTTGCGTCCACCTTTAGTGAAATCGTTAATGTAGCTACCGCCGTATTGCACATTTAAGGTATTCACAATATCGCCAAAGGCAACGCCCATCGCAGCCGCACGCTCTTCGTTAATATCTAGAAACAAGTTAGGCATGCTAATACTAAATGTTGAAAACGCCGAGGCGATCTCTTCGCGCTGATTGGCTTCAAGCAATAGCTGTTCTAGTACTTCTGCAGTGCGTTCAGGCCCATGGCCCATTTCATCTTTTAAGACAAATTCAAAACCATTAACCATACCTAAAGCTGGAATCGCCGGTAAACCAAAGGCAAAACCTACGCCTTCTGGCAGCGTGTCTATTGCACGTTGTACTCGAGCAATCACTGCGTCTTGGTGTTGTTGCTGGTCAGTTCGCTGCTCCCAGTGTTTCAAACTAAATACCAACAAGGCTGAATTTGAGTTACTAGACTCATTAAGCAAGTTGTAACCCGCCGCTGAAAAGGTCATCTCAATATCTGGATCATCACTAAGCGACTCAATCAGCAACTTGGTCATATCACGCGTGCGATTTAGCGCGGCTCCTTCGGGTAAATCAATCACCGCGAAAAACGTTCCTTGATCTTCATCAGGCAAAAATCCACCTGGTAGCTTAGCGCCCATCCACGCACTTCCAGCGATCACAATGGAAAACAGCAATACCGCTAAGCCTAAACGGCGACACAATACTGCCACTGATTTACCAAAGGCTTCGGTAAACCTTTCAAAGCCTCGGTTAAAAGCCTGAAAAAAGCGGTTAGGTGTTAAATCGCGGGTCATTAGCAATACACACAAGGCAGGCGTTAAGGTCATCGCCACTAGGGTAGAAATAACAACCGATACTGAAATGGCAATACCAAACTCAGCGTAAATAATGCCTACCATGCCCGGCATCACCAAGGTTGGACCAAATACCGCTAACAGAACAGCTGCAGCCGCTATACAGGGTCCAATCACCTCTTTCATGGCAATTTCTACGCATTCTTTTACTGGTTTAGTGGTTTCGTGTAACAGGCGTTCCACGTTTTCAATCACCACAATGGCCGCATCTACCACCACACCAATGGCTAACACCAAACCAAACAAACTGATCGTATTAATAGTAGAGCCAAACGCTTTCATCACCGCAAAGGTAGCAATCAGTGAAACCGGAATAGCAATTGCGGGAATCAACGTAGCTTGCCACGTTTGCAAAAACAGGTAAGTCACCAAGGTGACTAACACCAGGGCGATAATGAGCGTTTCTTTCACATTGTAAATGGATACATCAATGAACTCAGTGGCATCGTAGGGCAAGGTAAACACCATGCCTTCAGGTAAGCTTTGCTCAAGTTTAGCCATAGCTTCTTTTACATCCGCCGCGACTTGCATAGCGTTAGCAGTAGGGTCTTGATAGACCATCATTGCTACCGACTCTTTATTGTTTAGGTAGGTATCCACTAGGTACTTCTGCGCACCCAGTTCAATACGAGCAACATCTTTTAGGCGCACTAAACTGCCGTCGGCATAAGCTTTAATCCGAATGTTACCAAAAGCTTGTTCGTTGGCTAATCGTCCTCTAACTTGCACCGTATATTGCCAATCATTATTCCCAGCAACAGGCTCTGCACCAACACTACCCGCTCCGCGTACTGCATTTTGATCCGCAATAGCGGCAGCAATATCATTCACCGTTAGGTCTAGGGCTTGCAAGCGTTCAGGCTCTAGCCATACGCGCATCGCATATTCTTTTTCGCCCAAGGGCGTTACTTTACTCACCCCTTTTATTCGTGAAAGGGTTTCTCGAACAATGCCAGTAAGGTAGTAACTCAACTCCAAGGTATCATGAGCACCAGATTGCGAGTTTAGGCTGGCAATCATTAACATAGACGGGCTCATTTTTTCTACGTAGATACCCGAGCGACGTACTTCTTCTGGCAATAATGGCTGGGCTGCGTTAACCCGGTTTTGTACTAACGTGGCTGCACGGTCGGCATCAAAACCTGTTTCAAAAGTCACGTTAAGGTTATAAGAACCATCGTTGTTCGAGGTAGACTTCATGTAAATCATACCTTCAACGCCGTTCACTTCTTTTTCAATCACCGAGGCTACAGTGTCGTTTACGACTTTGGCGTTAGCACCGTTGTATTGAGTAAATACATTGATCATTGGCGGTGCAACATCAGGGTATTGCCCTACCGGCATGGTGTAGGCGGCTAACGCACCTAACACACTCATGATTACCGATAAAACAATGGCGGTTTTAGGGCGAGAAATGAAGAATTTAATCATATTAACCTCGCTGTCTTACAAGACTACCATCTGTCAGTTTCTGCTGGCCTCTAGAGACCACCACTGTGCCATCATCTAAGCCTTGTAATACCTCGGTTTGATTTCCTAGCTGGTCACCCAGCTCAATGGCTTGCAACTGAGCTTTACCGCGAACCACTTTAAATACTGCGGGGCCGCTTTGGGTTTGCACCAAAGCTCGACTAGGAATCACCACGGTGTTTTTGTGTTCCCGTAAAACAACTTCTACAAATTGACCCACAAATACACTGTCGTCGTTATGAAATTTGAAACCAACAGCTAATGCACCAGTAGCCGGGTTTATTTTGTTGTCGATGTAATCAAGATCTCCCCTTATTGGGTACTCACTACCGTCTAAGAATCTCGCTAGCACTTCAAACTGCGAAGTCCCATTGCGGTATTGTTGAACCGCTTTAAGCACGGTTTTTTCATCAATACTAACGGTCACTTTAAAATCACGGTCATCAACAATTGATGCGAGTTGGTAACCCACACTCACGGTGTCGCCAGGGCTGAGTTCAGCTTGACTAATTCGGCCAGCACGAGTGGCTTTTATTTCGGTTCTACTAAGCAGTAAATGGGCGTCGTCTACTTGCTTTTCAATAGCCTTAAGGCTGGCTTGATTGACTAAGAATTGCGTTTCAATGTCTTCCAATTCTTGCTTAGAGATAGCGTCACCCAGTTTTTGGGCGCGCTGCAAACTGTTTAAAGCGGAATTGTATTTTGCACGTAAGTTAACCAAGTTGGCTTGTAAGCTGGCTAAGTTAATTTCAAATTCTAAAGGGTCTAAACTAAACAGGAGTTGCCCAGTTTGTACGTAATCACCAGCTTGAAAATGTTTATCTAGCATGGTGGAGGTTACCCGCGATACCACTTTTACTTCTTCATCTGGAAGAACAGTGGTGGTGTAGATTTCTTCAAATACCAAGCTCTCTTGGCTGGCATTAGCTAAGTCCACGGGAATAGTGTCACTTACCGCACTTTGCAGTGGCTCTTTACTGCTAGACGTTTCACAGGCTGTGACAAACATGCTAGCCAACAACACACCTAATAGTCTTATTTTCATTTTCTGCCCTTGTTTTGGATTTATTGTCCTTAGCGTTATGCAATTGGTTACTTCCCTGCAGGCGCATAGTAAACCCGAGGCTGAAATAGCTTAAACGAGCAGCTATAAGGGCAGCTTATAGCTATGGCCTATTAAGAACGTCAGAGGGTAAAAAGGGAACCCAATGGCTCCCTATTCTTACTGGCTAAGTTTAACAATTATGCGGCTTCACAAAGCTCTGGATTGCCAACTTGTTGCTGCCGTTTATCTAAAGCGCCACTGATTCTTGTGAGAAGCAATGCGCCCAGTACAATTAGCGAGCCAGCCCAAGGTGTATGCATAACACCAACCTTAGCCACAATCATCCCACCACCCCATGCACCTAAGGCGATACCAACGTTAAAAGCCGCAATGTTTAAGCCAGAGGCTACATCTACTGCGTTTGGTGTATGTTGCTCGGCAAGCTTAACCACATACACTTGCAAACCCGGTACGTTGCCAAAGGCAAATGCACCCCAGACTAAAATGGTCGCTACCGCCGCTATAGGATTAACCGCAGTAAAATTAAACACCATAAGCACTGTAGCTAAACCTAGAAATATCCAGCTTAAAGCTTTAATGGGCCCCATTTTGTCGGCCATCTTTCCGCCCCAAATATTGCCAAACGCTACCGATACGCCATAAACCAACATAATTAAACTAATTGCACTGGCGTTAAAACCACTGATGTCCTGCAAAATAGACGCTAAAAAAGTAAAAGCGGTAAACGAACCACCGTAGCCAATAGCGGTAATCGCATAAACCAACAGTAAACGCGGCTGGGTAAGTACACTTAATTGGTCTTTTAATTTGGTCGCTGGCGGCTGTTTAAGGTTATTAGGCACTAATAACGCACTGCCGATTAAAGCGATAAGGCCCAAGATGGCCACCACTAAAAAGGTTGTTTCCCAACCAAAATGTTGGCCTATATAAGTGCCCAAAGGCACACCAGTAACCAAAGCCACCGTTAAGCCAGTGAACATAATCGCAATAGCACTGGCGGCTTTATCTTTAGCTACCAAACCCGTAGCAATGGTGGACCCAATAGAAAAGAATACACCATGCGCCAAACCAGTGAGAATACGCGCCCCCACTAAGGTTTCATAACTAGGCGCTTGCCACGCGAGTAAGTTGCCTGCTACAAACAAACTCATTACCGCCAGTAATACGTGTTTTCTATTCCACTTACCGGTTAAAGCGGTAAGTACCGGAGCGCCTATAGCCACACCCAAGGCATATAGGCTTACCAGTAAGCCGGCAGAAGGAAGCGAAACCGCTAAGTCTTGCGCCATGGTGGGGATTAGCCCAACAATTACAAACTCGGTGGTTCCTATGGCAAATGCGCTTAAGGTAAGCGCGAATAGAGCTAATGGCATAACAGTAATCTCTCGTCATCGATTAGGTTGTTGCACTGCGCAACAAGTGATGGCGAGCATTATTATCCAAAGTACTATTGTCAAAAATGGCACCTAGAACAAAATACTTTTGTAGAAATTAATGTTAATCCACTAGGTAAACTGATCAAGAAGCCGCTAATATTAAGCAACCTTATTGTTAGAGTGTGACTATGTTTACCCTTAAAAACCGATCTGATGAACTCGAAATACTGCTAGCGGTTGTTGACAGCGGTGGCTTCTCGGCTGCTGCAGACGCCTTAGACATTCAAGTGGCTAAGGTATCTCGAGCGGTTAGCAAAATAGAGAAGCAGCTAGGCATTACTATTCTTAATCGAACCACTAGGCGGGTGGTACAAACCGACGAAGGCCGTCAATTTATAGAAGCGGTACGTATAGGCTTGAGCCAAATTCAACAAGCTGAAGAAGACATTATTAGTAAGGGTGAGTTGCCTCAAGGCAGGCTGCGTGTTGATGCCGCCAGCCCATTTGTGATTCACCAATTAGTGCCACTAATTGGTGAGTTTAAACGCGCCTACCCCAATATAGAACTAGAGCTAAATACTAACGACGGTTTTGTGGATCTGCTGGAAAAGAAAACCGATTTGGCGATTCGCATTGGTACATTAGCAGACTCCACCCTGCATGCTCGCCCCATCGGCGTGAGTAACTTGTATATTGTCGCCGCGCCCGCTTACCTGGAACAGCGCGGAGTGCCGCTGCAGGTTACACAACTAAACGAACATGAGCTGATCGGCTTTAGCGGGGCAAAGGTGCTAAACCATTGGCCATTAAAAGGATTTAAATCAATGAATCCTGCCATTACCGCCAGCAGCGGAGAAACCATTCGCCAATTAGCCTTAAGCGGCAATGGCATTGCCTGTTTGTCGGGATTTATGGTGAAACACGACATCGAGCAAGGAACCTTAGTGAGTTTATTCCCAGCCCTGCAGGTAGAAGAAACTAACCAGCGACAAATTAACGCGGTGTATTACCGTTCATCTAAAGTAGCGCGACGCATCACTGCGTTCATTGATTTTATTAAACCTCGCTTAAGCTTGTAAGTTGCAGCTTGACTTGGAGTTAGCTCCAAGGTTTAGGCTACACCTTGAGTCGCAAACTTTGGGTCATTACATCAGAGGAAAAGATCATGGAAAGTAACCGATACCAACGCGGATTAGACAAGCTTAATGAAATAGACGGTGAAGCAGGCCATAAAGTTATAAATAGTCTTGCTACTATTTGTCCTGAGCTCGCTAAATTCACCATTGAATTTCCCTTTGGCGACATCTACAGTCGCCCAGACTTAGATTTAAAATCCCGAGAAATCGCTACCGTATCTGCCCTCACGGCAATGGGAAACTGCGCTCCACAACTTGCAGTGCATATTCATGGCGCGCTTAATGTAGGCTGTAGCCCAAAAGAAATTACCGAAGTGATTTTACAAATGGCGGTATATGCAGGATTTCCGGCAGCAATTAACGGCATGTTAGTCGCGAAACAGGTTTTTGAAGAACGTGGCATTTTAGAGCCTTCACAATAACAAGTAGTTAGTTAACCTGGCATGGGTCATCGCCAGTTGCGACTAGGCACTTAACACCAGTATTAAATATTGCTTAGGGGTGATTTTGGCGATGCTTTTACACTCTCGTGTCATGTGGGCTTGATCAGAAAAGCCCTGACTTAGTGCCAACTCTGCTAAATCTACAGTAGGCTGGTTCTTTAGGGCCTTAAGAGTCATTTTCACTCTTAAGGTACGTTGCCACTGCTTTGGGGTCATGCCCATCAACTGTTGAAAATGCCGCTCAAGTTGACGCTGGCTTAACGCCACTTTGTTGCTCAGCAAGCCAATGTCTTTTGCATATTGCATAAAGTTAATGGCTTGAGTAAAACTTTGCGGTGGAGAATCAACTGCACTCAAACTGCGCTGTAGCCACTTGTACATCGCAATAATTCGAGACTGCTGCCCCCTAAGTTCTTGTAATTGTTGGCAGAGTAACTGGAGTTGGTGATTGCGTTGCGGATCGATACTATCATTGGTGTTTCTTGGCAGAGTACCAAAGAACCCTGTACTCACTCCGGGTAAAAACCTAAATCCTGCAAGCTGTGCCTTGGCAGGTAAGGTGATTGAACGCGCCACTTTGCTAACCGGCAAAATAATCATTCCAGCTTCATACTGTTTGCCATCTAAACGCAGCGGCGGCCCTAAATTAAACAGCACACCGCTGCAGCCGTCGGCCTGCAACCAGCGTGTCATTGAGCCAGCACTTTGGCCATCAAGCGAAGCCGACCACAAGGCTTGAATGGTATCGGCCAAACGCCCCTTGGGTCGAAACAAAGAAAACCGAAAACGCTGGTCAACCTCGTTCAATATTTGCTTAGCTGGGTGTATAACTGCCTACCTTTGATGTAAATGCTTTCGCGATTCTATTCCAACTATTGATCGCATTAATGGCAATGGTCAAATCAACCAGAGATGGCTCACCAAACGCTTCATGCGCTTTACGATAAAGCGCATCACTTATCGGCTGCCCTGCGCTAAGCTGTTCAGCCCAGCTCAAGGCCATCCGTTCATTCTGCGTGTACCAAGGCATATCTTTCCAGGCGCTCAAACCTATAATCCGCTGCGCTGTCTCACCAGCTTTTAATGCATCTTTACTATGCATATCAATACAAAACGCACATTGATTAATTTGGGATATACGCAATTTAACCAACTCCCACATGGCTAAGTTTACGCTGTCAGATTCAAGAAATCGGCCTCGTAAATAGTCCTCTTGTTGCATGAGGATCTCCATACCCTTCGGCGCATTATCAAAATAGTTCAGTCGAGTTGTCATAGTCTTCTCCTTTTTAGTTACAGAAAGACTAACGGGAAGCCCTAAAGGTTTATTGAAGATTTTCGACATCCTTCATCAGCAAACAAATTGCAGCTGTAAGTTAGCCTGAAAGGTGCTTATTTAACTAATATTAATAAGGCGCAGATAATAGACACATACAAACAACAACAGTGAAAACAGACCATGAACAACCTTAGCAAAATTCTTATTGCCTCTGTACTTGGTGCAGTGTTTTACAATAGCGCAGCCACAGCTAACATTGTAGAGATTGAAATCTACCAAGATGGTATTGAATACGAGTGTTTACAAGATACTCAAACTGGCAAAATTTTTAACTGTGAGCGTGATTAATATGAAAACCTACTTAGCTATACTTGCCGCTTTAATTGGATTCACCGCCAATGCCGACACGCTTAACAATGCTATACAATGGCAGGTTGGCGACAACAATAATGCCATGATCGTAAGTAAAGATTTAGGTTACGTAGCCGAATTTAGTTTTTACGATGGCGGGGTTATTTTCTCTAGTACCTTGCGTGGTAAATGTGCCGGTACACAGCAGCGCCATCAAGTACAAGGTAAAACCGTTGAATTTACCCTAAAACAAAACAACGAACATTGTTCCTTGATTCCAACAAACAATAAAGACAAAGCAGTAGTGAATGGGTCGTTTAATCGCTTAAGTACGGTGAGTTTTAACAACGCTACATTTACCACTAAGGGCTTCCACGACGCCTTGGTAAGGGCTGAAAAAATCCGTTTTACTCGCACTAACAGCTAAGCCTGTAAAGGATAAAGCCGTTTCAACAAAATACATGATGTTAACATCGGTTTTCACCTCCTCCGGTTAACCACATTCAATATTTGTATCTACGTAGAAGTTGAACAAGGACGTTGCTAAATCATAAACTCAATTAGCCAATAGGTTCTTCATTTTTAATATGAAGATTTGGAAATACCAATAACCCTTAATAACCGCCCCCCTTCCCCCCTAAGTAGACAGTTTTGAATAGCTCATCGTCAAACATTAACAACAACACAGTTACTCGGAACTTAGCCAGTGTCTACTCTGTTGCTAATTATTGTCTATTCCTTAACTTTTAGTATGCAAAAATACGCATATTATTCATTAACTTAATAAAGTAGTCCCTGCTTTAGAGCAGTCGAATAATCAACCAATAGCTGCTCGTTATTCCACCACACAGTATTCAGTGACAAGGCTGAAACTATAGTTACCAAACCATTAAGGTATTACAAAACAACAAGTTAAAGCTCATACAACTCCGACCAGAAGGTACATTAGATTTACTTAGTAATCTCTCGTTTCACCACCATGCACTCCGCTTTGAGCTTCTGCACATTTTTGTAAAACAGCTAATTATTCACCCACCCGAAATAAATATTGATCAACCAATTGTGATGAAGATCTAAATATTGGGTTACCAATAATGTTACTAATTTCTTATTGATACAATTATTGGTCAACCTGTGTAGTTATTTAGGGACACTAATAAGCCAATAAGGAGGTTGGTAATTCTAGAATCGCTTAACCAAGGGAGTGGTTACCAGTGTTAAATAATTTATTTGAAATAATCATATTACTTAAGCCCTTGGCTTAAGTGTTGCTGCTGGTGACTAACGTAATTGGTAAGTAACTCCCCTAGTGCTTAAGCAAGTAAACAATCAATTTTGGTAACCAATATTGGTGTACCAAAAAAGCATATGCGTTTAAAAAATAGAGAAGTAGCAAACGCGAATAGATAACTAGGATATAAACATAGGAAGTTTTATGACTATTAAGGCAAAGAAAATGGCTCCACTCTACTTTGCCGTCAGTTCAATTCTGAGCATAGGTGTATGTTCAGCGGCGACTGGCGAAGCAATACGAGTAGAGGCCGAAGATTTCGTTATGATTGGCGGAACCTTCGATGATGGCCAAATTGCTGCGGTAAGTACTTATACGGTAAATGGCGCAACCGCAATCAACTTTGTAAACAAAGGTGACTACTTAGATTATCAAGTAGACATTGCCGAAGCAGGGTCTTACAGCATTGAATACTTTATTGGCACTGGTATAGCAGACGGTGCGGAAATTGAAGTGCTAGTAAAAGACGGCGGTGCTTGGGTTTCTCAAGGAAGAACCACAGTACCTGCGTCAGGTTGGGACAATTATCAAGCGCTAGACTCTAACCACACGCTAGAGCTGCCCAGTGGCCAGGTCGATATCAGAATATCAGCCTCTGGCACTAACGATTGGCAGTGGAATTTAGACTACTTTACCCTGCAAAAAGTTGCTGACCAACCGGTTGATCCAGAACCTCCGGTGGTATTACCCCCAGAGGCGATTATTACCCAAGCGAGTAGCTTTGCGTCTAGTGGTGGCACCTTTGCCGATGGTCAACCCTCGCCTGTTAGCACCTACACCAGCAATGGTGTAAGCGCGATTAACTACATCAACAAAGGCGACTACGTTGATTACAACCTAAACATTGCAGAGTCAGGTGATTACAGTATTGAGTACTTGATTGCTACCGCAATTGATAGCGGCGTAGAAATTGAAGTACTGCTAAACACCGGCAATGGGTGGGCATCAGTAGGTAAATCTTCGGTAGCAGCTGGTGGCTGGGATAACTACCAATCTCTAAAACCTAGCTACCTGTTATCTATTCCTAGTGGTTCAGTACAATTACGTTTAAATGCCTCAGGCAGTAATGATTGGCAGTGGAACCTAAGCAGCTTTGCTCTATTACGAGAAGCTGATATTACCGATCCAACGGACCCTACCGATCCAACCGACCCTACTGATCCAACAGACCCTACTGATCCAACCGACCCTACTGATCCAACCGACCCTGTTGATCCTCCCGTGGTTATTCCACCGGGTAACGGCAGTGACCCAGTACCAGTAAGTGGTAGCTTTACCTTAGAAGCCGAAAACTACCAAGCAGTGGGCGGCGAAGTTCAAATCTACGACTTGGATAACGGTAAAGCAGTCAATTACTTTAACTCTGGCGACTACTTAGAGTTTTACATTGAGCTAGAAACCGGCGGCTTATACGACGCCAGCTACCGAGTCGCTACCGGTACGCTCAGTGATACAGCCGTAGGTTTAATGGTCACCGACCACAATGGCCAGTTGGCGGTTAAAAACGTAACAACAGTTAATAGCGTTGGCGGAGACTGGGATGCATTTTACACCCAACCTGGTAATGGTAAATTTAACGTCTTTAGTGGCGTAAATACTATTCGAGTTTATGGTGCAGGATCAGCAGATTTCCAGTTTAACATCGACAGCATCAGCTTTAGTCGCGTGGGTAATATTGACCTCGCAGCAGATGGTGATAACGATGGTGTGCCAGATGTAGATGACTTATGCCCTAGCAGTCCAAGTGATGAAACGGCAGACGCAACTGGCTGTACGCCATCGCAAAAAGACAGCGACGAAGATGGCATTAATGATCGCATCGATCAATGTCCAAACACGCCTCCGGGTTCTTTTGTTGACGACATAGGTTGTATTAGCACCGGCGGTGACGATGACGACTTTGATGGAATTCCGAATACCATTGATCAGTGTCCTAACACCCCATTTGGCCAAAACGTTAATCCACAAGGTTGCCCTGTTTCAGGAAGCGATGCCGATGAAGATGGTGTTGCCAATAGTGTAGATATTTGTCCAAATACACCAGCCGATGAGTTCGCCAATGCCGAAGGTTGTTCGACTTCTCAGTTAAACAATAGCCACACTGTATCGGTTAGTGTAAACGCCAACATCATGCACGAAGTAAACGGGGTATCTGACTTTGGCCGTAATCGCCATATCACCATGCACAGTGCTATTTACGAGAATGATTGGAACGGCCACAGTGACCGCCTAAATTACATCGTAAATACTCTTGGTGTAACCTTAGGTCGAGACAACGGTACTGCTACATGGCGCTTTAACGAAACCGCCCAAAATCCAAACGAGGCCAATACGCCAGATTTAGATTGGATGGTTAATCGTGGTGAAGTACTGCGTAACGACTACGCAAATAATGAGTTTTATAAACGCTTCTCACCAACTAGCACCGAATTAATTGCTGGTACTAACCCGCACCCTACTTACCCTACCCTTAGCTGGTACGACAATGGCATTACTACCACTGGTTGGCAGCCGAAAACCATTGAAACCTCAGCCAAATGGATGGGTCATTACTTAGCGAATTACTATGCTAACTCGCAAAATGGAAACGTAGGCGAACCAATGCCTAAGTTTTGGGAAGTGATCAACGAACCTGACATGTTAATGAAAACCGGTCAGTTCATGGTCACTAACCAAGAAGATCTATGGCGTTATCACAAACTGGTTGCTCAAGAGATTAAGCAAGCACTGGGTGACGGAGCACCAATGATTGGCGGCATGACTTGGGGTCAGCATGACTTCTACCGTCGTGATGGTATCTCTCGCTACGCCGACGACTACCTATGTGCATGGGTAGACGAAGAAGCCTGTGAGTTATTCACCAGCAAGATGCAAACTACCGTTGATGATACCCGTGAACAAGACTGGTACCAGTGGGATGTTATGTGGCGTGGCTTTATGGAAGAAGCAGGTGCCGATATGGACTTCTACGCAGTGCATATTTACGACTGGCCAAGTGAAACAGCCGGCGGTCGCGCACCTACCGTTCGCCGTGGTGGACACGTACAAGCCATGCTAGACATGATGGAATGGTACGACGTGAACCTAGGTGGACTAGAAAACCGTAAACCGATCGTAATGTCTGAATACGGCGCAGTAAATGGCGCTTGGGACCAATTGCCACATGAAGAACGTTACGACATAGCCAACCTTAAAGCGTTTAACGGCATGTTAATGCAGTTCTTACAACGCCCAGACTACGTAATTAAGTCTATGCCGTTTACCCCAGCTAAACCTTTATGGGGATACAAGCCTGGTGGCTGTGGTTACGACGCAAGCGTTAACTGTACCGCACCTTACCATTACTCAATGATGATGGAGTCAGAGCTGAATAACGGTGATTGGCAGTGGTCTTCTTACATCAAGTTCTTTGAGCTATGGGCTGATGTAGATGGTACACGTGTTGATGCGCGCTCTAGCGATCCAGATGTTCAAGTCAATGCCTACGTAGACGGCAAAGAGCTGTTTGTCATCATCAACAATCTTGAAGATTACGACACTAGCGTAAACCTAAACGTAGCGGGCTTAACTGGCCTAAACGTAAGCAATGTTGAATTACGTCAAATGTACTTCGACGGTGTAGAGCACACTAAACTAGAGCGCCGCCATAAACAGCAGCTTCCTTCTAGTTTAACGCTGGCAGGTGATGGAACAGTTGTATTGCGTTACAGCCTAAGCGCCAACGTTAACGTTAACCAAAAAGTGGTTGAACACAAATACTTTGGAGAAAGTGTTAGCGGTGGTTCAGTACCACATCGCATTAGCGTTGAAGGTGGAGCTAAAACCGTAAAAGTGAACGGCCTTGCTGTTCCAAGCGGCGCAGCTGAAGCAATGTTACGTTTAACTGTCGCCTTGTTCCCAGACCAAGATGATCTTGAAGGTGGTCTACTTACCATTAACTCACTTGTAGTGAATGGTAACGAAGTGAGTACGCCTATCGATTGGCGCGGACCGGCTAAATACTCAGCAGACCGTTACTTTGCCACCTTAGAAATTCCTGTACCGGTAGAGTACCTCTCTACCAACAACACCGTAAATGTTGATTTCAAACATAACGGTGAGCTAACGGTAGCCAGCATGGTGGTTTGGGACTTCTCCGCCCCTCCACAACGCTAATACCTTAGCTATTTCTTGGCCCTAGCACCAAGACCGTAAGCAAAACGCCGCATCCCTGTGCGGCGTTTTTTTAAGCACCCAAATACAATAGCCTTAGTTCTACTATGTTGTTTTCGAGTTAGCGCTAAGGAGCGATTAAAAAGGATAACTAAACCAATGAAAACGTTTAGCTTTACCACATGTCACTCACGCTTAGTAAAACTAAGTACTAGCAGTTTGTTAGCGCTAAGCCTTAGTGTGCCTGCCGCCAATGCCTGGCAATGGGGCGATGCGACCAACGACACCAGCTATCAGCAGCTTAAGTCGCAAGCACAAACCGCGCGCACTCAACTTATTCAAACCATCAATCAAGCCGAGCAACAAGGCCTTAACACCGACTACGCCAATGTATCTAAAGTGGTCATTGATCTATTTCTTAGATACGCCGAATTTGATCGGCAAAACCCGCAAGTTATTCAAGCTAAAATTGACGCTATTTGGTGGAATGAATTCATTCCAAACAACTACGCACAAAACATTCCCTTTGAAGAACTAAAAGACAGTATCACCGTCGCTGAGCGTGCCGTAGAAGAGCTGCAAGCCCAAATGAATGGCAGCTTGGTATTACAAACACCTTTCGACTTTAGCTCTGGGCCAGTTGTTCTCAAAGGTGACAAGTTCACTATTAATGACCAAGCCGTTTATCCTAGTAGCTTTAATTGGCTACCCAGTGAAGACAATTACATTGATGCCTTTGGTCGTATTGGCGGCGATTACTACCCAGTAGCAGAACTAAAAGAAAGCGGTGGCTTACACAGTTGGTCGGTTAGCGGTGCAGTAGAAGAACTGCAAAAACAAAACAGTAAGTACATGGATCCCAAAGTATTCTTCTTGGGTTATAACGCCAGCACTTGGCAAAAAAATGCCGCGCCAGAAGCCTTTGAAACTGGCCGATACTTTGTGCCCTTCGATATAGACAACAGCAGCATTCGCAGTTGGTATCAACAACTCATGCAGCACTATATTCCTGGCACCAAAGATCAAGCTGGTCAAGGCACAAGAGTTCACTTGTTAGCTAACGAACCACACTTTTCTACCCGCGAGGGCGGCTGGTTAGCCGACAACGGGGTATCTGCCACCACCAAACAAAAATACCAAGATTGGCTACAACAAAAGTACAGTAGCATTAGCGATTTAAACCAAAGCTATGGCACTCAATATGCCAATTTTACGCAAGCTAAAAACGGCTTAGTGTTGCCAATTGCTAAATCCCTACAAGGTGGCCCCATTTGGTACGATTGGTGCAAATTTAACATGGCGCGTGTTACCGAGTGGTTCAGTTTCTTAAAACGCAACGTTCAGCAGCACGATCCTCAAGCCAAAGTCACCATTAAAATACTGGGCTGGATCATGAGTTCAGAATGGCGAGACCATGGCATCGACATTGAAGCACTGGCCAAGCTGCAAGATGTAATGGGTTCAGATTTTAGTATGGGTCCAAAAGATTTAGTTAACTTTAAAAACAAAGAGTTTGAATTTAGAGAGCGCTACAGCATTGAATGGGTAGAGCAATCTCGAGGCTTAGACTTTTACCGCAGCATCGCCCCTAACAAACCATTCTATGATTCTGAGTGGCATGGCTTATCGGCCGAATGGCAACACTTTGACATGGAACCCAACTACGTACGCGCAAGCCTTTGGTTAGCCCACACCCACGGTATGAAAATGAATACCGCTTGGGTATGGGGCCGCAAAGACGACGGTGATCCAAGCAGCGTAAATTCAATATTTGTGTCAGAGCCAACCACCCAACCCCTTGTGATGGATGCCTACGGCCGCACCATGAAAGAGCTAAACGCTCATACCGACAGTTTCAACCAACTGGTCGATTACGACACAACATTCCGTATTTTCTATTCTGAAGATTCAGCCATTCAAGACGGCAGCTACATTGGCAAACTCACCAAAGTGTACGAAGCACTTAAAATGTTGAATGTAGATGTAGGATTCACAACCGCGTCAGAGTTAAGCAACGTAGGCGCAAACAACGTGATCATTATACCGCCCACACCGTATCTAAGTTATTGGGAATATAAAGCACTGCAAGATAATGCCGCTGAAAAGATACTGGTTGATCGTCAAGCGTCCTTTGTTAAGAACCAACACGGCAAGCAACGTAATCAACCACAAATGCCCTCTTACGCCGATATTACCTTTAGCGGCGTGTATGACATGGCAGACGAACTCGCTAGCAATGTTAACGCTTTAGCTAAGCAGCGAGTGGTAGATTTCCAAATAACC
Organism: Agarivorans sp. 2_MG-2023; assembly: GCF_030548085.1. Classification (NCBI taxonomy): domain Bacteria; kingdom Pseudomonadati; phylum Pseudomonadota; class Gammaproteobacteria; order Alteromonadales; family Alteromonadaceae; genus Agarivorans; species Agarivorans sp. 2_MG-2023. The sequence continues at coordinate 59,675 of NZ_JAUORQ010000018.1, forward strand.
GATATGCAAAACCAAGCGGCTTATGGAGTGTTTGTTCGCCAAGCAACCGACAACAACGGCGACACGATCCTGTCCATCATTAACGTGAGTAAAGACAAGCGTAAACTGCGTTTAGAGCTTCCTAATAAAGTAAAAGATTTAGTGACAGGCAATATGTTATCTCAAGATTTTGAGTTAGCGCCTTATGATGTTTATCTGGTAAAAACCAGCCAACAAGCCACCGCAGATAACAGCTTAAGCAGCATAACTGTTCCGGCAACCATCAATGCTGGGCAGCAACTATCTGTCGGTGTTAATTACTCGGCAAACGCCCAACAAAACCTAGAACTGCACTTGGTCAGTCGTACCACCTGGGCATCAGTGGCAAAACAACAAAAAGTGGTTTACTCGGCAAGCAATAAAAACACGTGGTTTGGTTTTGAGGTACCTAGCGATATCCCCAGTGGCGACTACGAGTTTAGAGCCATGTTAATACCTGAAGGCCAAACCTGGCGCGAAGCACATGACATACTCAACCAACGGGTGGTGGTTAGCGAAAATCAAAACGGTAGTGCCATTCCAAGCGATTGGACCAACCTAGAACTCGCCCACAGTGGGCGCTGTTTCGACTTAACCGGTGGCAACACCGCTAACGGCACCGGTTATCAACAATGGGATTGTAATACGTCCAACCTTAATCAACGTTTCAAATTTGTTCCTGTCAGCGATGGGTGGTACCTCATTCAATCTCAACGAAGCGATAAGTGCGTTGATTTAGACAATGGGTCAACCGCCGATGGAGCGAAGGTGCAACAATGGAGCTGTATGCCAAACAACCAAAACCAACATTGGAAGATAAACCCGAAAGACAATGGCAGGTATGAGCTAATCGCTCGAAAAAGTAATAAATGTATCGATGCCGAAGGTAAAGCCACCACGAATGGAACACCGCTAGTACAGTGGTCTTGTTACAACGGAGATAATCAGCAATTTACTTTTAAATAACCGTAAATACATCAAGCTTCCTGCAGGGAAGCTTGATGTTACAACATCCACTTCACAACTACATTGATATAACTAATCACTTCTAATGACAGAGTAAAACAAAGATTAAACAATGGCTTAGTAAATATGTATTACAAATTAAGCAATTTGATGTAAAATCTATTCTTTATCTTGCCTATGCTGTCATGCCACGTTTTTTACCATCTACATTAATTACGCTATTGGGCGTATTTTTAGTTGCCCTTAATTTACGTGCACCTTTTACCAGCCTAGCGCCGGTATTAGAGCAAGTGATGGAAAGCCTATCGCTAACAGCGTCACAGGCTGGGTTTATTACCGCCCTACCCTTAATCTCTTTAGCCGTGTTCTCCTCAATGGCGCCTAAGCTCTCCCATCGCATAGGTTTAGAGAAAGCGCTGGTAGTATCTTTAATCTGTATAGCAATTGGCATAGTGGTTCGTTCATTGGGCAATGTATCGCCTCTTTATCTAGGAACGGTGATCCTGGGTGCCGGTATTGCCTTTGGTAATGTATTGTTGCCTGCGGTAGTGAAAAAGTTTTTCCCAGAGCGAATTTCTGAAGTCTCATCGCTATACATTTTTGTTATGGGTGTAGGCTCTACATTGGCTGCAAGCTTAATGGTACCCTTATCTCATCAAGCGCCTGCCCAGTTTTTTGGTTGGCAGTTTTCGCTGGCTTTTACCCTCATTTTTCCAATTGCAGCACTAATGTTTTGGTTACCAAGCTTATCTGCTCAGTCAAAATCCCAGCAACACCAAAGCGAAAAAGACGCAACAGAGCATACGCCGCTGTCCTCTCTTTTACGCTCGCCAGTGGCCTGGTTTGTAACCTTAGCGCTAGGTATTAACTCGTTCACCTTTTATGCTTTTGCCGGGTGGCTGCCTAAAATCCTTAACGACGTTGGCTACAGCGAATTAGATGCTGGCTATATTTACGGTTTTTTGCAGTTTTCTACCATGGTGCCTGGCTTAGCACTCATGCCTATTTTGGCAAGAGTACGCAACCATGCCTTGCTTATAGGCCTGTGTGCTTCTGGCGTTGTATTCAGTTTACTTGGCACGATAGTGGCGCCTAATTTGGCCATTATGTGGGTGGGGTTATTTGGTTTAAGTAACTGCTCTACCTTTATTATTGCGCTAAGTTTTATCGGCCATAAAACCTCTAATACTCAGCAAGCGGCTGCTTTGTCGGGCATGTCTCAAAGCATTGGTTACGCGTTAGCGGCTACAGGCCCATCGTTAATTGGCTTTATTCACACAAGCAGTGGCAACTGGCAATGGCCAATTATTACCATCGCCCTATTTGCGGCGGCGTGTACGGTGTTTTCAGTACTTGCCGCTAAAGGGAAAAGGCTAAAGCTCAACAGCAAGGGAAAGCAAAACCCTAACACTTAGCCCTTCTTAACCACCAACCGCTTAACAACTCAAGCGACTAAAAGAAGTTAGGCAGAGGTAACTACAACAAAACCAGTGGCTAGCATGGCTGGTTTTGTTATTTTAAAGCGGCGAATTATTCATTAGGTATAAAATGAGTGGCGCATATTTTGTTGCCGTCTGGGTCACGTAAGTAAGCCAAGTAAAGCTGGCGAGGCGCTTTACCTCTCACCCCCGGCGGATCTTCAATCGCTGTTCCGCCGTGTGCTAACCCTACGCGATGCCACTCATTTATAATCTCTGGACTACTGGCAATAAAGCCAACGGTCATGCCGTTGCCGATACTAGCGGCTTCACCATCGATAGGTTTAGTCAGGCCCAATACTCCGGACGCGGTGGCATACATACAACGCCCTTTGGGGTCTATCACGCCTTTGTTGTATCCGAGTACCAACATAATTTCATCATAAAAAGCTTTCGAACGTGTCAGATCATTGGTACCAATCATCACGTGACTAAACATAACTTATCCTTAAGGTTAAACGTCTACTGCTTATCAAGTTAAAACAGTAACAACTCCACAAATAGAACGATATTGCGATTACAGCGAGCCGCCTAAAAATCATTAAATGAGGTTTGAGCCTCACTGGCTAAACAGTAAAGCTTAGTGCTTGTTAACTATATGCCGCTCTCCCCCACAATTGGCGAGTTAAGCATCCAGTACTGATAAGGCCAGCGGGTAAAATTTAGGCCTTTATATTTGCCAATAAAGCGATTACTTCTTCAGTTTCTACCGGCCTCACTATACGCGCTACTTCTTTGCCAGACTCAAGCAAAATTAAAGTTGGCCAAAGCTTTACCTTAAACGAACGACCTAAGCGCTTTCCCTTACCGTCAAACACTTTTATGTGTGGTAAACCGGCCTTAGATAACACCGGTTCAATAGCAGGCGCAGCGGCCTTACAATGGCCACACCAGGTTGCACCAAACTCAATAACTGCATAGCCCTTAAGCTCAGCTACCTCTTCAATGCTGGGGGCGTCTTCTTGGTATTCTGGGTTAAAACCTGTGTGGCTTGCTTTCATATTTAATATCCCCTTGTGCTGGTGTCAGGCTGGTTTTAACGCATTGTTTTAAGGAATCTATATTCCTGGAGAGTTTAGTCTGTTTGGCTATCGTATCGATGTATAAACGCTAGACATAAGGTTAAAATATCGGCCAAATACTCTGGTTCTTTATTATTACAGAATTGAGCACATTCTATATGAAGCCCCTCATTGTTAAGCCACCCACCTCGATAATTTACCATCACCACGTCATCATTAGAAAGTCTAACAGTGAGCTTTGTTGTAAAAGTGAACCATTTATCGTTTTCTAAAGGCTCGATTTCTATAAAGTCACCATCTGAGCTTTTGACTACAAACAATTTAGAATTGGGAGAAACAACAAACTCCTTTCCAAAAATTTTAAAACCACAGCTTATAGAGATAGTTGAAGTAACAATACCGTTACTAGTTATCTTGTAAGAGTAATTACCAAATTCTTCTACTAATATATCTTGAGACATGACCGAATTTGACGTCAACACAAAATATTTAGAAAGAATATTTCTACGCTTAATTCCAACCTCACAGGACTCACCATTTTTTTGCATTTAGCACCTTTGTTTAAATTGACTCTGACCCCTTTTACTTCAAGACTGAAAGGCCAACAAGCTGATTGGTAGTCAACCCTGATCTTCGTACTTCAATCTCCTTTCAATTAGGAAATTTAATTCGACCACGCCCCCTTTCACTACACCTACTCTTAATTATTAGAGCTTTATTTCGAGCTCGCTCTAATAATTAGTTTAAAACCTAAGCCACCAATAATAAAACTTGCCACACGGTCAAGAATCGTCTTTAAATTTAGATATACTTTTCTAGGAGTATTTGAAGACAGCGCTAAAGCAACGATAGAATACCAGCCAGCCTCAAGTATAAATAACATTAGAGCTAAGAGCAGTATCAATGAAATAGACAAATCGGCAGGAAGTAGAGCTGCAAAAACACTTCCATAGAAAATAGCTGTTTTAGGGTTGCTTAGTTGAGTAACCAATCCTATTTTGAATGATTGGTAAACTTTACTTGGCTTTTCACCCGAGCCATCAACAATATCAACAGTCTGTTTTGATCCTCGCCATATTACAACAGCAAGGTAGAATAAGTAGGCTCCGCCTAGTATTTTTAACACCATGTATAGAGTAGGAACGCTCAACAATACTGCTTGTAATCCCAAAAGAGCCAAAGCTGCAAAAAATAGAGCACCAACTCCCATACCTAGAGCCGTTGCTAAACCATCGGCTCTTGAGTTGGCTACTGCCGTTCGAGCCACTAATACAAAACTTGGACCAGGGCTAATTATGCCAAGGCTCATTACACCTAATATGCTTATGAGAGGCGCTATAATTTCCATATTCTAGTCCTGTACAATAATTTATGAAATTTTACTAAGCGTAATTAAGGCTCAGCGCTAATAGTTTAATATTCAGATACATTAGCAACAGTAAGCACTTTTAAATAACTAAGTATAAAAGGAGCCTGATTCACTTAATCTTACCATCATAAAAACGTGAAAAATATATTTTCCTAGGTATTTTAATTTCACTCTAACCCCTTTAATTTTTTATACATTTGAATTATCGCAACAAAACCTAAATAAGTAACCATCTGGATCTTGCACGATAAATTGCTTTTGTATAGCAAGGTGTTCTGCACATTGGTATTCTTTAGCTTCCATTTCAAGGTAAATAGAATCAGGTACTGATGCCTTTACTCTAGAATATAGATCATCAATTTCAGAAACATCCCATTGGAAATTTACACCTCTACCAAATGGCTTTTCCATTTTATCAGTGAGCCACCTACGACCAACTCCATTGATTCCTTCAGCCATTATATCAACACCACCTAAAGTGAAATATGCAAATTGTTCTTCAACTCTTTCATATTTAACTTCAAAACCGAAAACCTCAACATAGAATTTTTTAGTCACTTCAATGTTTTCACAATACAACTCAGGAACTAATTTTAAATTGGACATTCGAACTCTCTGCGATTGACGTATAATAGCTTTTAAAAGGAAAATCCCCTTATTTAAACAAGGAAATCCCCCTCTTTTCTAAAATCAATATTATCACTAAAGCATATTGGATTCAGCAAGCTAGCCAATACATTGACAAAAAACTCATGATGAAAGTATGCAAGTTGCTGGAGAAAGAAGGAAAGTAAAAAGCACCGGGTAATTACCCAGTGCTTTGATCTTGATTTAACGTTTTACTACCGCTTGTTACAAGCTGGCTAGGTAAGCTCGCCAGCCACCAAACTCACTGACATCTTTGGCTGTTGCTGCTGCATAACCTTCGCAGATAAAGCTGTTAACCCAAGTGCCGTCTGCAAGTTCTATTTTACCTAACCCCAGTGGGTGTGGAATGCCTTGCAAAAAGCTACCTAGGTGTTGTTTTGGTAGTCGCCATACTTCTACTTCTATGGCGACGCCGTTTTGCTCATCGCGGATCATTCCTGGTCTGGCTGGTGGTCCACCGGCTAAGGCATAAAGCTTATACACTGCTGCGCTATGAGTGGCTTTTATTAACTGCCCAGCTCGCTCGGTGAGCTGGCCGTTGAGCGGTAAACCCGACAAGTGGGCGCCACATACAGCCAATTCCATCATCTGGTCTTCGCAAGGCGCTACAGCGTCTAGGGTCGGTAAAGGCTGCTTGCTCGCGCCCAGCGCAAAACCGTTGTCTTGCTGGATTAAGGCCGACATGCTGAGTAAACGCCTATCGGCATAAGCGCTACTAAATAAGGTAATGCCAAAGCTTTGTTGCTTGCCTTGCGGGTTTTGGTAAAAACCTGCAGGTACAGATATGGCGCTGTAATCCAACAAATTCATGAAGTTAGTGTAGTAACCCATGTTGGAGTTAAGTTGAATTGGATCTTGGTTTAAAGCTTCTATGGTGTAGCTGCTGCCAGCCGTTGGCGTAACAATGGCGTCAAACTGCTTCACTACTTGATCACATATTACTTTATAGGCTTGTAGCTGGTAAAAGGCTTTAAAAGCGCCCACTGCGTCGTGCTGTTTTGCGCCGCCAATAATGGTTTGGATTACCGGCAAACATTGGCTGGGATCTTTTTCGAAGAATGCTTCGATGGCAGCGTATCGCTCAGCCACCCATGGGCCCTCATAAAGTAACTTTGCTGCGGCTAAGAAAGGTTCAAAATCAATCTCCACCAGCTCAGCCCCTAATCGACGTAGCTGTTCTAAACTTTCGCCAAATAACTGTTCGGTAGCTGCATTGCCAAAGAAGGCAAGGTTCTCGGCTTTAGGCACGGCAATCTTTAAACCAGTCAGTTCGCTTAAGGGCTGATAATGGTTTATTGTGTTATCGGCTTGGTTTGGCCTTGCGTAACAGTCCTTGGCGTCATATTCACCCGCTACGTCTAGCAATAGGTTTAGGTCATCGGTGGTATGAGCAAATAAGGTGACACAATCTAAGCTCTTACAAGCAGGAACCACGCCGCTGCAACTGAGTAATCCTTTAGTGGCTTTTAAACCTAGTATGTTATTGAGTGCGGCTGGCACCCTGCCCGAGCCAGCGGTGTCGGTCCCCAATGAGAAACACACTTGGCCTTTAGCAACACTTACTGCGCTGCCAGAACTAGACCCGCCTGAGATATAGCTCTCATCAAAACTGTTTTTTACTGCTCCCCAAGGGCTGCGTGTACCCACAAGACCCGTAGCAAACTGATCTAAGTTGGTTTTGCCTAAAGGTACTGCGCCTGCAGCAATTAACTGCTGAACCACAAAAGCGCTTTCGCTAGGTTGAAAGGCATATTCTTTACAGCCTGCGGTGGTGGTTAAACCTGCTAAATCGATATTGTCTTTAATGGCAAACGGCACGCCGTAAAGCGGCAGGTCGGCGATGTTTTGCTGCTCTAGCGTGTCTAGGTAATGATTAAGCTGTTGTTCACTAATCAGAGATATCCAACAATTGTTAGTGTCGTTGTTTACTGCCGCTAACTGCTGCTGCAAAAACTGTTTGGCGCTAAACTGCTTGTTTAGGTAGGCCTTACGCAATTGTGAAATGGTGTAAGTACTATTCATTATAAGGTCTCCATAATCATTAAGCGCTGCCCTGCATGCACTTGTGATCCTTGAATTTGATTAAGCTGTTTTATGGTGCCGCTTTCTGGCGCGAGTACTTCCAGCTCCATTTTCATGGCTTCGAGTACTGCCACTACTTGCCCTGATTTAACCTCTTGCCCAGGCTCTACCATTACTTGCCATAGGTTTCCGGCTACGTGGCTCTCGATAGCGAGTTCCGAATCTTCTAATACGTCGTCGGTGTCGGTTTGTTCGTTAAGCTGTTCAGCCACAAAGTTAGCTTGGCCTGTTTCTTCCCAGCGCTGACGCTCTGCTTCAAAGGCGACTTGTTGGTTTAACTTAAAGGCTTGAATGCTTTCTTGCTGTTCATCTAGCAAGGCTTGATAACCCTTTAAGCTAAACGCTGTTTTTTCAATTTTTAGTGGGTAATCGCCCCGCGGGAAGTCTTTACGAATTTGCTTAAGCTCGTCAGCACTGACTGGGTAAAACTTAATTTGATCGAAAAAACGCAGCAACCAAGGTTTGGTAAACTCAGAGGTACTGCGATAGCGATTCCACATTTGCAAGGTGCGACCTACAAACTGATAGCCCCCCGGCCCTTCCATGCCATATACACACAAATATGCGCCGCCAATACCTACCGCATTTTCTGGTGTCCAGGTGCGCGCGGGGTTGTATTTAGTGGTGACCAAGCGGTGACGCGGATCAATTGGCGTAGCCACGGGTGCGCCAAGGTATACATCGCCCAAACCCATGACCAAGTAGTTGGCGTTAAATACGATGTCTTTAACTTGTTCAACAGTATCTAGGCCGTTAATGCGACGAATAAACTCGATATTGTCGGGGCACCACGGCGCGTCTTTTCTCACTACATCGTTGTACTTTTGAATCGCTAAACGGGTGGCTTCGTCGTCCCACGACAGAGGTAAATGCACTACTCGCGCTGGCACACTGAGCTGATTAATATCGCCAAGGCTGGCTTCTGCTTGTTCAAGAATGTCGAGCAGCTTGCTTAGAGGCAGCTCAAGGTTGTTGTAATGCACCTGCAAGGAGCGAATGCCCGGGGTTAATTCTTGAATGCCGCTTACCGCCAGTTCTTGTAACTTCAGCATTAAGGCATGAACCCGAAAACGCAGTGCTATATCTAGGCGTTGCGGGCCATATTCAATCAGTAAATAGTCTTCACCTGCTGGGCGGTAAACCACTTTTTCGCCATATAACTCAGCGGCCAAGGTTTTAACTACGGGTGTGGTGATCGGCGAAGCACTAATGGCGGTATTGTAGGCTTTGCCTAGGCTAATGCATTCTAGCTGCTGACGCTCTGCTTGCTCGGCTTGTGGAATAGTGACCGGAATAAAGCTTATTTCGTCACCCGCTTTAAGTTGACCCATTTTCCACAAGTCAGCTTTAATGATGGTAGCCGGACAAACAAAGCCGCCTAAACTTGGGCCATCGGGTCCTAGTATTACTGGCATATCACCAGTGAAATCGATGCTGCCAACGGCGTAAGCATTGTCGTGAATGTTAGACGGATGCAAGCCAGCTTCACCGCCGTCTGTGCGTGCCCATTCAGGTTTTGGCCCGATTAAACGCACGCCAGTTCGGCTAGAGTTAAAGTGCACTTTCCACTTGGCAGCAAAAAACTGCGTAATATCGTCATCGGTAAAAAAATCAGGCGCGCCATGCGGGCCGTAAATAACGTGAATAGTCCAATGTTGCTGAATACTGGGCGCTTGCTCTAACGCTCGGCCCACTATAAATTCATTCAGGTGCTTAACATCGTTAATCACAGGCAGTTGTAATACGTCTCCGCTGCGTAACGCTCGACCCGCATGCCCGCCAAACTGACCTAGAGTAAAGGTAGATTTACTGCCTAAGTATTCAGGACATTGCAAGCCGCCACTAATAGCGAGGTACGATCTCGCGCCTGCGCCTTTAACTTTTCCTAAGGCCAAGCTTTGCCCTGCCAGCACTTTAAATACTTGCCACATTGCTCGTGGTTGCCCGTCTAGGCTTAGTTCTATATCTGCCCCGCCTATGGCCACTAAGCTATCTTGGTTAAAACGCAGCGTTGGGCCTTGCAGAGTAATCTCTAGCCCTGCTGCATCGCTTTGGTTACCTAATAGTTGATTTAGTAACTGAAAGCTTTGCGCATCCATTGGGCCAGATGGCGGTACGCCAATATCCCAGTACCCGGTACGAGCGGGATAATCTTGAATAGTGGTTTGCGTGCCTGCGCTTAATACATCAATAGTATTTGGCTTGTAGGCAAAGCTGTTTAAGCTAGAGGTAAGCAAAGTACCTTGCTGAAGTGCGGGCAGTTTAAGCAACTGCTGCAAGTACGCTAAGTTGTGCTCAATGCCATACACTTGGCAGCTAACAAGCGAGCGAGCTAAACCGGCGATGGCTGTGTCTCTATCAGCTCCATGAAACTGCACTTTAGCTAACATGGGGTCAAAAAACGGTGAGACTTCTACGCCACTTTCGATCCAGTGATCAATCCGCAGTTGCTCATCGCTGGCTAAACCGAGTTCTTCTGCCTTTGGCCAACTAACATGACTTAATAAACCCGCGTTAGGCTGGAAATCTTTATTAGGATCTTCGGCATACAAACGCACTTGAATTGCGTGACCTGTGGGTTGTAAGCCCTCGGCTTTGTCACTTAGCGGATAGTTTTTGTTACACGACTGAGCAAAACCCAGCTCAATCATCCATTTGACTAAATCTACGCCAAATACCATCTCGGTAACGCCATGCTCTACCTGCAGGCGGGTGTTCACTTCTAAAAAGTAAAAGGCTTGGCTTTGCTGATCAAATACAAACTCTACGGTACCTGCACTGCGGTAATTAACACTTTGGGTGAGTTGTTTAGCGGTCTGCTGTAGCTGTTCTCGAATTGCTTGGCTTAAGTTGGGTGCCGGCGTTTCTTCAATCACTTTTTGGTTGCGGCGCTGCGCCGAACAATCTCGCTCGCCCATGGTGAGTACTTCACCTTCGCCGTTACCAAACACTTGCACTTCTATGTGGCGTGCTTGAGTAATAAATTTTTCTAAGAACAAACCCGCATTACTAAAGTTGTTCTCGCTAAGGCGTTTAACACTGTCGAATGCTTGGCTTAGTTGCTCTGCACTGTCGCAGCGCTGCATACCTATACCACCACCACCGGCAGTACTTTTTAGCATAACCGGGTAACCCAGCCCCTCGGCACAGCTAAGTGCTTGCTCGCAATCATCTAACAAGCCGCTGCCTGGTAATAAAGGCACCTTGGCTTGCTCGGCCAATTCACGCGCTCGATGTTTTAGGCCAAAGGCATTCATTTGTTCTGCCGTGGGGCCTAGAAATACCAAACCTTGTTCTTCACAACGTTGGGCAAATTCTTGGTTTTCACTTAAAAAGCCGTAACCAGGGTGAATCGCCTGCGCGCCACTTTGTTTGGCGATGGCAAAAATTTTGTCGATATTAAGATAGGTTTGGCTGGCTGAGCCCGCGCCTAGGCAATGGGCCTCAGACGCTTGGCTAATATGTAAACTGTCGGCGTCGGCTTCGCTGTAGAGTGCAACGCTGGCAATATTCATTGAGTTGAGGGTTCGAATGATCCGACAAGCTATCGCGCCGCGGTTGGCTATCAATACTTTTTCGAACATAGTGTCACCTGAGAACTGCGGGTCGTCCCGGCTTATTAGTAAAGGCGTGTTTAGGGTCGTCCCTAGCCTTAATGTGGAGCGTGTTGCTTATGCAGCATCCCATATCAGCATTTCTACTGGTGTTGGGTTATAGGCATTACAAGGGTTGTTAAGTTGTGGGCAGTTAGACAGTAAAACAATCACATCCATCTCGGCGCGCATTTCAACGTACTTACCTGCGCCACTAATCCCATCGGCAAAGCTCAAACCGCCTTCGGCAGTCACGGGCACATTCATAAAGAAGTTAATGTTGTGGGTAATATCGCGCTTGGTTAAGCCATATTGATCGTTTTCGGCCACGGCCAATAACCAGCTGTCTCTGCAGGCGTGCATGCACTTTTTCTCAAGGGCGTAACGCACGGTATTACTTTCGGTGGCACAAGCGCCGCCGAGGGTATCGTGTCGGCCACAGGTGTCTGCAGTAATGGTGAGCATCTCGCGGCCTAGGTTTGACACTAAGGTCGTGCCCGCCGTTAAATACACATTGCCTTGTTCACGAATGGTGTCCATAGCGCTGTAACGTTCGCTAGGATCGTTAGCGTTATAAAACAGGGTATCGGCGGCTTGGTTACCTTCTAAGTCTAAAATACGCAGGGTTTGACTGGCTTTTAGCACTTTCATGTAATAGTCACCGGCTGGAACTACATCGCGTAGCGTGGCGTCATCGGCTACTAACTGGCTTGTTTTAATCATCATTTTTTCCTTTTAGTCCCAATACTTAAGCAACACAACAACTGGCTTGCGTTGTTTCGCAGCGATAACGTTCAGTGTTTTCAAAACCTCGACCATTCTCTGGCCTAAAGTTGCGGCAATAATCATCTTGACTCACGCTCTCCGCCTGACACATCTCTACGCTTACTGGATGGTTGGGATAGTCACTAGCGGGGTTCATAGGGTGTGGGCAGGTAGACATGAGCACCAATGTGTCCATTTCGAATCGCAACTCAATGACATCGCCAGCCTTACTCGCTTGTTCATCAAACTGCAGGTTGCCTTCGGCGTCTGTTGCAACTTTGCTAAACAAGTTTAGGTTGGCCGCCATATCACGCTTGCCTAAGCCGTATTTGGCGAGCTCGACCAACATGCTGTCGTAACCATTTTGTAGCCACTGGTTACCTTGGGTCTGATAACTACGCTCGCCCCACTTGGCGGCGACTTTTTGCTTGTTGGCTAAACCACCTACGCTGTCTATCCAGCCGCTATCGTCTCGAACGATTGAGCAAAATATTCTGCCCATGTCCGAATATAAACAGTTGCCTTTAGTCAGTTTGAAGGTGTGCTGACACTTAAGCGTATCCGGCGCATTGTAGCGCTCTAGCAAGTCTTTTGGATTGTGAAACAACAGGCTAACATTGGCTTTCCCGCTGGTATTAATAAAACGTAGGATTTTACCCGCAGGCACAGTAACCGACCAATGAGCCGCTCCTGCGATGGTTTCTTGATAAATAATGTCTTGGGTTGATGAGGTCATAATTTGTCCTTATTACGCGACAGATGCATCGATAATCGGTTTCATATCCTCGGTAAAAGACAGATTTTGGATGTCTTTTGCAATGGGGATATCGTAAGTAACTTGAGCACCAAAACGCTCTGGGTGCTGTGCATCGTGACGGTGTTTATCAAATACCCACAGCCGATTACCTAGGCTAAAGCCCTCAGATAAGTCGTGAGTAATCATAAAAATAGTGAGTTTGTGTTCTTGCCAAAGTTGATGCACTAACTTGTGCATGTCTTTACGAATACCAGGGTCTAACGCACCAAAAGGTTCGTCTAATAACAAAATTTTTGGTTTTTTCATTAAGGCTTGAGCAATGGCTAATCGTTGCTGCATACCACCCGATAATTCAGCAGGATATTTATGTGCCGCGTGGCTTAAGCCAACTTTGTCTAACATCGCCATTGCTTGGGTATAGGCTTGTTGCTTCGCTTTACCAAACAAGCGACTAACAAAAGGCGACTCGGCAAATACATCACTTAACATGACGTTTTGCACTGCACTTAGGTGAGGAAACACCGAGTACTTTTGAAACACAATACCGCGCTCTGGTCCGGGCTCGTTTGGTAGTATGTCGCCATTAAGCAATAACTGGCCTCGGCTAACGCTTTCGTTGCCCAGTAGCAAGTTTAAAAACGTAGACTTACCACAGCCAGATGCGCCAACAATGCTCACAAACTCGCCTTCCATTACGCTCAGGTTGATTCGCTCTAACACTACGTTATCGCCGTATTCTTTCCATACATCTTTGGCTTGTATGATGGGGGTAGCCATTACGCGTCTCCTTGTGCAGTGTGGTACCAAGTAAACGCATGTTGCGACAGCTTGCGTAACAGCCAATCCATTACAAAAGCCAGCAAACTAATCCAAAGCACGTAAGGTAAAATAACGTCCATGGCGAGGTAACGACGAATCAGAAAGATGCGATAGCCTAAACCTTCGGTAGCGGCAATGGCTTCAGCTGCAATCAAAAACAGCCACGCACTGCCAAGGGTTAAACGCACTGCTTCAATTAATTTGGGCAGTATTTGCGGCACAACGATGGCAATAATGGTTTGCCAGCTTGATGCTCCCAAGGTTTGTGCTTTAAGAATTTGTTCTGGCGGCAAGGCATCGGTTCGCAGCTGTAAATCACGAATCATAATTGGGCAAATTCCAATGATGATTAACATCACTTTGGATAGCTCACCCAAACCAAACACAATGAACAAAATCGGTAGTATTGCCATGGGAGGCACTAACGACAAAGCTGTAACCAAAGGTGATAATGGCGCACGTACAAAGGGCACCATACCGTTAGCCACACCTACGATTAAGGCAATCAGTGCGCTAATCCCTACTCCCATCGCTAAGCGACTCAAGCTAGCTAAGGTGTCGGCCAACATTAAGTATTCGCCACTACGTCTGCTTGGCTCAAAGGCCATGCGGTTTATTGCGTCTACAAAGCTAGACATTGCCGGCAATAGCTTGTCATTTGGGTTATCTACCAAACGGGCTTGCGATGCCATCATGTACAGCACAATCAACACAATGAAAGGAAGTAAGCCCAACAGCAGCCGAGTAATTCGGCTAGGCTTTTTATTAATTAGTCGAGTCATAGAACGGCCTTATAGTTTGCCTTGAACCGCCATGTCCATGTACTCAGAGGTAAAGCGTAGTTTTACATTTGCGCTGTCACCATAGGTACCCGATGGCGTTTCGATACCAATGAAACTAGCATCTGGAGCGCCTTCACCTAACAGTCCGTGGTGATGAGAAAACTCAGCCACTTTAGCCATGGTAGATGGCAAGGTAGCGCTATTGGTAAAATCTACCGCTTCTTTTGCTTCGTAAAACATTTTGGTAGAGGCTAATTGAGCATCGTAACCCGCTAAATCTGTACCCGATGCTTCGGCCATAAAGCTGCGCGCTTTAATCGCTGCTTCGTCACTGCCCGACATAGTAGCCATAATTTCGTACCAAGCGCCGGTTAGCGCTTTACCCAATTTAGGATCTTGATTTAGGGTATCGGTATGCACAACTAACAGGTCGATGATTTCGCCAGGGATCTTGGAAGAGTCAAACACCATGTTGGTATCTGGCATTGAGGTAATTTCGCTTAGCAGTGGATTCCACGTGGTGACTGCCGTTACATCTGAGGTAGTAAATGCAGCAACAAGGTCTGCATCGGAAGTATTCTCTACTTTAATGTCACGCTCTTTTAAGTCTACCGACTCCAATGCACGTGCTAATAAGTAATGAGAAACGCTGAGTTCAACAAGGTTTACTTTTTCGCCCTTCAGATCTTTTAGGCTCTTATTACCTTTTAACACTACGCCGTCGTTACCGTTTGAAAAGTCACCCACAATTAACGCCGTAGAATCAATGCCGCTAGCTGCAGGAATGGTTAAGGCATCCATGTTAGTCATTACGGTAGCGTCGAAGCCGCCTGCAGTGTATTGGTTAATGGATTCGATGTAGTCGTTAACTTGCACTACTTCAATATTGATGTCGTATTTGTCGGCCCATTTTTGCACGATGCCAGAAGCCGCCCCGTAATCCCATGGCATCCAGCCCACGTAGATTGTCCATGCAAGTTTATAGGTAGGTTTATCGGCGGCTTGCGCTGAGCTAATGCTCATGACACTAGCACTTAGAATAGTGGCTGCTAAAGCCAAAGAACGGAGTGGAGATTTAACTAAGTTCAACATGGTCACCTCAATGTGGTTGTACACTTAAAATAAAAACATGAGAGACGTATTTAAGTGTCATCTCCCGGGCTTTTATCCCTCCGTGTAACCCCTTAATGAGGTTGACAACTCTCGGTCCAGACACTGCGTTGCAGCCGGAACCCTAGATGTCTATTGCAAATTGTAGTGGCGGCTCTTGATGTGGCAAAGCCATACATCTCTCATGTCGCATAGTTAATAGAGCAAACGCTATGCCAAAGTATGAGTACCTAGTTTTGGGTACTTGATAGGTCATTACAAGAAACTTTGCGCACCAAATTGGCGCATATCGACCTAGCGCGCACCAAAGCAGTGAAACTAAATAAAAAGATAATTTTTGTGGGAATTAGAAACCCAAAAAGCCAGTAGCAAATGCTACTGGCTTTTCTGAATTGGTGCCCGGGGCCGGACTTGAACCGGCACGTCCTTTCAGACGAGGGATTTTAAATCCCTTGTGTCTACCAATTTCACCACCCGGGCGAAACTTTACTTTGTAATGGAGGCGGGTCCCGGAGTCGAACCGAGGTCCACGGATTTGCAATCCGCTGCATAGCCACTCTGCCAACCCGCCATACAGCGTTACAAATTTTGGAGCGGCACATCAGGTTCGAACTGATGACCTCAACCTTGGCAAGGTTGCGCTCTACCAACTGAGCTAGTGCCGCTTAATTCTTTATCACTATTTAATGTGTCGATAGTTCAACCAAAGGTTGCGCTACCCTCTATACCCACACTGAGCTAGTGCCGCTTAATTCTTTAATCAACACTGAAGCAGTGCTAACTAATTCCTATCTTCATTAGTCTTGGGTAAGGACTAACAAATTAGTTCTTTTGTTACCGCTTATGCAGTAGCGAGATTTTCAACTCTAAATACTGGTGCCCGGGGCCGGACTTGAACCGGCACGTCCTTTCAGACGAGGGATTTTAAATCCCTTGTGTCTACCAATTTCACCACCCGGGCGACACGTTTGTTGCTAACAATATCGGCCTAAGGCCTGAAAGCGAGATGTACTTTAACGTATTACAGAAATGAGTCAACGGATTTTTTAAGGGAGTTGATTCAAGTGCTTAAAAAGCGATCTAGCAACCACCAATTAGCTTCTTTAGTGAACGACTAGCCTGCTTATTACGCGCTATGAATTAGCGTTTAACTATAGATTACGTCTAGAGAACATGATTGGTGAATTAACAGATGGAACTAAACTAGAGAAGAGTTTGAATCACAGTACAGATGAAAGGTTAGCTGAAAAGCTGGGAGAATAATGCAAAGAAGAGTTGGTGCCCGGGGCCGGACTTGAACCGGCACGTCCTTTCAGACGAGGGATTTTAAATCCCTTGTGTCTACCAATTTCA
>NZ_JAUORQ010000019.1:0-73215 GCF_030548085.1 Agarivorans sp. 2_MG-2023
CTGCGCACCTGTTCCACCGCCAGGCGCCAAATACTAAGCCCGCTCAATGAGCGGGCTTTTTTATTGCCTGCGATTTATCGCTCGAGGCAAATAGCCACCATCAATATCTATCCCCATCCCTTATCCTCTTCTGTTTTATAAAGTGTCATACCGTCTTAAGCCTTTAGCTCAGTACTAGGTTACGTCGGTAGGAGCATCGAAGGATGTCTCTGATTAATTTAAGTCGAGGGGATTTTGGCGCAGGGCTAAAAGGTGTTATCCGTTAATAAGTGGCTTCATTAAATGCAAATAGTTGCCTAGTGGCATCGGACTAATTGTGGATCTATTGCGGGTTTTTTAGATTATCGTGAGGTAAGCATTGCCGGAATTGTAGAATTACTAGGCAAATAATATCCGGTTTGGGGTAATCAATGCCGATTATTAGTGCGGTTTAGTCGTTCAATAGAGATGTTGTGGCACTTAAAGCTGTATCGGCGGTTCTGAATTAAAATTTATATGATTTTATAAAAACATTATGAAATGCTGATGATTGGTTATTTTATGGCATTTAATTTGCATTTTTTAGGCTGCCCAACCAGAAGCGGCAAAAACGACGGAATGTTGTCGGTTGAGCAGAATTTTTTGTCATGTAGATGTTCGTAAGGATATGTTTCTACTGACGTTAGTGGCATTTGCTTTGCTATTTGTAGCCTAAGGCTTACTTAGGTAACTAATTATAACAATTGAGCTAAAAGCTCGAGCCTAAGTTAAAGCGAATGGAAGAAAGTGGTAAACGGAAACTAACGTAAGTAGGAATAGACCAATGATTTCCCGATTTTTAGTGTTATGCGGCACATTACTGTTGTCTGCATGTTCAACCATTGTCGACGGGGTAGAAAAAGTAGCTGACGATGTTCAAGAAAGAGAAGATCGTAACCAACGCCAAGTAACGGTGAGTACCGATAGTCGTTCTCCGATCCCTGACGACCCTTTTTATGCGCCAATTGAACCTAGCCCAGCAGCCGACCCAGTGATTGTTACGGGCTCTATGTTCAATAGTAATACCTCTCGCAGTTTATATAGCTATACGCCGCCTTTCGCCTTAGGCGATACCATTACAGTGATGCTTGAAGAAGAGGCAACGGCGACTAAGTCTGCTAGCTCAAACCTTGCCAAAGAAAATAGCTACAAACTTGACCCTGTGACTGTGCCTGGCGGATCGCTAACGATTAATGGCAAAGTTGTTGAACTCGAGATGAGCCAGAAACAAGACTTTGACGGAACCTCTGATGCTAACCAACGCCACCGCTTATCCGGTCGCATTACTGTATCGGTAGTAGACATACTGAATAACGGAAACTTGGTGGTTCGGGGTGAAAAGTGGTTGGTAATAAACAACGGCAAAGAGTACATGCGCTTTACTGGCATAGTGCGACCACTTGATGTTGGTGAAAACAACTCTATTGGTTCTTATCAAGTAGCCGATGCTCGAATCGAGTTTAGCGGTACCGGGGATCATGCTGACGTACAAACTCAAGGCTGGCTGTCGTCATTCTTGGGTGGAAGTATGTGGCCACTATAGGAAAAGCCAATGTCCTTATTTATTAGGGCTTTCTGCCTATGGGTAATGCTAGCGGGCGTTAACGCCCCTAGCTATGCCGTGTGGTTTGAAGGCGAAGGCCAAGCCAAGATTGTAGACGGCCAAGTGGATAAAGCGCGCCAACAAGCGATTCAAGATGCTTTGCTTACCCTGATGTATCGAGGTGGAGCAAGCGTAAAGTCGCTACAGATAGTGAAGTCAGGAGTATTAGAAACCGACGAGCTAACGGTGCGCACTAATGGCGAAGTTTATGACATGAAGCTGTTAGTAGAGACCATTGAAGACGATCAAATGACAGTCACGGTTGCGGCTGACATCTTTCCTCTTAATACCTGTGAAAAAGACAGTTATGCGAAAACGCTGTTTGTTGGGCCTTTTCAGCTACAAAAGCGCGAACATGCACAACTTGGTGGTATTTATCGTACCCCTGAGGAAGTATCTCAGCGCTTGTTTCACCGCTTCAAGTTAAAGAGCAAGCGAGTAGACGCACGGCATTTAATGACCCGACAAATCGCTTTTGACGGTCGTTACGCTAATGATATTGAGCCGCAAATGTTGAAGGTTGCGAGGAGTCTATCTTCGCAATACGACGTGCAATACATCTTGTTTGGCAAAATCAATGATATGTCTAGCTACAACGAAACAAGCACCAATTTATTGGGTATGAAGAGCACTGTTAAGCAGCGTAACTTTCAAGTGAAGTTATATGTGATAGACGGGATAAATGGCGAAACAATCTTACGTAAGAGCTATGGCTCTAATCGAGAATGGCCATTTGATGTCACCATGAAACTTGACGTAACAGGACAAACTTTTTGGTCTTCTGACTATGGCAACTTGATTGATTCTTACATCGACCAAGCGGTTGTAGACGTAGAGGATGCCCTGTATTGCCGCCAAAGTTTAGCCACTGTGGTGGGTTTATATAACGGACAGGTGGTGATTAATATTGGACAAACCAATGGCGTGCGCAAAGGTGACAAGTTTGAACTGGTGAGGCAGCAGTACTTGATGCACTTAGATGGCGGCTTGCGTGGCCCGATATTTAATGCAGACGATACTCAGTTAACGGTGATGTCGGTGCAATCAGACCGCGCAGTGTTAGCGACCAAGCGTTTTTCAGATATGGCAAACATTCAAATACGAGATGTGTTGGTGGCAGTGGACAACGATCCATTTGCGATTACCGACAGCTCACAGTGATATTCTAAAGGAACGGAACATGACAACATCTTATAGTTCTACGCCATTGGCTACTAATGACGTAGCCTACAAACCTAAGTTACTTGATGTCAGCAATCAGCAGCCTAGCGAAGTGAAAACTGATACCAGTTTTAGTCAAAAGCTAAAGCAAGCGCTCACTCCAGATAGCCAAAAAGAACCGGTAACGGAACAAGTTGCTAGCAGTGCCCAAACAGCGGGTGCGGTAGAAAATGGTGTGGGAATTACTGACATTGCCCCTGCTGCTATGGATATTGGTCTTGGTTTAGCCACCGGAAATCCCATTCAGGCTGGCTTGGCTGGAGCAGATTTAATGCAAACCGTATTGAAGGCTGATATTGAAAAGCAGTTCACTGAACTAGGACAAGGAATTGCTGCGGCCTTAGTGGCCGGATTGTCTGGTGATCCAAGTGCCACTCAGGTATTACCTACCGCTGAAGAACTTGCTGAGCAAGCGGCTTTAGCCAGCGCTGAAATAGTTAATGAAGGTGGTTTACAAGTGGCAGCCGCTAATCAGTCTGCGGCCGGCCTTATTGGCACTAGCCAAGAAGGTAAAAGCGTTCCTACCAAGGGGAGTGTGCCAAAAGCAATGTTAGAGGCACAAGCTAACATCAATGACGATGAGTTGTTAGATCCCAATAAACCAAAGGTTTAGCCGCAGTAAATACCCGGCCTATTTCCCTTTTAGGTCGGTAACCCTTCCAATACTTTGTGCTTCCTCTCCTTATTTCATAGGGTTTGTTATAATTGCTTGATGAAAAGCTTAGGGCTTGAATACTATTTTGTGCGTTAATTGCATATCATGGGCGCAGCTCAGTTGTTGATGTAAGGGATTATATGAAAACGATTTTTACACTGTTATTCGTCGTTAGTTTGTTGGCTTGTGGCGGCGGTGGTGGTGAATCTACAGTGGTAGACAATAGACCTAGCTACTCACTAAGTGGCACCGCGAATGTGCTTACCAACACCGTAGTTGATAGCGATGTGAACGACCCTAATGCGCTGTACTCGTCCAATAATACTGCTAGTACTGCTCAAGTTCTCCCTCCTATTGCGGTAGTAAGTGGCTATTTAGCTAGCCATTTTACCGGTGTTAGCGGTGACCGCTTTGCTAATATGAACGATTCGATAGATATCTATCGGGTTGATTTGGAAGCTGGGCAAACCTTGTTTTTGGAAATTGCTGATTGGGAAACAAGCAGTAATGATTTTGATCTTTCCCTATATAGGGTGAGTGACGAAACTGAAGTAGCTAGTTCAATCGGCACAAATAAAACAGAGCTTATCCAAGTGACGGTTAGTGATAGCTACTATGTAGTCGTTGATGCTTATCTTGATAATCAACTAAGATCACAAGGCCCTTATACTCTGCGTCTTATCGATCAAAACCAGCAAAATGTCCCTGAAAGTACTAGCTTAAGTACTCAACATGCATTCATGGTTGATGAAATGATTATTCAACGCAGTGAGCAACAGTTTAGAGCGACGAATAACGAAGATTACGGCCTTTCTTCTGTTGCTTCAGGACCAAGCATGAGCTTGTATCGTGCCGAAGAAAATCTAGCGGTTGCATTAGCGACTAGCGCTGATTCACCTAGCGGTTTAAAGCCAAGCAATAATGCAGAATACCTCGCTAAAAAACGTACCTTACTCAAGATTAAAGAATTGAAGTATCGCTTGGGCAGTGATGAGGTTACGCCAAACTACCTTTATCAAGCGAGCGCATTATCAAATGACCCCCTTGTTGAGCGACAATGGCATTATGAGCAAATTGGTTTAAGTGCCGCATGGCAAACCATGCAGGGACAAACCCAAAGCGATGTTGTAGTGGCCGTACTTGATACCGGGATGTTCGAGAATCATCCTGATTTAACTGATCAACTTACTACCGATGGCATGGATTTCATTTCTAATACCCAAATATCTTTAGATGGAGATGGCGTAGATACTGACCCTGAGGATCCTGGTGATAAAAGTGGAACGAATGGCAGCTCTTCTTGGCATGGTACCCATGTAGCAGGTACCGTTGCAGCGCGTACTAATAACTCTGTGGGTGTGGCCGGCGTTGCGCCAGACGCTAAAATAATGAACCTTCGGGTGCTTGGTTTTGGCGGAGGTACTACTTTTGATATCAGCCAAGCGGTGTTATACGCCGCCGGTTTAAGTAACTCGTCGGGTCGTTTACCGAACAAAGCCGCAGACGTTATCAATATGAGTTTAGGCGGAGGTGGCTTTGATTCAGCCTTTAACAAAGCTGTGCAAGACGCTGTTGCTCAAGGTGTTATCGTGGTTGCGGCAGCCGGGAACGAAAGTACCTCGCAACTGAGTTATCCAGCCGCTTTTGACAATGTGATTGGTGTCAGCGCTGTCGATGCTCGCAAACAACTTACCAGCTACTCAAACTACGGCACCTATATTGATATAGCAGCACCAGGTGGCAATAGCAGTGTCGATCTGAATGGTGACGGCTATGGTGATGGTGTTTACAGTACTTACGTTAATGAAAGTGGTAGTAACTTAAGTGCTAGCTACCAATACTTAAACGGTACTAGCATGGCCGCTCCCCATGTAGCTGGCGGCGTAGCGTTGATGAAGCAATTAAATCCACAGCTAAATACATCGAGCTTCTTATCTCTATTAGCAAACGGAAAGCTAAGTGATGATATTGGCGCCAGCGGCAAGGATTCCTCCTTTGGTTACGGCTTGTTTAACGCTGAGAAAGCGGTACAAAGTCAGCTAGATTTGCTTGACCCCGACCGCAGCTACTTGAGCTTAAGCATTAGTCAAATTAGCTTAAGTGCCCAAGAAAGCGAAGTAAGCTTCAATATTCAATCCATTGGCCCTAACGCACTTACCGTTACTCGTGTTGAAGAGCAAGCCGCTTGGCTTACCGTAGATTCTAGTGCAACTGATGGTAGTGGTTTAGGTAGTTATGTTATTGAAGCAAGCCGAGACGGCTTAAGTGACGGTAATTACAGCGCCGATATTACTATTACTGGGTCCGATAGTTCGCAGCATATTGTTGCAGTGTCTATGGTTGTTTCTACCCAGCAGGCCAGTGACAACGGTTTGGTTTACATACTGTTATTAGATAGCGAAACCAGTGAAACTAAATACACACAGCTGTCTTCCATGAGCAATGGTGTATTTAGCTTTAACTTTGCTGAAGTGCGAGAAGGAAGTTACCGTTTGTATGTGAGTACTGACCTCGATAACGATTATGTTATTTGTGATCAAGGCGAGTTATGTGGTGCTTATCCGGTACGTAACAACATCACCCCAGTTGAAGTGAGTTCTGACTTAAAGGAGCTTAGTTTAAGTGTGGAGCCTATCGTTACCGAAGACGTGAGTAACCGTGCGTTGCCTCTGAATATCTCTAAAAAATAACTTTTCTACACCTATCACCGCTAATATCCTAAAATCATTAGGGTATTAGCGATTCATGTATAACTGCGATTCTTGTCATACAATTTAGATAATTGATAAGCTAGTTGTGATATTTTGTTTAATAATATGTCTATTAGCAGGCAAATTAGTGCAAAGTCAGATCCAGCTCAATTACTTGAAAAGTAAAGCTTCGGGGAGTATTGGTTCCCAAGATGCGACAGGGCATAATTACATTGAATAAGCGTTGGTAAACACAGCTATGTAGTAAGGCTGAGTTTTTAGTAGAAAGGGGATTTGATGCTCGAATTAAGTTGTTTACGTTTATCTCAAGATAAACTTGCGGCATTAATTGAAATAACTCCACAGGAGACACATGTTAGTGTCACCGACGTTAAAGCATTAATTCTTCGTTCAAATTTTGGTGATTACTTTGTCGATCCAGAAGCGATTGACGATGCTGTAGCCAAGTTTGCCGAGCTACGTGAGTCGCCAGAGCTGATTGAGCAATGGGGTGAAACCTTTGTTAAGTTAGCTAATATTAGAAACGCTGAAATCACCATTGATGTGTCTGAAGACAAAATGGTAGCACGAGCCATGATCACTGCAGCCTACGCTGGAAATCCAATTTCTCAAGGGGAGTTGGTAAGTGCTATGCAAGAAGCTGGTGTGGTATTTGGTTTACAAAAACAACGTGCTTTGAACTTACTCGCTACTGCTAAACAAGCCGACCCAGGCGTAAAAACTAAGAAAGTGGTGGCTTTAGGCCGTCCTTCAGTCGATGGTGAAGATAGCCGCTTCGAACGCTTTGTTGCCACCCCAAAAGAGCGCCTACTTAAACCTAAAGAAACCGAAGATGGTCGCGTTGATATGCGAGACTTAGGCAACCTAGAAACGGTTGAACCTGAGGTTGAATTGATGCGCCGTCATCCACATACCGTTGGTCAAGCGGGTAAAAATGTTTGCGGTGAAGAGCTACCATTTAAACAAGGCCATGAGCAGCCGTTCACTGTGGGTGAAGGCACTAAAATTGCCCCTAATGACGCTAACTTATTGCTTGCTGATAGAACCGGATTACCACTAGAAATTGAAAATGGTATGAAGGTTGACGATGTATTATCCATTAAAAGCGTAGACGTGAGTTATGGACACGTAGATTTCGCTGGCAGTGTGTTAATCACCGGTAATGTTGGTGAAGGCATGAAGGTTAAAGCTACTGGTGATGTGCACATTAATGGCTTTGTAGAGTCGGCAGATATTACCGCCGGCGGCGATGTAGTGGTGGGTAAAGGTATTATTGGTCATCGCCTAATGGAAGGTGACGAAAACTTCTCTTGTAAGGTCAATGCAAAAGGCGAGCTGCACGCTACCTTTGTGCAATATTCACATATCGAAACGGTAAAAGACGTTACCATTACCAGTCAAATGCTCCACAGTAAAATTGAAACCGATGGCAAAGTTACGGTAAGTGATGCCGGTGGTTTGCGCGGCACCTTAGTTGGTGGTTCAATTGATGCTGGCGGAGAGATTAGCGCCGTAGTGTTGGGAGCAACAGCCGGTACCGCCACGCAGTTGCGTATATCAGGTGAGTTTGAAGGTATTCAAGACGAGCGCCGTAGCCTTAACAATATCAAACATAACCTACATCAAAAGCTCAGCAAGGTGCTTGATGCACAAATGAGGTTGAGCTCTACCAAGCAAGAAGACCGCGAAGAGGGCACGGCAGAAAAGCTGTCTGCCACTATGCACCATACTCGCCAAGAGCTTGTACAGATTGATTTTGCCTTGGACTACAATCAGCAAATGGAAGACGAGTTTTTTGCTAATGCTCGGCTTACTGTTAAGAAAGAGCTGCACCCCAATGTGCGTCTCGACATTGTTGGCCAAAAGCTGTTTACTAATCGTGAGTACGGACCCACCGAAACTCAATATGAAAACGGAAAAATTAGTTTTGTTCCGTTAATGCCAGGGAAAAAATAGCCATCAATTTTCCCTCCATATAGTGTGTTATAAATGAGGGAATAATAATGAACTGGCAATCTATCGCGCGACAGCCGTTAGGCTTTTTCCCTACCCCAATGCATAGCTTACCGAGCTTATCGGCGCACCTAGCCGGCCCGCAAATCTATATTAAGCGTGATGACTTAAGTGGATTAGCCCTAGGTGGTAATAAAGTCCGCAAGTTAGAGTTTTTGCTAGGTGAAGCGCTGCAACAGAAAGCTGATTGCATAATCAGTGCTGGAGCCGCTCAATCTAATCATTGCCGACAAACTGCAGCCGCTGCCGCTAAGCTCAATTTACCCTGCTATTTACTATTAGGTGGCAAAGCCCCAGAACATGCCCAAGGTAATGTATTGCTTGATAAACTGTTTGGCGCGACGGTTATTTGGACAGGTGAACAAAGAAAGGGCGAAGGTATAGCAGCACTCGAGGTTCAGCTTAAAAGCAAAGGCTTAAGACCCTATGTGGTGCCTTATGGTGGCTCCGACGCGATTGGCTGTTTAGGTTTTGCTGCTGCTTTAGAAGAGCTATTGCAACAGCAAAGCGATATTGAAGAGATTGTATTTGCTTCAAGCTCTGGCGCGACCCATGCAGGCTTAATGTTAGCGAAAGCTTACTTAAACTCATCGATCCAGTTGCGCGGGATTAATATCGATAAGGCCAACCATCGCGCTCAACATTTCGGCCAAACCATTGCTGATTTGGCTAATAGCGCGAGTAAACAATTTAGCCTTGATTCTCAATTTAGCGCCAGAGACGTTTGTTTAGATGATGAATATCTTGGTGAAGGTTATGCAGTGTTAGGGGATGCTGAGCGAGAGGCCATTATGTTACTGGCCGAGACCGAAGGGATACTATTAGATCCGGTTTATACCGCCAAAGCGATGGCGGGGCTAATTGCTCGAGTACGGCAAGGGAAATACTCCTCCCAGCAAAAAATACTGTTTTGGCATACCGGTGGAACCCCCGCCTTGTTTGCCTACGCTAAGCAGTTACTAAGCTAAACTAAGCTATTAAGCATAGTGAGTTTATAGTATTCATAAATCGAACACATTTTGAGGGCGTATTATGGAATCAGGAATGCATACACTGAGTGATTTGTTTGAACAGCTAGGCTTAGATCCTTCGATTAATGGGATTGCTCAATTTGTTACCGACAAGGGGCCAATTGCTGCTGGAGTGGTATTACATAAAGCCAGTTTTTGGACTCCCACCCAGGCGAGTTTTTTGGCTGAAGCGGTTGAGCAAGACGCTGATTGGGCTGAGTTAGTTGATCAGCTGGATAATATGCTGCGCTAGATTTAGCTTTTTGGTCGCCGCACGTTCTCAATCGCATTTAAAGCCTGTTCTAAGGCCGTGCTAAAGTTAAACTGCTGGGCATTATGGTCTTTAGCTTGGCAAACACCACTTACGAAGCGGACATGTTGTGATGTTTGTTTGTAGCACTGAGGCTTAATTTTTACAGATTGATTCAAAGGCTATCCTTAGCGTTTGCTTATTTTTCGCTGCCATAATGTTCAATGGCGTATTTAATCATGGCAACGCTGCTGTCTAAATCCAATTTACGACGGATTTTTAAAGTGTGAGTTTCCACGGTTCTAATACTAATCGATAAACTATCAGCGATTTTTTTGTTACCGCAACCAGTGGCTAGCAGGCGCAGTACTTGCTGCTCACGTTTGGTTAAGCTTACTGTGCTGGAGCTGCTCTCATTATCAAACAGCATGTTGGATACACCGGCACTGATGTAGCGGCCACCATTGGCTATTGCTTCCAACGCGCTGATCAGCTCGCTGGAGGCAATATCTTTCAGTAAATATCCTTTGGCTCCATTACGCATCGCGTTCTGCACATACTCTTTATTGTCGTGCATGCTAAGCATCACCACTTTGCTGTTTGGACATTGTTCTGCCAACGCTTCTAGCAGCTGAATACCATTTAACTTAGGCATGTTTATATCGGTAAGCACAATGTCTGGGCAAAGTTGCTGCGCCATACTTAAGGCTTGCTCCCCATCTGCCGCAGTGCCTACAACATTAAAGCCGGGGTTGGCTTCTAGTCGCATTTTTAGTCCGTCTTGAACTAAGGGGTGATCGTCTACCAATAGAATACTGGTCATGCAGTTTGCTCTTGAATAGCCTTAACAGCTGTTTCAACTTCTAGCAGTGGTACTTTAATCGTTATCAGTGTCCCTTCTCCTAATTGACTGTCTACGTCTACGTGGCCGTCGATATGGGCAATGCGTTCAAAAATATTGCGTAAGCCAAGGCCGCTGCTGGCCAGTTCTGGTCGTCGAGTGAGCTCTTTAATAGAGTGGCGGCGTACTCTTTTACCCATCTCAAAACCAATACCATTGTCTCTGATCTTCATCACTAAGGTTTTTGCATGCTGGTTTAACACTATGTCCACGGTGTCGGCTTGTGCATGCTTTTCCACGTTCTGCAGTGCTTCTTGAGTGATGCGATAAAAGGTGGTTTCAACCGTAGACGGTATATTTAGGTTATCAATGTCGCACTCTAAAAACACATCTATTCCTGTACGGTGTTCAAACTCTTGGCAAAAACCGCCTAATGCGGCCGCTAAACCCAGGTCATCTAACACGCTGGGGCGTAAATCTTTAGAGATACGACGAATTTCGCCAATGGCTTCATTAATGGTACCTAGGCCTTGATTAAGGCTGGCGGCTACCGAAGCTGGTGTATTGTTACATTCGGTGGCGCTTTCTAGGCGATACTTAATAGAGACCAGTAGTTGGTTAATGCCATCGTGAAGCTCGCGCGATACACGCTGGCGTTCTTGTTCTTGCGAATCAATAATCCGCTGGGTAAGTTCTTTTAGCTTTTTGTCTGCTAGTTTATGCTCCGAAATATTTAAAGATGCCCCTAAAAAAGCGATTAAAATCCCTGAAATAGTGGTAATGATAAATAACCAGATAAAGGTTCTATTAATGTTCTCTTGAGTTTGCATTTCCAGCTTGGCGAGCTCTACATCCACATCATCTAAATATACGCCAGTACCAAACATCCATTGCCATTTGTCTAGCATCACCACGTAACCAAGCTTTTGAACGCGTTTTCCAGTGCTGGGTTTTTCCCATAAGTAATTACTAAAGCCGCCGCCAGCCTTGGCTTGGGCAATTAAGTCTTGGATTAGATGAGTGCCCTCAGAGTCTTCAAAATCCCAGAGGTTCTGACCGACTAACTCGGGTTGGATTGGATGAACTAAATTCACCCCTTTTAAGGTGTAGGCAAAAAAGTAGCCGTCTTCGGCAAAGCGCAGGCGATTTAGTAGTTCCCGTACTTGATGTTTAGCGTGCTCGTCATCGGCGGCTGCGGGTTCGTAAATGTCGCGAATGCTGGCAAAAGCTTGGTCGATATGGTTTTGCAGCTCTAGGGTTTTACTGCGCATGATGTTTTCTTTGATCAGCGCCAGCTGTTGGTCGGTAAGAATCGAAGATTGTTTAAAAACCAGGGTAGCAATTAGCGCAGTAACACAAACTAGAGGAACAATTGATAACAAGATAATTTTAAACTTGAGGGACCACATCTCGTGACGGCCTAACAAAGAGAATGTTAACTATATGTTAATCTATGCTATTTCCTAAAAATAGTGATCTAGCTCTCACTCCTACCAAAGTCTAGCGTGTACGTGATCTTACGTAGAAAAAAACCGTGCTTTAGCGGATAGGTTTTATTGTAACAAGTCGCTAACATTAAAGGTGACCATTAAGCAGTTGGTTTACATCTAGAACATTTAACCAACAATGGAAAATAACAACGAAAGGGAGAACAACATGCTTAAGTCCCTCTGCAGTAAAACTCTGCTGGCTTCTGCTATTATCGCGTTTAGTTCGGCAGCTGTTTCAGCCGATAAAGTGTACAAACTAAAACTGGCTGAAACTTGGGGCCCTAACTTCCCCGTTTTTGGTGATGCGGTGAAAAACATGGTGAAAATGGCCGACGAAATGTCGAATGGTCGTTTAAAGATCCGTGTTGACTCTTCGAACAAACACAAAGCACCATTCGGTGTTTTTGATCTAGTAAAAAGTGGCCAGTATGACCTAGGCCATACAGCGTCTTACTACTACAAAGGTAAAGTGCCTAATACCCTTTACTTCACTACCATGCCATTTGGTATGAATGCACCAGAGCAACACGCTTGGTTGCAATATGGTGGTGGTCAAGACTTGATGAACCAAGTTTATGCTGACCACAACTTAGTGCCGTTCCCTGGTGGTAACACAGGGGTGCAAATGGGTGGTTGGTTCCGTAAAGAAATCAACTCGGTGGGTGATTTAGAAAACCTGAAAATGCGTATCCCGGGTTTCGCCGGCGAAGTATTGGCTAAGCTAGGTGCTACGCCAGTGAATATTCCGCCGGGTGAGCTTTACACCGCACTTGAGCGCAACACTATTGATGCGTTGGAATGGGTAGGCCCTTCGTTAGATTTGCGCATGGGCTTTCATAAAATTGCCCCTTACTACTACATGGGGTGGCACGAGCCAGCCACCGAGCTGATGTTTATTGCTAACAAGAAAAAGTTAGAAAAAATGCCAGCGGACTTACAAGCTATTTTGGCTGTAGCAATGCGTAAAGCTGCCTACGACATGTATATACACTCTTATGCAGAAAGCGCTAAAAACTGGCAAACCATGTTGCAAGAGTTCCCTGATATTCAGGTGAAAACTTTCCCACCAGAAGTCATCAAAGCGCTTAAAACGGCTAACGATGATTTGTTAAAAGAGAAAGCAGCAGCTGACCCAATGGCCGCTAAAATCATTGAGTCTCAACAGCAGTACATGCAACAAGTTCGCGCTTATACCGCGATTTCAGAACAAGGTTACTTAAACAGTACCGAAGGTTTGTAGAGCATAGTTGGAGCCGCAGAGTATTGCGGCTCCATCAGCTAAACCAGAATAAGCAAGTGGATTGCTTGGGAGGCTAGGGATGTTGCGTTTGCAACGAGCAGTAGATGGATTCTCCAAGGCCATAGCAGGTCTAACAGCGGTACTGATGCTGTTAATGTTGGTAAACATCTTTTATGACGTGATCATGCGTTACTTTTTTCGCTCCAGCTCAATTGGTATGCAAGAGCTAGAGTGGCATTTATTTGCAGCAATGTTTTTATTAGGTATTGCTTCTACTTTGCAGGCCGAGGGGCATGTTCGTGTAGACATTATTTATGACAAGTTGTCGAGTCGCAAACGCGCCTGGATAGACAGCTTGGGTGTAGTATTTTTTCTGTTTCCCTTTTGTGGATTAATTGCTTGGTATGGCTACGACTTTGCCTTGGAATCTTACAATTTGGGTGAAACCAGTGGTGACCCTGGTGGCTTGCCCTATCGTTGGATCATCAAATCAATGATTCCCATCTCCGCGATATGTTTAGCTGTAAGTGGCTTTGGCATGTTGCTTAAAAATCTTATTCAGCTGCGAAATACCGCCTAGCTCGTAATAACAAAAAGGAAGTTGTCATGATTGGGATAGTCATGTTTTTCGTGGCCTTGCTAATGCTGCTTACTGGTTTTCCGGTAGCCTTTATCTTTGGTGGTGTCGCGCTGGTTTTTGGCGTATTTGCAGAAGGCATAGACCTGTTTGCCTTTATGCCGTATCGCATAATGAGCATTATGCAAAACTCGGTGTTAATGGCGGTACCGTTGTTCATCTTCATGGGCATTGTATTGCAGAAAACCCGTTTGGCTGAGCAACTGTTAGAAGCGATGGGCCAACTGTTTGGCCGGGTTCGTGGTGGTTTGGCGGTATCTACCATTTTAGTGGGCGCTTTGTTGGCTGCCTCTACTGGAGTGGTGGGTGCGTCGGTTGTCGCCATGGGCGTAATCTCGTTGCCAGTGATGCTTAAATATAAATATGACAAGCGTTTAGCCTCTGGGGTCATTTGTGCTTCGGGCACGCTTGGACAAATTATTCCTCCTTC
The DNA here is from genome assembly GCF_030548085.1 of Agarivorans sp. 2_MG-2023. Taxonomy (NCBI): domain Bacteria; kingdom Pseudomonadati; phylum Pseudomonadota; class Gammaproteobacteria; order Alteromonadales; family Alteromonadaceae; genus Agarivorans; species Agarivorans sp. 2_MG-2023. Next base: position 14,120 of record NZ_JAUORQ010000019.1, read on the forward strand.
TATCATCTTGATTATTTTGGGTGATGTAATGGGGGTGCCGGTGGGCGATTTGTTTAAAGCTGCGCTATTGCCTGGTGCTGTATTGGTGGGCGCGTTCATACTTTATGTACTAGGGGTTTCTTACTTTAAACCAGAATCAGCCCCTGCTTTACCTAAAGACGAAGCTGCTGGTCATGGTGTGCAACCATGTTGGAATGCCTTTAAGGCCATCGCTCCGCCATTAGCGTTAATGATTGCAGTATTAGGGTCTATTTTCTACGGTATAGCTACACCAACTGAGTCATCAGCAATTGGTGGCATTGGCGCGATTATTCTATCGATTATTTACCGTCAGTTTTCTTGGAAAATTGTTTACGAAGCATCAATTGAGACAGTAAAAGTCACCTCAATGGTATTTGCTATCTTTATTGGTGCAACGGCCTTCTCGATGGTGTTTTCTTATACCGGCGGCGAAGAAGTGATTGAAGAAGTGATGACCAGCCTTCCGGGTGAGAAATGGGGCTTCTTAATCTTAACCATGATTGTGATTTTGATTCTGGGCTTTTTTATCGACTTCGTAGAAATCTCATTTATTGTGGTGCCAATGTTGTACCCAGTGGCTGAGTTACTTGGCATCGATTTAACGTGGTTTGCTATTTTGATTGCGATGAACTTACAAACCTCGTTCCTTACGCCGCCCTTTGGGTTTAGTTTATTTTACCTAAAAGGGGTGGCGCCGCCCGAGGTTCAAACCACCGACATCTATAAGGGAGTGGTTCCCTTTATTATCTTACAAATAATGGTGTTAGCGTCGATATTGGTATTCCCTGAGTTTTATGGCTTTGGTATGTAGAACCATCAATTAAACCATCAATTAAACCATTGGGTAAACCTTTGTAGAGTAATAAAAAAGAGGCCAAATAGGCCTCTTTTTTGTATCTAGTGGCTAGCCTTACAGTTTGAAGCTGCCCACCAACTCAGCCAGCTTATCAGCCAGTTGCTTGAGTGACTTACTGGCTTCCGACAACTCAGCTGCAGTGTCGGTAGCTTCTTGAGTGCTAAGGTTAATTTCTTCTACGTTACCATTTAGCTCACTAACGACCGATGACTGCTCCTCGGTGGCGGTGGCCACTTGAATATTCATATCCGAAATCAAGGTGACTCGATTAGAAATTTCTTGCAAGGCGGAATAAGCGTGACCGGCTTCTTCAGCGCCTTGGGTACTCATTCCACTGCTCTGTTCAATGGCGTTTACTGCTCGGGCCGCTTGTTCTTGCAGGTTGTTAATCATCTGCTGAATCTCGTCTGTAGACTCGGCAGTTCGCCCAGCTAAGCTACGCACTTCATCGGCAACTACCGCAAATCCTCGCCCTTGCTCTCCCGCTCTGGCTGCTTCAATAGCGGCGTTTAGTGCCAACAAGTTAGTTTGGTCAGAAATACCTCGAATAACGTCTAAGATGCTGCCAATAGATTGGCTGCTTTCGGCGAGTGACGCGACAACGGTGGCTACTTGTTGCATCTCTTCGGCCAAGTGCATGATGTTGTCACGCGCTTTAAGTACTACCTGTTGGCCTTTATCTGATTCTTTCTCTGCATCTTGCGCGGCATCGGCGGCTTGCGAGGCGTTGTTGGCAATTTCATTTACCGTCGAACCCATTTGATTGATGGCGGTAGCCACTTGGGTTACTCGATCTTGCTGGTGCTGGGTGTTCTCTAAAGTTCGCTGAGATTGGCTTGCCACAGAGCGAGAAGCTTCACCGAGGTGGTCGCCAGTTTCAGCTACAGAGCTTACTGAACGGTGAATTTTTTCAATAAAGCTATTAAAGCCCATCGCCAGTTTCGCCATTTCATCTTTGTTGTCGGCATCTAACCGCTGGCGTAAATCGCCTTCACCTTCACCTAAATCTTGAAAAACGTCGGCAAGTTTAGCGATGGGGCGAGTAATGGTACCTGCCAGCCACACTGCGACCAGTAAGAAAATGCCAATAACAATGAGAGTGGTCACTATCATGTAATAACGAGATTGATACAGCTCTTCAAATACCTCGTCTTTAGGTACCTGTGCAATCAAGTACCAGTCCATGGATTCAATATAACTTGAGCCTAGAAATAGCTGTTTACCTTGGTGGTTCACTTCAACCAAACTAAAGCCTTGTTTATTAAACAGCGAACTGGTGGCGTCGCCAAACTCTTGGGCGAGTGACACCTTTCCTACGAGCTCTTTATTACGATGTAAACGAATCATACCTTCGCCGTCACTAAGGAAAACAAAGCCACTTTCTTCGATTTTAAAACTGTCGAGAAAGGCGATCATCTCATCCATTGGTTTAGATACACCAGACATGGTGTGGCCATTCACCTGTTGGTAGTTTAGAAACAATTTGGTTTCTTCTGTGGTGGAGGAATATACGCTGACCATGGTTTCTTTGCCTGAGTCACGAAAGGCAAAAAACCAGCTGTCTCGATCAGGGTTCAATTGGCGTAAAAATCCTTTTTGATTCCAGTAGTTGGCGGTTTTTCGGTTAGAAACCGAGGCATCAGCTAGGCCATATTGTTCTTTTAAACGCCCCAGCATTTCAATCAATTGAGTTTCTGAATTTGGCTTGGTTGATTTTAGGGTGCGCTCTTCAACAAAAACATTGTTTGCTAGTTGTTCGGCTGATTGCAGCAGCACGGTCACTTCTTTGTCGATTCTATTACGGATTTGTTTAAGTAAGGCTGGTAGCTCGTTGTTTACCATTCTGTTTTCGATAATGGTTTGTGCTTGGCGCTGGCTAACCAGACCAATAATACTGGTAGACGCAAGCACGGCTAATACGATGGTGATGGTGAGTTTTTTACGAATGGTAAGTTGGTTAAAGAACATTATCCCTCCTAGGATCGCCAAAAGGCAGCAGCTAGCACAGCTATTGAGAAACGATGAAAAGCTGGCCTAATTATTAGGTCAGCTAAACATCTAAATTCGAATTGTTACAATGAGTAACTTAATAAGTGTAGTTAAAAAGAAGTACGTTTGTAGTGGCGATACTCAGGCTTCCAAAAGCTCGCTTCAATGGCTTGCATCAGCACTTCATCGCTGGTTTTTACCGCAAGTTGTTGTTGCATAGCAGTGGTAGCTACAGCGTAGGCAATGTGTTTACTAACAAGCTGAATTTCTTCTAATGGCGGCAATAACGCTCCTTCGCCATCGTTGGCTAGTGGCGAGCATTCGGCCAACGCTCGGCTACTGGCTATCAGCATTTCATCGCTCACGCGGGTGGCTTGGCAAGCCAGTACACCTAAGCCAATACCTGGGAAGATATAGCTATTGTTACATTGGGCAATGGGAAAGGTTTGTTCGCCTAGCTTTACTGGTGGGAATGGACTGCCAGTAGCGACTAAGGCTTGGCCATTGGTCCAGCGGAGTATATCTTCAGGCAGCGCTTCCACACGGCTGGTGGGGTTAGAAAGCGGCAACACTATAGGTTTAGAACAATGCTGATGCATGCTTTCAATGACTTGTTGGGTAAACACTCCTGGTGCACCCGACACACCAATAAGCACCGTGGGTTTGCCATTTTCAACGACGTCGAGTAATGACAAGCTGTCTGAGTTTAAGCCCCATTGCTGCTGAAGTTGGGCTGGTTGTGCCAAGGCTTGCTGAAAATCTAGTAAATTGGGCATGTTGTCTTGTAATAAGCCCCAGCGATCTACCATGAAAATTTGGCTACGAGCTTGAGCTTCGCTAATGCCTTCCTCGACCATTGCTCTAATAATAGCTTCGGCAATACCACAGCCCGCTGATCCTGAACCTACAAAGGTGACGCGTTGTTCAGCAAGGCTAGAACCAGCAGCTTTACAAGCTGCTAATAGTGAACCCACGGTAACTGCCGCTGTGCCTTGGATATCATCGTTAAAGCAACAAAATTGCTCTTTATAGCGTTGTAGCAAGGGCATAGCATTCTTCTGAGCAAAGTCTTCAAACTGAATAAGCGCATCAGGCCAGCGCACTTTTACCGCTTGCATAAATAGCTCTACAAACTCATCGTATTCGGTGCCACTAATTCGCTCATGGCGCCAGCCCATGTACATTGGGTCGTTAAGCAACTGTTGGTTGTCGGTGCCTACATCTAGCACTATTGGTAGCGTATACGCTGGGCTAATGCCGCCACAGGCTGTATATAAAGAGAGCTTACCAATGGGAATGCCCATTCCGCCAATGCCTTGGTCGCCCAAACCAAGAATACGTTCACCATCGGTAACAACAATGATCTTCACATTATGACGGGTGGCGTTGTTTAGCAGTTCATCGATACGGTGACGGTTTGGATAAGAAATAAATAAGCCCCGTGAGCGGCGGTAAATATTAGAGAATTGCTCACAGGCTGCACCCACAGTAGGGGTGTAAATAATCGGCATCATTTCGCTAATATGATCTTCAACTAAGCGGTAAAACAAGGTCTCGTTAGTATCTTGAATGTTCCGAAGGTAAATATGGCGATCTAAATCGTTAGTGAAGCTTTGATATTGTAAATAAGCGCGCTCTGTTTGCTCATCAATACTTTCGATGTTTTCTGGCAGTAGCCCTTCTAAGTTAAAGAAAATACGCTCTTCTTGATTAAAGGCGCTGCCTTTATTTAACAGTGGAGTTTCAAGTAAAGCGGGACCAGCATAAGGAATGTAGAGCGGGCGTTTTTTATCATCCATGTGATTAGATCTTTAACTAGGGCAAACAAGAGAGGTATTTTTTCACAAATTTGGTGTTAGGTCATGCTGAAATGTTGGGGAAATGTTGAATCTAGGTGGCCCAGAAATAGGCCAGCCGGCACCGCTAACAGATAGGAGGGGCGTAACGCCTAACAGATGAGGTATTACCGCCCGGGCATCTAGAAGCGACAACCGACTTAATATAACTATAAAACAGCAGGTGAAAAACGCTAGTGTTATGTTTAAATTATGTTAACTAAATGTTTGTTTTGTGGCTAAGTGATTGAATTAAGCTACAGCGGCAAATGTTAAATTTAGCGGAATATGAGAAAGATTGATGCACTACGTGGACCCTAATTGCCATTATGCAGAGCATAATGGCAATTAGCTTAAATGTTAAAGATGTTGCAGCTCTAAGCGAAGGTAAGCAACCAGTAGCTCTGCAAAGCCTTGGTAAAATCCACCCTTACTGACTTTGCTTAGCGCCTCTAGCCATTGCGGTAGCCACGATAACAAGTGTTGCTGAATAAACTCGGCTTGTTGTTGCGGGTTATCATCTTCGCGCATGATGAGATTACCTAGATAATCTAACTGAATGGCAAGATGATCTGCGGGTTCGTTAAATTCAGGATCTACTCGCAGACCTTGTGCAACCAGCAATGCGAGCATTTGCTCATGCGGCTCTTGATACATCAACTTACTGCTAGATAAATAAATAGACGCGTAAGGTGGTGCACCAACTTTGCTGTCACTCAGAAACTGTTGGCAAAAATCTGCTGCTAATTCCAGCTCTGGGTGTTGCAGCGCCATACATTTAGCAAGATTGTTATTGATCAACTTCACCGCTGGGCTTAGCTCAGCGGTGTCGGCTAATTGTTTCAATAACTGCGCGCCTTCACCAGTGGTGTAGGCAGCTAATTGTTGCTTATCTAGCTCTTTGGTGAACACCGTAGCAAACCACCAGTAGATGCTGGCACGGGTTTCGTTTTCTTCGCTAATATTTGGCGTTTCTATCATTTACGCCATCTCCTTAGGGCCGCCGAATGAGGTAACCGCTGGAGCTTTACCTTCAAACTTCTCGTATTGCACTAAACAAGTATTTGCGCTGGTGGCTTGAGCTAATTGCGAGCTACCGATGTCCATGGTTAAGGTATTAGGATCGCCATAGGTATCGAGCGCACCAATGCTCTCATCCACAGGGCCGTACCACGCACCTTCTTGCAAGCGGGCTACGCCTTTGGCGTAATCCTCTGATACCACCGCTCCAGCTAATAGTTGGCCGCGCTTATTAAATACGCGCACTAAGTCGCCATCGTTAATGCCACGTTTCTTGGCATCTTCTGGATTGATGTACAGTGGCTCTCTGCCTTGAACAGCATAAGTTGCACGGAATTCCTCAGAGTCACACATTTGTGAGTGCAAGCGTTTGTCGGGGTGACAAGACTGCAGCCAAATAGGAAACTCTTCTGAGCCAGGGCCACCATGAGAGCGTTCGGCTTTTTCGAACCACATTGGGTGGCCTTGGCAATCGTCATAACCGTAGCGGTCAATCTTACGGCTGAATATTTCAATAAAGCCTGATGGTGTCCCTAAGGCATTAATCTCTGGGTCTTCGCGGAACGCCGCTTGGCGTGTCCAGTTAGGCCCTTTGCCAAAGTCTACCCAGCCTTCTTTCCAGAAGGTCATGAAATCTGGCATATCAAACTTGCCTTTGTTGGCTGCGGCACACTCATCATAGAGTTGTTTAACCCAGTCCATTTCACTCTTGCCTTGGGTATATTCTTTGCTTTTGCCAAAGCGCTGAGTCAGCAAGGTGAAAATTTCAAAGTCAGTTTTAGATTGGTACAGCGGGTCTACCAGCTTATGCATGGCAATAATGCCGCGGTTACTATAGGAGCCGTAGAGATCAATATCGTTACGTTCCCATTGGGTACAAGCCGGTAAAACAATGTCGGAGAAGCGGCAGCTGGCTGTCCAAGTGAAGTCTATCGACACCACTGTTTCTAGCTTATGGAAAGCTTTCTTCATGCGGTTGCGATCTTGGTGGTGATGCCATGGGTTACACCCTGAGAACACCATCATTTTTATATCTGGCAAGGTGATTTTAGCGCCGTTAGCGTTAATCACTTTACCCGGGTCCAGAATCGCATCAATCCAACGTGCTACCGGAATTGTGCTGCTATAACCTTTGAAATCTTGGTTCATATGAACCCGTTCATTAGGCTTGTCTGGATTACGCGGGAAGGCACCTGGGCTGGCTGCGCCAGTAGACGGTACACCAATTGAGCTGTAGTGGTGAGCGTAAGAAACGCCGCCACCCGGTAAGCCAATTTGACCTAACATTGCGGCTATTACCGCGCCCATCCAATAAGGTTGTTCGCCGTGTTGTTGGCGTTGAATACACCAGCCAAAAATTAGCTGAGTGCGGTCACTCGCCAGCAAGCGAGCAAATTCGCGAATGTCTTCGGCAGGTACGCCACAAATAGCTTCGGCCCATTCTGGTGTTTTCTCTACCTTGTCTTTGCTCTCACCGGTGACATAAGGAATAAACTCTTCAAACCCTAAGGCATAGGTACTGAGGAATTTTTTGTCGTAAAGCTCTTCTTTGTACAAGGTATGCGCAATTGCCAGCATGAACGGCACGTCGGCCTGCGGGTTCACGTATTGTTGCTCACAGTCTAAATACTTTTGAGTTTTGGTGCGCACTGGGTCAACACTAATTACTCTAATTTGTTTGTTGGCGACTTTGTCTTTCAACTGTTCAAGGTATTCAAAAGACTCGTGGGTTTCACATGCCCAACCTACTTGCAGGTTTTTCACCAAGTCGGTGGCCCACAAAACGATGGTTTTACTGTTGTCGAGGATCAGTGGCCAAGAGGTCCCCTGTGCGTAAACTTCGGTGGTTCCTAGTACGTAAGGCATAATGGTTTGCCCTGCACCAGTCGAGTAGTCACCCACTTTGTTTACCGAGAAGCCGTGCATGGATACCGCGCGCTGCATGTGGTTACCACAGGAGTGTACTTGTCCCGTTTGGCGCCAGCCAGTTTGGCCAGCATGCAGTGCCCACGGCCCGTAATCTTTTTGCACACGCTCGAGTTCTTGATAAAACAGATCTAATGCTTCATCCCAGGTGACCCGAATAAAGCGATTGTCACCACGCTGAGTGGTGTCACTTTTATTGCGTTTTAGGTACCAGTCGTAGCGCACCATTGGGTAACGAATACGTGATGGACTATAGATGATTCCCTTAATACCGTTAAGCATGTCGGTAGGGTATTTATCAGCTTCAAATGCTTTAATCTCTTGCACTTTACCGCCATACACTCGAGCTCTAAATGCGCCCCAGTGAGAGCCGGATACTTTCCAAGTACCAGCTGTTTCAGCGGCAGCTGCATCGTTAGCTACTGCCAATAAACTTGGGCCGATCAAAGTACTAGCGCTGGTGGCTAAGATGCCTTTGAGAAAACCGCGACGAGTAATTGCCATGTTAATCTCCTTAATTAGTGGCCAGCGTCAGAAAAATCTGAAGAATGTTTTTGAAGGTATTTTAATACCAGCGCTTGAGTATCACCGTCTAAATTCACAAACGACAACATGCCGTTGAACATACCTGGCCAGGTATTGGTGTCGAAGTGGTTTTCGGCGGGTTGAGTATGACAAACACTACACGCGCTATCGTAAGTGGTTTTGGCGAAGGTCCATAAGGTATCGCGAGAATCGGTTAAGGAGCCGTTACGCATCCACAATTCCACTGACACTTTTTGCCAAGGCAAACCAGTTAAATCGTCTTCTTTGGTTTCCCCCTTGGTCATGCTGCCTTCGGCTTGCGCGACTTCTTTGGTCAGGTAACCATCGTTAATGTTCATGGCAAAGTCTTCAAACAATACCCGGCCAAAACCTTTAGTTTTACGCCAAGCATCTATCTCAACTTTAATTGCATCACCTTTAACTTCTAGAATCTTCACTTTGGTGGCGGCGTTTAACTGGCCGGCTTCTTCGTTTAACTCAGGATTAGTGAACAAGGGCAATTGGCGCACGCTAAAGTAGCTTTCGCCCTTTTTGTACCCTGAGGTGGCCATTTCTTCTAGTTTAGCTAAGGTACCCTCACCAGAGTTCATATTGTCTGGTAGCTCATGGGCAATGCCTTTGTGGCAATCAATACAGCTTTGGTCGCGCTCGGCAGCCATTTTCATCTGTACTTGGGCACGTTCCGACATTGAATCGAAGTCCATGCTGTTGTAGTCGTGACAATTCTTACATTCTAAAGAGTTATTAGCAGTGAACCTGTCCCACTCATGTTGAGCCAGCTCGCCGCGTTTTTCTAAGAATTTTTCACGGGTACTAATGGTGCCAAAAATTTTGCCATAGACTTCTTTTGAAGCCTGCATTTTACGGGCAATTTTGTCAGTCCAATTATGTGGTACGTGACAATCTGGACAGGTGGCGCGTACCCCAGAGTTGTTTTTCCAGTGTACGGTTTCTTGAAGTTCTACATAAACATTGTCGGCCATTTCATGACAGCCAATGCAAAACTCTTCGGTATTGGTTGCCTCTAAAGCGGTGTTAAAACCGCCCCAGAAAATAATACCGGCAACAAAGCCGCCAATAGTCAAAAAACCAAAGCTTAAATGGACGCTTGGTTTGCTCACTATTAACCAAAATTTCTTCAGCATATTTTTCATCGTGGTATCTCACATTACTGCGAATTAGTTCGTTTTCTAAAGTGTATTATTAGGGCGATTAACCGTGTCCTGGGGGACCGGTAAGTATCTGCAGCATCCAAACGATAAAGCCATAACCACCGACAAATGCTACGGCTAAAATAGGAAACAGAATCACTGCGATAAACAGGAATACTTTCCACTCGTCAGACTTACTGGGTTTGTCATCCACGACATTGTTACTAGACATGCAAATGCACTCCTACATTTATGTTATGCATACAATTTAACTTAGTCTTGTTACTTAATTTTGACCAGTTTGTGCTTAGATCTTTGAGCTAACCTGTGGCAAGGATCAACAACACATCAATAGCGATGTTTCACTTTTTCAGGCATTGCGGAAAGTTGCTGGTTAGCAAGGGCGCGTAGTATACCCACTAAGGGAGTAGGGTCAAACATTTCTATCTGCTCAAGTGAGTATCCGATAGCCTCAATAGTTGATAGGCCTTTATCTATCGATGTTTTCCGTATTTTATATTGTCCACTTGGTGCACTGGTAAAGTGAAATTGTTCTAAATTGTGTAACCATGGATTGAGGTGCCAAAGCCGCTTAGCTTTTCGCCAAGTGCCATCTAAAAAAATGAGGCTGGGTGGGCATGGTGGATCGTTGAGGGGCGCTTCTTGAGTTTTTATTGAGGAAAACACCTCTTCAATAGCTCGGCTTTGTGAACTGGGGTAAATCAAATAAAACCGCTCTGGGTGGGTTAACACTTGCTGTTTAAGCATGGCAAAATCAAGTGGCGTTTCTCCCACCATAATCTGCGCTTTATTCAGTGCCAAACAAGCAAGTTGAGCGGTGCCTTTGGCGTGTTTTTGCTCACTAGGGTGCTGCAAAATAATCACCTGGTGGTGATGCTCACATGGTTCAATGTGCTTACATAAGCAGTGAGTTTGCGGGCGCAAACAACGTTGACAGCGGGCTCGACTCATTTAACGATTTGTCAGTGGCAAAAATGAACGCTGAGTATAACCTGCCTAAATAATCTAGTCACAAAACTCAGCCTGCTGTTGCTTGAGCCAAGCGCTGATATCGTCAGGGCAACGCTGAGCAAGGTGTAAATAGGTAGGTAATTCACCAATAGACTCTGGCCAAGCTTTAAGTATTCCTTCAGCTAGGCGAGACTCGACACTAATTTGTGGCAGAATTGCCCAGCCTAAGCCCGCTTCTAGGGCATCTAGCAGTAAGGTCTCACCATTAAACAGGTTGTTCTGTTCGGCTTCACGCACGTCAAATAGCTTGAGATGCCCGTCGAACCGTTGCTGATGGTTTACCAACTTAGGATGAGCCACCTTGATTAAGCCCGCGGGTTTCCACTTAAGCGTGTCTACCTGCTGTTTTGAAGAGCTGGCAGAGAAACTAAAGTGAACCGGCTGCTGAGAGGTACAGCTAAAGTGCAACTCTAGCAAAGGATCAAAGCGTTGTAGTTGGTTGGCCAACAACGTGAGCCACGGGCTAGGAAACCAGGCTTGAAAGCTAATACTTAAGCTTAAGCTTTTGCTGAGTTGAAGATGACGGCAGTGTCGTTGTAGTTCTTGATAGCGGCTTACAATAAGCTCCGCCTGCTCCACCAACGCGAGGCCAGCACTACTCAGTTGATAGGGCGGATTATGCTGGCTAAACAGTGTGCAATTGAGCTGCTGCTGAAGCGCATCTATCCGTGTCAGTATTTGCTGAGGCGAGCATTGTTGCTGCGCAGCGCATTTGGCTAAGTCGGCATGTTTGGCCAGGCATACAAAAGCGGCAAGCGCTTGTTGCTTAGTATTTTCATCCATCATAAGCACTCAAACCTAATAAATTTAAGCACTGGGCGACTTGGCTATCGTGCTGGCTATTTAGCCACAGTATTTCTATTTCTAATTTAGTGGGTGAAAAGTAATTGCTTAAGTGCAGCTCAATCAGGCTCCCGTTTCTAAAGCTGGACTCCAGCCAATGGCGTGGCGCAAAAGCCCATCCCATGCCCAAAACTAATAAATCATGCAGCATTTCTCGGTGGGCCAATTGCCAGCAATTTACTCGATTAAGTTGTAGCTCGATAGGAAGGTGGTTTAAACATAGCTGACGATGGCGCTGCAGTTGTTCGGCGCAGAGTTGCTGATGCTTACTTAGGCTATGACGCGCAGCACACGCCAAAGCCAGATTAAGGTTACAGTAACGGCGCGAGTGGGTTTTTGGCGGCTTTTGTTGCTGGGCCACACGTAAGGCGATGTCTATTTCACCGGCACAGAGTTGTTGCTGTAATTGAGCGCCGCTGAGTTGCACTAACTTGAGTTGTTGCAGTGACAGTTCGCTAATAAAGCGTGGGTAGTAATGCAGTAAGCTTTGGCTTGGTACAAACTCGTCTAAACCAATAATGATTTGCTGCGGCTGAGGCTTTTCTAATGGGCTTTGCAAGAAATTATCTAACTGCAATTGCAGCTGTTTAGCGCGTTGGTACAGCAGCTGACCTTGTGAATTAAGGTTCGAGTAGTCACCATCAAATAGCTTGCAGCTTAGCGACTGCTCAAGGGCCGCAAACACTTTTTTACGGCTGCTGGGGCTACTCGTTTCTGGGAAATGGTGACGTTGCTCGTAGGCATTAACAAACCGGTTGAGCAACTCAATATCCGGTTCTTGCATTCGCGTTCGCCATGATTGCTGTTCTTCTATAAGGCTAGCAGATAATGGCGAAGCGAGCGGCTTTAGAACAGGTAACGAACCCCTGCGCTAGCCTCAAGTTTTACTTCTAAGTCGTCAACCACGTACACAATAGGCTGAATTTCGGCAAAAAAGCGAAACTGCTCAACCACGGTATGCGCGCCAAATACTGCTCGAGCACCCAGCTTGTTATGATGATGGTCACTCCACTTACCGCCAAAACCATAATAAAAGTGTTCTTGATCGGGAAAGCCAATGATTTTGTCGCCACTTAGCGAAAATTCGCTAAACCCTAGATTTACGCGAATGTCATCAAATTGGGCACTTAAGCCATTGTCGCTACCTACCATTACACCCACTTCAGGGTTTGCTTGGCTAGATAACGCCACCATACTCAATAGACTCACGCTAATTACTGCAATTTTCATAGTCACCTCATTTATTATTTGCTGGGCATTTTAAAGAGGCTTATCAATAAGGTAAACAAAACCGCTGCTGCTTTTATCGGCACCACTGCGCATTTATCGTGACAGCCTAGCTTGTTTGGATATTTGCAGATAAATAGTACTTGTTGAGGGCGAAAATGCGTGCTAAATGTAAGGTAAGTGGTGGCATTTTGTTTGGCTTGCCACCCTTGAGCGCTAGCTGTTAATAGTCGTAAGGAGTGCTTATGAGAAGAGAACAAGATTTTGCAAAAACCGGTTTGCTAGGCCGTTACTTGGCAGAAAGAGAACAATTCTTTAAAGGGGCATGCTGCTTTGTTCCTGATTCCCACCAAAACCTAAAAGAGCAGCAACACTGTGCCTTACAACACGCCTATCAACAGTCTTGGATTAACATTTCTGAATTTCAACATTGGTCGCAACAGCTCGATTTGTGATTAGCTAATGTGCTTAGCTCACTTCGCGATGGCTTTAGTGAGTTTTGCTCGGGTAAATCAAAATAGGCAATCGGCAGTTTGATTGCCGCTAGCTGCTGGCGTAAAAACTGATTTAACTGCTGTGGGTTAACGTCCAGTTCGCTACTAATAAATGCCACCGGTCGTTGACCATATTCGCTGTTTTGCTGCGGTACAACTATCGCTTGGTTGATCTGCGGGTGCTGTAACAAGGCCAATTCAATTTCTTCTGGCTGAATGTTTTCCCCTGCGCAGATAAACATGTTGTTGCTGCGGCCTAAGGTAAACAGCTGCGCGCCTTCAATACGGCCTAAATCACCGCTGTTAAACCAACCATCGGGGTCGCAAGCGCGTATTATGTCGCCATTTTTCCAGTAGCCTAAAAATAAGGTTTTTCCGCGTAAATAGATTTCACCTTGGTGAATCTTAGCGCGCCGGTGCGGCAGCAATTGGTAAGTTGCTTGCCCTAAGCGGTGGTGGCGGGTAGCAATTTGTGAGCTCATTTCGCTACTGCCATAGGAGCTATAAACCTGAAAACCGCGACTAATGGCTTCTTCTAATAAGCTATCATTACACGCTGCGCCGCCAATCAAAATGTGTTTTAGGCTAAGCGCGCTCGCCCAAAATTTGGCTTGTGTGAGCAAACGGTATAGTTGAGTGGGTACGAGTGATACATGGGTTGTTTGGCTTGCCAGCAAGTCGGGGAAAACGCGACCTTTGTTTTGAGCCACTACAATCCGTGCACCGGCTAAAATACAGCGCCATACAATGGCTTGGCCACCAATATGATACAGCGGTAAAGACAGTAACCATTGGTCGTTTTCATCTAATGGAACAACCGCTTGTGAGCCTTGTGCGCTAAAGAAGTGATTTCGCCAACAATGCACCACTGCTTTTGGTGGGCCGCTGCTGCCGGAGGTAAATACCATGCTTTGCGGTAACTCGCTGTCGAGTTCTGCTTCGGCGATAAAGCTTAGTGCTTGATGGGGGTTAAACTCTATGCGCTTGGGTGTCGTTAAACAGAGATCTAAATCGCTCCAATAAAACTGACTATCTACGGTTTCGCTTAAGGCTCGTAATTGGCTGAGCGGGTGATGGTGATTGAGCGGGCAAAAAACATAAGCTAGCTGCAAACTGGCGAGTTGTAATAGCAGCATGCGCAGTGGGTCTTCGCCAAAACAACATACTCGCGAGCCTTTGCCAACTCCTTGCATGCGCAATTGCTCAGCGGTAGCACTTACCATGGCATAAAGCTGCTGATAATTAATATGCTGCTCACCAATGCTTAGAGCAATGTGCTTAGGCCTAAGCTGGCTTTGCTGTTTCAGGGGCTGGGTTGACAAAGAATTGATGCTCATAGCGGCATTATGCCGCAAACTGTGAAGTTTGTCGCCGCTGTTGCTATGCGCCAGCGGCGTATCATTACGTAAGAATTAAGCGACTAAGGCACTAATGCCAAACGCGCCTGCTAGACCTGCAATGGTGCGAGTGATTTTTTGCGTATATTGAGATTGTTGAGCTGCCTTACCTAGTGCGAATCCGGCACAAATTAGCGCTACTGAACTGGCAATGAAACCAGCGAAGAACAATTTCATGTCTGCGCCAGCGGGTACTTCGTTACCGTGAGCTGCGCCGTGTAGAGCTGCCACTAAACATACCACTAAACCTACAACACCGGTTGAGCGTGGTAGCACTTTAGCCACTAACACTGCCATTACTAGCAAGGAAATGGCTAAGCCTGTTTCTAGCATTGGTGGTACAAAACCCATGCTTGCCACTACTGCCGCTAGTATTAAAGCAAATACGCTTTGAGCAAGGCTAAGTTTTAGTTTTCCGGTTTGGCTAGCCAGTAAACCAATTAGGCTTAAGGCGATAAGGTGGTCAAGGCCTGTTAGAGGGTGTAATAAACCTTCTGACAAACCGTGGTGGTGACCTTCGTGAGCAAAACTCGGTAACGAAAAGAGTAAGCCTGCGGCTAAAGTAAGTAGCTTTTTCATGTTTGATATCCTTATAAAATAGTTTAGTTAGCAGCGACTGGGCTGGTTTCTTCCAGCATGCCTTGCTCAATAATAAAGTTGATGATGTCTTGCAAACCTTTATTGGTTTTTAGATTACTGAATACAAACGGGCGCTCGCCACGCATCTTTTTCGCATCGCGATCCATCACTTCAAGTGAGGCACCTACATGCGGTGCTAAGTCAGTTTTATTGATGATTAGTAAGTCAGACTTGGTGATGCCAGGGCCGCCTTTACGGGGAATTTTGTCACCAGCGCTTACATCAATCACGTATAGGGTGAGGTCACTTAACTCAGGGCTAAAAGTGGCACTTAGGTTGTCGCCGCCGCTTTCTACTAAGACCAAATCAAGGCCTTTATGGCGACGGTTAAGTTCGGCAATTGCTGCTAAGTTCATTGAAGCGTCTTCGCGAATAGCAGTGTGTGGGCAGCCGCCAGTTTCTACACCCAAAATACGGTCTTCAGCTAGGGCATCGTTACGTAACAAAAACTGGGCGTCTTCTTTGGTGTAGATATCGTTAGTCACTACTGCCAAGTTGAAACGATCTTTTAGTTCTCGACATAAAGCGGTGAGTAATGCTGTTTTTCCAGAGCCTACTGGGCCGCCAACACCTACGCGTAAGGTTTGTTTATTGCTCATTGTTATTCCTCTTATTTGTGGCTGCGCTTAAGAGCGGAACAGCCGACAATACTGGGTTTCGTGTAAGGCGCTGGCCAAGCTTAATGCTGGCAGCGACCCGCTAATTTGGTTAAAAGGTAAGGCTAGCCCTGCTTCTCGTGCTGGTGGCAACAAGGGCAGTAATTCGCTCAATAGCTTTTGGCAGGCGGTTTGCCCCAAGGGCAGCGTTTTACCTGCCACGGCCAGTTGGTTTTCTAGCCAGGTCCATAGATAGCCGTCGGCCAGTTCATCTAGCTCAACTTGCCAATGCACACCGGCCAAGACAAACATACTGGTCCAGCTCATGGGTTCATCGCTTAAATGCGCAGTGATGTTCTCATCGAGTTGGCTTAGCAAAGTGCGCAGGGCGTTACCCATTTGCACATCTTCTAGCTCCAGCTCAAGCGTTTCGCGACTGGCGATTAGCTCTAGGTTTACGCTTTCAAATTGGGCAAAATCTTTGTCTGCGCACGCTTTATACAGCGCCGCTAACATAGGGATGTCTAAACAAGCCAAGCCGGCGTTTAAACAACCACTTATCCACGCTGCCAGTTGCTCTGGGTTATTCACCCAAGCGTTTTCTATGGCGTATTCCAAACCTTGTGAATAGGCAAAGCCCCCCACTGGCAAGCTTGGGCTAACCAAACGCATGAGTTGCAGTTGCGCCATGCTAGACATTAGTGGCTGTGCGCCGGCAAGTGGCTATGGTAAGCGCCCGTTTCTGGGTCAAAGGGGCCTTGATGCTGCTCCACACGCAAACCATATAGCTCAACCAAGTCTTGCAATACGTGGTCGGGTTGAAAGCGCACCCAGCCTTCGCCTACTTGCAGCGGTGTATGGCGGTTACCTAAGTGGTAACAGACCTTAGCAAACATTAATGGGTTATCGCTGTAGGCGGTAGTCACCAGTTCGTCGGCACTTTTAATCTCCACCACTTCGCCATTTTCGGCTTCTAGAAACTGTCCATTTTGTAGCACTTGGCCACGCTCCAAGAAAAAGCCTATGTCTTGCTTATCCTCGGTTTGTGCCTTGATACGGGCTTTTTTACGCAGCTCGTAACTCAATACCACCTGATGATGCACCGGGCCGTGGTAGTGATGGAGGGTTTGATACACCTTTAACATTCATTCTCTCCTTAAAATAAAAAGTAACGCTGAGCGAGCGGTAGCTCGGTAGCGGGTTCGCACTCAAGCAGTTGACCATCGGCACGCACTTCATAGGTTTGTGAATCAACTTCCATATGCGGCTGATAATGGTTATGCACCATGTCTTGCTTCTTGATCTTGCGGGTATTTTTACAGGCCACTAAGCGACTCGATAAACCTAGGGTCTCATCAATTTTTGCATCTATGGCGGCTTGGCTAACAAAGGTGACACGGGTTTCGGTCATGGCTTTGCCATAGGCACCAAACATTGGACGGTAGTGCACCGGTTGTGGCGTAGGAATAGACGCATTGGGGTCGCCCATTGGTGCCGCAGCAATCGCCCCACCTTTAATAATTAATGAGGGCTTAGCGCCAAAAAAGGCTGGTTTCCACAATACTAAATCGGCTAATTTCCCCACTTCAACCGAACCTACTTCATGGGCGATGCCGTGAGTAATTGCTGGGTTGATAGTGTATTTGGCGATATAACGTTTTGCGCGAAAGTTATCACAACCAATGTCTTTATCTTCTGGCAACAAACCACGCTGTACTTTCATTTTGTGGGCGGTTTGCCAAGTGCGGGTAATCACTTCGCCAACTCGACCCATGGCTTGTGAATCTGAGGCAATCATCGAGAATGCGCCTAAATCGTGCAGAATATCTTCAGCGGCAATGGTTTCTTTGCGAATTCGAGAATCAGCAAAAGCCACGTCTTCAGGAATCGCAGGATCAAGGTGGTGACACACCATCAACATATCCAAATGCTCATCAACGGTGTTAATGGTATACGGTCGAGTAGGGTTGGTTGACGACGGTAATACGTTATCTAAACCACAGGCGGTAATAATATCGGGAGCGTGTCCGCCCCCCGCACCTTCGGTGTGGTAAGTGTGGATCACGCGGCCTTT
The DNA here is from genome assembly GCF_030548085.1 of Agarivorans sp. 2_MG-2023. Classification (NCBI taxonomy): domain Bacteria; kingdom Pseudomonadati; phylum Pseudomonadota; class Gammaproteobacteria; order Alteromonadales; family Alteromonadaceae; genus Agarivorans; species Agarivorans sp. 2_MG-2023. The sequence goes on from NZ_JAUORQ010000019.1 coordinate 31,766, forward strand.
AAAGGCTGCAATGGTATCTTCAACAAACCCTGACTCGTTCAAGGTATCGGTATGAATTGCCACTTGAACGTCATAGTTCTCGGCCACGCTTAAGCAGTTATCGATAGACATTGGCGTAGTGCCCCAGTCTTCGTGTAATTTCAAACCCATGGCGCCGGCCATTAACTGCTCTTCAAGCGGACGTGGCAGGCTGGCGTTACCTTTACCTAGAAAGCCCAAATTCATGGGGAAACTGTCGGCCGATTGCAGCATTTTTCCTAGGTGGAAAGGCCCCGGTGTACAGGTGGTTGCGTTAGTACCGGTTGCTGGACCAGTACCGCCACCTAACATGGTGGTGGTACCCGACATTAAGGCTTCTTCTATTTGCTGAGGGCAAATATAGTGAATGTGCGAATCTACGCCGCCAGCGGTAATAATTTGGCCTTCACCAGCGATGACTTCGGTACCGGCACCAATTTCGATGTCGATATCGTCTTGAATATCTGGGTTACCGGCTTTACCAATGGCTTGAATACGGCCTTCTTTAAGCGCGATATCGGCCTTAACAATGCCCCAGTGATCAAGAATTAACGCGTTGGTGATAACGGTGTCTGGCACCATGGCGCAGCTAGCTTGGCTTTGCCCCATGCCATCACGAATTACTTTACCGCCACCAAATTTTACTTCGCTGCCGTATTGGGCGTAGTCTTTTTCAACTTGAATGATTAGTTCGGTATCACCGAGGCGTACTTTGTCGCCCACTGTGGGGCCAAACATTTCGGCGTAGGCGCGTTTATCCATCTTGCTCATGCTTGTTCCTTATCACTTAGTGGGCCCATTACTTCGCCTCTAAATCCGTACACTTCGCGTTTACCGCTTAGCGCGACCAATTCTACTTTGCGGCTTTGGCCGGGTTCAAAACGTACCGCAGTGCCAGCGGCAATGTTTAAGCGAAAACCCAGTGCGGCTTTGCGATCAAAATGTAAGGCCGGATTCGTTTCGGCAAAATGGTAGTGGGAGCCTACTTGTACTGGGCGGTCACCACTATTGGCTACATCAACGGTGATAGTGGCTAAACCAGGGTTTAGTTCTATCCAACCGTCTTCAACAATCAATTCTCCAGGTATCATTGGTGGTTCCTCTGTGGTGGCCTAAGGGATGGGGTTATGCACGGTGACCAGTTTGGTACCGTCTGGAAAGGTGGCTTCTACTTGAACTTCATGCACCATTTCAGCAATACCATCCATCACCTCATCGCGACTCAATAGGGTGCGCCCCCAACTCATTAGCTCGGCTACGCTGCGGCCTTCACGCGCGCCTTCAACAATACTGGCAGAGAGGTAAGCAACCGTTTCTGGGTAGTTGAGTTTTAGCCCTTTGTCTTTGCGTCGCTCGGCGACCAAAAACGCGGTAAACAGCAATAACTTGTCTTTCTCTCTTGGGGTTAATTCCATGTTTGCCTCGTAATGTTAAAATTAGGTATTCCAAATGCGTGGGCGAACAGCTGCATGCCCTAATGTACGTGGGCGAATTACTGCCCAAGCCGCTTCAAACTCTTCTCGTACAGCCTCTGCGTTGTCGCCGAGGTAGCGCAATATCACTAAACCGCGCACTAAGGTGATGCCAATATCTGGGCAAGCCAGTTGTTCGCGTAGTTCTTCTAGTAGCTGCTTTTGCGCTTGTTCATCTAGCTTATCTACCGTGGCCAACATGCAGGCATAAACATGCTTGCCTGCGAGTGCCGCTGGGTTAGCTGCCGTTTGAGCGTTGTCGATACGGGTGTTTTCAATTAGTAGTGGACGTTGTTCGCGATAGACTTTAATTGACTGCATTAGCTCGCCATGGTCAAAGTCTTCGTCACTGGCTTTACGCCCCAAGCAGGTGATTTCCCAGGCGATAAGCTGAGCATCGCCTTGCAACATGAAATGACTGTCGAGGCGCCCCTGAGCGCCATTAAATATAATGGTTTCTGGTGGAAGCCATTCAAGGCTGCTGTTGTCTTGCAGATGAAAACGTTGCTGCTGACACTGTTCTTGGCGGGCTAAGTTAGAGCGGTATAACTTGCCTGAGGCTGGCGTGGTAAGTACCACTTTACTGCCTTCGAGGCATTCCACATTCATCAGCAATGTATCACCGGCCACTAATCCACCGGGTGGATGCAATAAATAAACGTGGCAACAGTCGGGTGCACCAAGTTCTGGATGAAAGGGGCGTTGCACCCTTAAAGGGCCAATGCTCTTATTTAGGGTTAAGCGCGTTTTGTTGGCAATGGGGGCAAAACCAAGCTCAAGCTTTGCTAACCAACCTTGTTTGATTGGCGCTGCTGCTTTGCTGTGCTGGGTTTGAATAAGCTGGCTCACATTGCTCCTTTAGTTAACTGCTTGTTTTCGGCTGTGTTTCATTAGCTATATACAGCAAGAACTAAACCAGTTTTTTGGCCTTACTAGGGGCGCGGTTTTGTTACATATTGGTGCTTTTATTTGGTTCATTGGTGGATCAATTTGGTGCGGACGATTCAAGTTAGTGCATCAGTTTGGGGATTATTATCTATTCGATCATTTTGGTGCGTTTTTCTGAGGCTAACGCTCGTAAAGTGTGCAGTTAAAATCTATTGAGTTAAATGTTTATACATTAACTTATTGTTATTGTTGTGTTTTTTGTGTTTGGCACAGTCAATGCTGTAGTCCCCTCAGCACTGCATGAGGTACCGCATGCTCTAAAGGACTATAAAAAAATAGGAAATATAGCAATGACACAACATAGCAAATGGAAGAAATTAGCAACGGTAGCAAGTGGTGTAGCCCTTGCGTTCTCTCTTAACGCAGCGCAAGCCGCTGAAACCATCAAAGTAGGTGTTTTACACTCTTTGTCTGGCACCATGGCGATTAGTGAAACCACACTGAAAGACACTGTGCTTATGATGATTGAAGAGCAAAACAAAAAGGGTGGTTTGTTAGGTAAGAAGTTAGAGCCTGTAGTGGTTGACCCTGCGTCAAATTGGCCTTTGTTTGCTGAGAAAGCACGTGAGCTTTTAGACAAAGAACAAGTAGACGTAATTTTTGGTTGTTGGACCTCGGTATCTCGTAAGTCAGTATTACCAGTAATTGAAGAGTTGAACGGTATGTTGTTTTACCCGGTTCAATATGAAGGTGAAGAAAGTTCTAAAAACGTATTCTACACCGGTGCTGCGCCAAACCAACAAGCTATCCCAGCAGTGGATTACTTAATGGCTGAAGAAGGTGTTGAGCGTTGGGTATTAGCGGGAACCGATTATGTTTACCCACGTACTACTAACAAGATTTTAGAAGCTTACCTTAAGTCTAAAGGTGTGGCTGAAGCTGACATCATGATCAACTACACACCGTTTGGTCATTCTGATTGGCAAACCATTGTTTCTGATGTGAAGAAATTTGGTGGTGCAGGTAAGAAAACAGCGGTTGTTTCAACCATTAACGGTGACGCAAACGTACCTTTCTATAAAGAGTTGGCTAACCAAGGCATCTCGGCTGAAGACATTCCAGTAGTGGCCTTCTCTGTAGGTGAAGAAGAACTATCTGGTTTTGATACTGCCCCTCTTGTTGGCCACTTAGCGGCTTGGAACTACTTCCAAAGCGCCGACAGCGAAGCAAATGAAGAGTTTATTGCTGCTTGGAAAGCCTACACCGGTGACGACAAGCGTGTAACCAACGACCCAATGGAAGCCACTTACATTGGTTTCCAAATGTGGGCTGAAGCGGTTGAGAAAGCTGGTACTACAGATACAGACCCAGTACGTGAAGCAATGTACGGTATCACTGTGCCTAACCTAACTGGCGGTTACGCGGTAATGAATACTAACCACCACCTCACTAAACCAGTACTAATTGGTGAAATCCAAGCCGACGGTCAATTCGACACAGTATGGCAAACTGCTGGTGGCGTAATTGGTGATGCATGGACTGACCATCTTGAAGAGTCTGGTTTGATTGTAGCTGACTGGACTGCCCCGATTAAGTGCGGCAACTTCAACATTAAAACCGGCCAATGTTCTGGCCAGAACTACTAATTTAGTTCGCGTACACAGTTAAGTGCCGAAAGGCACTTTTTTAAAGGCGCGATCGAAGTGGTTCGGTGGCGCCTTTTTGTATTGAATCAATCAAGAGTAGGGATTGTTTTGAGCATATACATATCTCGTTTCTCTCGCTTTATCGCCAGTGTATTACTCGTATTATGGGTATTACCTGCGGCAGCTAGCGATTGGGAACAGGCAGTGCAGGCCTTAACTGCTAAAAAAAATAATCAAAAACAACAAGCAATCGAACAGCTTATTGCCACTGGTGATAAGCGTAATAGTCTTATTTTTAACAGCTTGCTAGAAGCAAATTTGTACTATCAAAAATCTGATAAGCAAGTGGTTGTGGCGATTAAAGAAGGCAGTCTTTATCGTTTAAGTTCGGTTATAGATGGCGCCGATTTAGGTGCGCTTAAAAAATCTAAAATTAAAAAGATTTCGGTTAACAATAAAATTCGTCGCCAATTACGTAATGGCTTGGCGCTGGTGGGGTTAAACGCCAACGATGCAAGTGAACGTATTGCTGCGGTCCGCTCGTTAATGAATACCGCAGATGCCTCGTATACACCCATTATTGAGCAACGTTTGGTGGCCGAGCAAGACAAAGACGTGATCGCCAAACTAAAAGAAATGCAGGCGATTATTAACTTGCAAGAGGGAGATGCAGCAGCAAGAGAAGCAGCAGCTGAACTGCTCGCTGGTAAGCTTGATCCCGCTTCACGAAACGTATTGGTAAAACAGCAATCAGCTGAACAAGACCCGCAAGTTCTGGCTGCCATTGATAAAGCTATCGCCACTAATCAACAGCTACTGCAAATTAACACCGTTGCCGAGAATATGTACTTCGGTATTAGTTTGGGTGCCGTGCTGTTACTGGCCGCAGTAGGTTTGGCGATTACCTTTGGCGTGATGGGCGTGATTAATATGGCCCACGGCGAAATGATAATGCTGGGCGCGTACACCACTTATGTGGTTCAACAATTAATGCCTAACAATATTGAGTGGTCTCTGCTGGTGGCAATTCCGGCGGCCTTTGTAGTATCGGGTTTAGTGGGCATTCTTATTGAGCGTGGTGTGATTCGCTTTTTGTATGGTCGCCCACTGGAAACCTTGCTGGCGACTTTTGGTTTAAGTTTGGTGCTGCAGCAAGCAGTACGCAGTATTTTTGGCCCCTTAAACCAAGCGGTAATTACTCCACAATGGATGAGTGGTTCGCTAGAAATTAACGGCGTGCTATCGCTTACCTATAACCGCTTATACATCATTATTTTCAGCTTCATGGTCGTTGCCACTCTCTGGACTATTTTGCGTAAAACCTTCTTTGGTTTGCAAATGCGAGCTGTTACTCAAAACCGCCCAATGGCGAACTCAATGGGGATCCGCTCAAGCTGGGTAGACGCCATGACCTTTGGTTTAGGTTCGGGCATTGCGGGTATTGCAGGCGTAGCCTTAAGTCAGCTTACCAACGTAGGCCCTAACTTAGGCCAAAACTACATTATTGACTCGTTCATGGTGGTGGTATTTGGTGGTGTAGGCAACCTGTTTGGTACGGTGATTGGTGCCCTTACTTTGGGTATTGCCAATAAGCTAATGGAACCTTTTGCTGGGGCAGTATTGGCCAAAATCTTGGTGTTAGTTTTCATCATTCTGTTTATTCAAAAACGTCCTCGAGGCTTGTTTGCCTTGAAAGGCCGTACGGTGGAGGACTAAACCATGCCTAAGTCATTATTAGTTCGATTTTTAGTGAAAGATAAAGTGGGCAACGCGATGTTGCTGGCTTTGTTATTGTCGGCGATTTTAGTGCCGATTATGAGCCTAGCGCTTAGCCCAGAAAACCCAATGCATTTAAGCTCTTACTGGGTAACCTTACTGGGTAAATACCTGTGTTATGCCTTACTGGCGATAGCGGTAGATTTGGTCTGGGGGTATTGCGGTATTTTGAGTTTGGGACACGGGGCATTTTTTGCCTTAGGTGGTTACGCCATGGGCATGTATTTGATGCGCCAAATTGGCGACCGTGGTGTGTATGCCAACCCAGAGTTACCCGACTTTATGGTGTTCCTAGATTGGTCTGAAATACCGTGGTATTGGATGGGGTTTGATATGTTCCCCTTTGCCATGCTGATGGTGTTTTTAGCACCAGGTATTTTGGCCTTTATCTTTGGTTACTTAGCCTTCCGTTCGCGTGTTACTGGGGTATATCTGTCGATTATTACTCAGGCGCTTACTTACGCGCTAATGCTGGCGTTTTTCCGTAACGACATGGGTTTTGGTGGCAACAACGGCTTAACCGACTTTAAAGATATTCTCGGCTTTAGCTTACAAGCCGACACTACTCGCGCTGTGCTATTTGCTTTAAGTGCCCTAGCCTTGGCAGGCGCCTATGTCTTGTGTCGCTGGATTGTTAATTCAAAACTAGGTCGAGTGCTTATTGCGGTGCGTGATAGCGAAAGCCGCACCCGTTTTATTGGCTATCGAGTAGAGCGCTTTAAGTTATTTGTATTTGTAGTATCAGCTATGTTGGCCGGTGTTGCAGGCGCTTTATATGTGCCGCAAGTGGGCATTATTAACCCCGGCGAGTTTGCTCCGCTTAACTCAATCGAAAGCATTGTATGGGTAGCGGTAGGTGGTCGTGGAACCTTATTTGGTGCGGTATTTGGCGCCTTGTTAGTTAACTTTGGTAAGTCTTGGTTTACAGGGGCATTCCCAGAGCTTTGGCTGTTCTTCTTAGGCGCCTTATTCGTGATTACCACGCTGTGGTTACCTAAAGGTGTGGTGGGTTTATATGGCAGCATTAAAGCTAAGCTGCAAGAACGTGCGGCCACTAAAAAGAACGCGGAACTTGCTCAGCAAAAAGCCAGTGAAGAAGCGGCAACCGCAGCTAAAACGGATTCAACTGACTCGGCGGAAGGAGCAGTAAATGCGTAGTGTACATATTCCTCAAGACACCATCTTGTATGTAGATGGTGTAACCAAAAGCTTTGATGGTTTTAAAGCCTTAAACAGCTTGTCATTGATTCTAGAACCGGGACAAATGCGCGCCATTATTGGCCCTAATGGTGCCGGTAAAACCACCATGATGGATGTGATTACTGGAAAGCTGCGCCCTGATGAAGGCACGGTATTTTTTAATAACGACATCGACCTTACCCAACACGATGAAGCCGAAATTGCCAACATTGGCATCGGTCGTAAGTTTCAAAAACCCTCGGTGATTGAAAACCTCAGCGTGTTTGAAAACTTGGAGTTAGCCCTTGCTGGTCGCCGTGGTGTATTTGAATCACTGATCCATAAGTTATCATCTAACGATAATCAACAAATCAACGACACCTTAGCGCTGATTCGTTTAGCCGATAAACAAGATTGGCTAGCGGGCTCGTTGTCTCATGGGCAAAAACAGTGGTTAGAAATAGGCATGTTAATTATGCAAGAGCCGCAGCTATTGCTTATTGACGAGCCAGCCGCAGGTATGACCGACGAAGAAACCGCCCTTACTGCTGAACTGTTTAAGGAGTTGGCTAAAAAGCACTCTTTAGTTGTGGTAGAGCATGATATGGATTTTGTTAAAGCCCTCGATTGCCCGGTAACGGTATTGCATGAAGGCTCGGTATTAGCCCAAGGCACCCTTGAGCAAGTACAGCAAAATCAGCAAGTCATCGAAGTTTACTTAGGGCGTTAGGAGAAGAATTAATGTTAGAACTTTCTCAAGTTGATAGTCATTACGGGGCAAGCCAAGCGCTTTACAATGTAGGCTTAAGTGCCGAGCCGGGCAAAATTAGCTGTGTACTAGGGCGTAATGGGGTGGGTAAAACCACCTTGCTTAAAGCCTTAGCTGGTCAGCAAAGTATTAGCGCTGGCAGCATCATGTTTAACGGCAAAGACATAAGCAAAATGTCGGCGGCGCAACGTGCCAAACAAGGCATAGCAATAGTGCCGCAAGGACGTGAGATTTTTGGCCAACTTACGGTATTAGAAAACCTTAAAACGGGTTTTTCGGTATTGCCAAAATCCGAGCGTTTTATTCCCGATGAAATCTTCCGTTTGTTTCCAGTGTTAAAGCAAATGCTAGCGCGCCGTGGCGGTGATTTGTCAGGTGGCCAACAACAACAGTTAGCCATTGCGCGAGCCTTAATCATGCGCCCTAAGTTGCTGATGTTGGATGAACCCACCGAAGGTATTCAGCCCTCAATTATTAAAGACATTCAAAAGGTATTAGCACTACTGCGCGATCGCGGCGAAATGGCGATTGTATTGGTAGAGCAGTACTTTGATTTTGCGGTAGCTTTAGCCGACCACTACACCGTGTTAGATCGCGGCAACGTAGTGTTGCAAGGCAGCAAAGATGAAATAGATGAAGCCGACGTAAAACGTTGGATGAGCGTTTAAAAAGTTAACTCGCGTTAATGTTATAGCCGCTCACTTGAGCGGCTTTTTTTATATGTTCTGGTAGCTTATTGCTAAACTTCTAACCTTTTTTAACAAAGCGTGTTAGCAAGGAGGGGATTAATGTATTGCCAAATTTACTGCTTAATCAATCGATATTTGAAGTCAGCCATTATTGCTTCCATGTTTTTACCATCGAAGCTTGTCACTTCAATTTGCGCGTAATCTAGATCAATTGTCCCTTCTTTTATTTCAAATTGGTCTGGGCTCATTCTAGAATTTCCCATTTTTTGATAGAACTGATTCCCTTCAAACTGCCATTTAGTATTATCCTCATCAGGACTACCCATAAACTCAACTACTAGCCACTCTCCCTGTAATGTACTTTCACTTAAGTCGGCTGCATATGCAGAGGTTGATAGGGTCAACGCTACAATAAACTGTGTGATTTTTTTCATTTAAAAGTCCTTTTGTTGATTGAAATATAACAGCTTCTTAATAGGAAAAACGCCTTGTTTAAACAAGGCGTTTTTCCTATTAAGGTTTATTTTAAAAACGCAAGAATATCACTTTTTAATATTGCCATCAGCTACCTACGGTAGAAAATGATAAATAAATTATTAGTGATTAGTGACGAGTTATACAAGTACCTTTGAATACAGATATTAATAACCCCTGTGCTTTGCCTGCTAACAAATCTAAAACATGTATTAGAGGGGGAGGTGGTAAAGGGATGATAACAAGTTAACTAAAGCAACTTGAATTTCAGCTTAGGGACTAACATTTTGTTTAGTCTAAATTCTTAACTTTGAGAGTCACACCATCGTTGATTGCTTTTGGTCGTCGTTCACAAGCGCCTGATTTACAGTTTTGCAGGCACATTTTCCACAGGATGGGTTTTGCTTCTGCTTGAATGTCTGACAAGTCGTTAATGCAAATCGCTCCTGAGGCCAGCAGCTGTTGTAGTTTGTCGACCGACAAGCTCAAGTGGATTCTAGGTGGTGTTGCCGATTGATGAGCCATAGTCCTCTCCAAACACTTGTTGCGAATAGTTATCATTAACCATCCTTTAGGTTAGAGCAAGTGTCGGTTTAGTATTTGTTCGAAAATTCTGTTTGGCGTATAAATAAGGCTTAACAACATTGCTTGTTAAGCCTTTAACTAAACGGTTTACTTTTGTTGCTTGAGTAAGGCTTTTATCTCTTTTAGTTCTTGCTGTAACTCGCGTAACGAAGGCTCGTTGGTGCCTTCTGCCACACTGTTTTCTTCTCTCACTTTAGCGTGTTCTTGCTCCATTACATTCACCACAATGCCAATTACCATGTTGAGAAAGGCAAAAGCGGAAAGGAAGATAAAGCTTAAGAAGTAACTCCAGCTTAAGGGGTACACCGCCATGGTCTCGTACATTACGTCGGTCCAATCTTCAAAGGTCATTACCCTAAACAGGGTAAGCATTGAGATAGCAATATCGCCCCAAAGATTAGGGTTTATTTGCTCAAACAAGGTGCTACCAATGGCGGCATAAATATAGAAGATGATAAACATTAGCAGCATTACATAACCTAGTTGCGGTAATGCTTTAACCAAAGACGTAAGCAGAATGCGCAACTCGGGAATAATCGACACCATGCGCAGCACCCGAAAAACGCGAATTAAGCGGCCAATAACCGCCAGTTCGGAGTTTTCTATCGGGACGAGGCTCACCAATACAATCAGTGTATCAAACACATTCCAGAAGTTATTAAAGAAGCGTTTTTTGTGGGGCTCGGCGATAAAGCGAATAGTAAGCTCAATCAGGAAAAACAAGGTGATGAGGTAGTCGAGAATCACCGTTGCGGTAATTACTTGAGGTGGCAGCGGGTAGGTTTTGGCACCAATCAGTAGAGCGGATACCAAGATCACCGAGATAACAAATAGCTCAAACAGCTTGTTACGTTTTAGCCGTTCAAATTGAGTTTGTAATTGATTGCTAGGCTGAGACAAAGGAAAGCAACTCTGTAGTTAAATAAGACTTATTTAGAGTTTGCCTGAAGTATGCCAGCGAACTCAAGCCTTAGATGATGCCTATGGTGATTACTGGTTTAGGGCGGAGCGAAGTAAAAAGTAAGCCAGCAGCCCGAAAAGGCTACTGGCTTAAGTGGCTTAGTGAGTATCGGCCTGGGTGGCTAACTCATCTTCAGCATCGTTTTTTTGCGCTAAAGCAGCTTGTGCTTTAGGCGCGTCTAAGCTTAATTCGCTGCTGCGATTAGCTAAACGCTCTGGTGCTGATTCTGCTTTCATCTCTAGGTTTGAGCTGTTGTACTCATCAATCACTTTGCGCTGTTCATCATTCATGGCGGCTGTACCTGCTCGGCCAGTAATGCTGTGCATTAGTTCGTGATGTAACTCGTCGGCTAAGTTCTCGTCGCCATGCATGGTCATAATGTGGCGTGGGAACATTAGATTGGTGTTACCAATACCGGCAAAGGTAGAGCTGATGACACGAGTAACAAACAAGCGTGGCTGAATAGTAGAGGTGAATACGCTGGTTTCTAGGCTGGTGCTGTCGTTATAACCTTTACCAAAGGTACGGGTATCTTCTTTAACTGTGCCCTTACACTTGAAGTAAACCAAGCTTGATTCAAACTGAATCTCACTCCAGAAGGGGTGACTTAGGTTGCTTAGTAAGCGGCCAAAAATACCACATACGGCAGCGGCTGCTAATACTCCTAATACTGAGAAAAAGCTCTCAATACTGATAAGTGCAAACTCTTTACCTTGTTCATTGCTTAAGGCATCGAAATCAATGCCATCAAAGTAATCGGTAAAGGTTGTTACAGGCGTTAGGCTGTAAAACACTAACAAGGTGGCTAGCAGCAATAATGCTTGCGCGATACTGGTGGTAATAATGCGTAGCTTTTTAGCGACGGGCTCATCATTTTTATCCAGTGTTTTAGGCTGGGTTTCCTGAATCACTTCTCCGTCAAACTCACCATTGTTTGGGTTTTGACGAGCACTTAAAGGTTTATATACACGGTTGGGCACTTTCATGTAGCGGCGACGTTCCATCACTTGGTGAGTGAACTCGTTGAAAATGTCCATTGGTCGCGCACCTACTTCACTGGTGCGAGGCAGTTTGTCGGTAATTTCGGTGCTTGGATTGGCTTCTCTGGCACGCAACGCGGTCAGGCCAAGAACCAGCGCGCAGCTGATGATGGAGAAGACAAAGATCAAACCTAACCAGGTTGAGTTGCTATAGCTGTTATAGGCAAGGTTAACCATGTTGGCGACTTCTGTTTCGGCATTGCTCAATAGCTCAGGCGCTATTTCTACCCCACGTAAGCTGTCGATAATTGCGGCTTTCATGGTTTCTTGGTATTCAAATACCTTGTTAAGCAGGCTGTTTACAATGACCGGGACTAAGCTACAGATCACCACCATTTTTACAAAACCCAATGCGCTGACGGTTTCAATGCCTCGGCCAAGTTGGCGGTTAAGCGGCCTACCAGCTCTAAACCACACTAAAGCGATGTAGCACAATAAAGTGAAGGCAAAAAACGGCATCAACAGGGTTGCATTGCCGCCAGCTAAACCTACCGAAGTCACAAAGCTTAAGATGGCGAAAATAAACAAGGCCACCAAGGTTTGCGTTAAGGCGCCGGTAATTCGCTGTGCTAGGTTTTGAATTGGGTAAGGCACAAAAGTTATTTTGGGGAACAAGGTGTGCAGTAAGCGCGCCACTAAGCCAACCGGCTCTTTAAAGGTGTAGTTTTTGCTGCCAACCAACATAGATTCTATTTGTTGCTGGTCGTAGGCCACATCTCTTTTTTCTCGGCTGGCACTATCTTGCTCAGACTTAGCGTGGTTAAACGACAGCGAAGTAGGCGCTGAGCGTCCAACGTAAAAGCGCATCACCTGCATTAAGCCGCGGCCTAGGGTCCATAAGCCATTAGCCATTAATAAAAAGCCAATCAGTGCGTAAGTCCAGCCAGTAATAGGGTGGGTTTGCACTGCACTCGCTACGTTTAGTAGCGCGAGTAAACCAAGAAGTGCGGTTATGCCACCGCGAATGGCACGCAAGGTACCTTCAAAGCGAAAGGGATTGCGGATCCCTAAATTGAGAGAACCATGTTCAAAAGACATGTTATTTCCTTAAACGATATCTTGGATTAAATAAGAGTTTGGTAGCCGTCGGCATCGGTGGTTGCATCTGAACTAGGCTTGCCAGAAATCGGAGCTGCAGGTGCTGCTTGCTTAGTATTTTCAAAAGCTTTGATAAGTTCTTGTTTTAGCGAGCCAGCAAAGGCTAAGCGCATCTTGTTGCGCAGCCGACCAAGCGGAATACCAATGAATACTTTGCTGAGCACAAAACCCGCAATAGCGCCCATGAATGCCCAACCGTAGCTAACATTGTTGTAGCGCGCGGCATCAGAAAAGTTGCTAATTAAATGAGGGGTGTCGATCAATATATAAGGTATTGATTGAAAGAAAGACATTATTCCGTAGCGGCTGATACTGGCGCCAGCCCAGAATGCACTCCAAGCAAACAGTAGTACCAAAAAACCAGTGATTAACGGCTTCCACTTCTCTAGCTTTGCGGCAAAACCTTGTAGTGGAATGATGCGCTTGGCAGCGTTTAATAGATTAGCTTGAGAGGTATAACCCAAGAAGTCATTGGAGTGCAGGTAGTAGCCAAAACGAAACGTTTTTTTATTTTTTTTGTCTTCGCCCCATAGGGTTGAAATATGCTGAGTGGTTGGCGGAATATCAGGCTTAAAATCAACGCCCATTGTTTCTACTTTGCCATTGTTATCTTCTAGATATATGTTGATACCATCACTAAAGTGTTTAGAACCACCATAGGTTTTTGTTATTGAAATAATGTCGAAGTCATAGTCATTTTTACCCACTCTTATGGTGGTAGGGTGAGATATTTCCATACTGTTCTCGCTACTGCAATTGGTCTATTTAATACAAAAGGAATGGGCTATAAGTTGCCCATTTGCGCAGATTTTGCGGGAAGATTATTACACTAACAATGCGGTGGTTCGTAACTTAACGAATCTATTTGAATTATTTATAGAGGATTGATTTAATTTATTTTTACTTGCCATTCTTGTTTGTTATTTGCCCATTTATTGAAGCTTGAATAAGCGAAGTTGCCCTGCTTAGTCTGCCGCATTTATATACTCACGGAGTCGTTCGGCGGAGTGAGCGGCATTATCTTGGCAAACAAATAAGCCAATTTGCTCATAACCCCCCATCATTTGAGTTTTAGGTAGAAATTCCACATATAAGCCACAGCCTGGCCCATTGTTAATGATCATGTTGTAAGCAGGCAATATGTTCATTTGCTCCATTAAAGCCAAAATCGCTTGAATGGCTTGCTGTAACCCCAACACCACCTGCTGCTGTTCATCTTGATTTAACTGATGTAAATAGCGTTTGTCGGCGTCTTTTAAAATGAGCAACATGTCTAGTGGTCGTTTCATAAAATAAGGCACCAGTAATTGCCACTCGCCGTAATCTTTGATCAGCAATTCTGGCGGGTTTTCTTCAATCATGTATTGGCTAAAGGATTTGTTATGGCGTTTTCTAAAACGCAAATTGTTGAAAAAGTGCTGCGGCAAAATATTACTGTAAGCGATCTGCTGATGTCCATGCACCAAAGACGCGCCAGCGCTCGCCCCATAGTTTTTAATGATCGACACATAGCCGCTCACCACTTCTTGGTTAAGCTGAGTTTCTGAACGCGCCATAAAGTCGGTAGGTTGGCAAAGCAAACTTTTCTCTAATACTGCCAAGCGTTCAAAACTGATAAGGGCGTCGGCATAAGGCAAGTTTTGCCAATCTTTATTGTGTAAAGATGAGGTCCATTGCAGCAAGTGAAAGCCGTAAGACGCGCGACCTTGGTGCTCTGGATCTTGATGCAGAAAGTAGTCGGCTTCTTCCTGAGGAATATCTTGAATAGGGTGGAAGATGGGGTAGAGGTTTTTATTAATGAAGGTAAAGCCTTCGCTGTGTTCGGCAATATCTAATATATCGGCGCTTTTCCCCTCACAAATTGGGCACTGTGTATCGTTTTGATGTTGGCTAGGTTTAGCTGTGGTGTGCACCCGTTTTGCCCGGGCCGAATTGTAGATTACTAAGTTGCCATTGCGTGGATCAATTTGGCAAATACCATCTGGGGCAAATTGTTTGAGCTGCGGGTCGTCACTTATGTTTTGCAGTAGCTGGTGAAATTGCAGCTGGCTAACGTCCTTGCTTAGTGCCAAAGATTGCGCTAATTCTAGGGGTAACTGTTGCTTCATCTCTTCGCCTTAACAGGGTGAATAACTATCACTTTTGTGCAGTTTGAGTATAGGCAAGCTGAGTGAATTTGTTGGCACGGCTTTAAACAGAATGTTTTTTTAGATGGCTAAAGCAGCTATCAGGATAGCGATTTAAACAATAAAGATTGATTAATTAACTTACTTTCATTGGTTTAGCTTTGCTTTTAAATTCTTGTTTAGTGATGTTTATTGGCCGCTTTATCCTAGTGAAAGAAAATGGTTTAAATATTTCAGTGTACATGTGTACGCTGAAATATTATGGTGATAAAAAGTCGATAATAGTTTGGGTAATTAAATGCTGGCTACTAGCTATAGCGCTAGAGAAGAACAACTCAATGTGATCTCTCATGTATTGGGCTTACTGATAGCGATTGTGGGTTTAGTGATGTTAGTTGCTAAAGCGGATGGCGCTCTGGAATTAACCGCGGTGAGTATTTATGGCGGCTCACTGATATTGTTATTTCTGGCCTCATCTTTGTATCACGCTGTGGTTCAACACTCTTGGAAAGCCGGTTTAAAACTGTTTGATCATTCAGCTATTTATTTACTGATAGCGGGCACCTATACGCCAATTTTACTGGTGTCGTTTGACGGTTTGTTGTCGCTTATTTCGATGATAGTGATATGGACCTTGGCGGCTTTTGGCGTGGGCTTTAAGTTACTCACTGGCACTCGCTTCCCTAAAGTCTCGCTTACCACTTACTTATCCATGGGGTGGTTATCGTTAGCCTTGGCGTATCCTATGTATCAACATATAGCAGCGGAAGGATTGTGGCTGTTAGCGGCCGGAGGCTTGCTGTTTAGCGTGGGGGCGATGTTTTATGTCGCTAAACATAAACCCTATACTCACGCCATTTGGCATCTGTTTGTTGTGGCGGGGTGCGCATGCCACTTTGCCACGGTGTATGGCTATGTTATTTAAGTTTAGCCCAAGGCTTATTAGTAATAAGCTTTACCTACTTTTTGTCGGTACAGTATGTTTTGTTGGCCTTCACCATCTATGTACAGTAGCTCGTTTTCGTTTATCGAAATGATCTGATCACACCAAATACTGCCAATAGGCATAATTTGTGGAATAGTTGATTTAGTAATGGTGGTGCAAAGCGTTTTATCGGTGGTGTCGCTTATCTCATAGGTGCCATCAATTCTAAAGTCAGCATAGGTATCTGGAATCACTCCCCAACTTAGCGTTGTGCCGTCGGCATTAAATTGATCGAAGCCCCATACCGATTGACCATGGTCATCAGAGTTCCCCCAAAGACCTACCAGCGAAGGAGGGGGTGATGTTGCTTTGGTTACCGCCGCTTGCTCTACATTTGAGCATGCAATAATGCTTAAGCTCATAATTGAAATAGCTAATGTACTGAGATTCATAGAAAAATTACGTTTATTGTTATGGGAAATTAAAGTGACTTAATTATCACTTAAGCTGGGGGAGGTCAACGTTAAACCTCTCACAACAGCCAATAACTGTTTGCTAACGCACCTTTTTACCAGGTAATACTTTGGTTTGCTAAGGCAGCCAGACTAGTTCGGGTAGAGCGCCTAAATCTAACTTGTCGCCTCGTTTGGCTGCCACTAAAGCCTGCGGCTGACAGGACGGTGATTCCCGTATAGCATCAATAAGTCCTTGCTGAGCGCTGGTCTCGCCGTGCACTAATATTAATGGTGGAGAATCTACAAACTGTTGGTACCAGCTCATTAACTCGGCTTGATCGGCATGGGCCGATAAACCGCCCACGGTATGTAATTTTGCGGCAACTTTTACTGGCTTACCGCGGATGGTGAGGTGGTCGGCGCCATCAACTAACATACGCCCCGGTGTACTGATTGCCTGGTAGCCACAAATAATCACATCGCATTCGCTACGCCACAAATTGTGTTCTAAATGACAGCGGATCCGACCGCCGTTACACATGCCACTGCCTGCAATAATGATTAAGCCTTTACTTACCTCGTTTAGCTCCATTGATTGCTCAGTACTTTGAATGAATTCTACATTGGATAACAGTGGATGTTCGCCAGGATGCTGACGAGTAAAGCGTTTGAAGTCATCATCCATCACCGGATAATTGTTGATATACACTTTGGTAGCTTCAATCGCCATGGGGCTGTCTAAGCAAATCTTCCAGCGTGATAAGTCCCATTGTTTGGCATAAAGGTGGAATAAATACAGTAGTTCTTGGGCGCGCCCTACCGAGAATGCGGGCAATAGTATATTGCCTTGGCTGCCACTAATAGCGGCGGAAAAAATCTGCTCCAATTCACTAATGGTATCGTCCCACGAGCGGTGGAAGCGATTGCCGTAAGTGCTTTCCATTAGCACCAAGTCGGCTTGCTCAATGGCTACTGGGTCATTCAAAATAGGCATGCCTTCTCGGCCTAAGTCACCGCTAAATACCAGTTTTTTGCGAGTGCCTATTTCACTCAGCCATAACTCGACAATCGCCGACCCTAGAATATGCCCAGCATCAGAAAGTTGCAGACTGAGTTGCGGAAACAGCGCTACCTTTTGGCCATAATTTAGCGGCACAAATTGTTTTACGGTTTGTGCAACATCTTGGTCATCAAACAAGGCTTCAAGTTCGGGCAAGTTATTGCGAATACGCTTTTTGTTAAGCCTTTGAGTATCTCGGGCTTGCAGCATTGCTGTGTCTTTAAGCATGATTTCGCAAAGTTCTGCCGAGGCTTTATGGGTGTATATAGGGCCGGTGAAACCCGCTTTGACTAATTGGGGAATGCGCCCAGAGTGATCGATATGGGCATGGCTAAGAATGACCGCGTCGATGCTACTCGGATCAAAGGGGAAGTCTTGATAATTGCGCATAGCATCGGCTTTGCTGCCTTGAATAAGCCCACAATCTAATAATATTTGGTGTTGATCTAGCGTGAGTAAGTGACAAGAGCCGGTGACTTCTTCGGTGGCACCTAAAAACTGCAGAGTCATGGTCATGTTGGTTCCTCTTTTCAGTTCTTTGGCGTCTTATTTAGACGTCTTCACTGTAAGGATAGACCAGCGTTTGTGGGTATTTTGTGCGCCATAGCAAATCGTTACAGTTCGTTGGGTAAAAGAGCACTGAGATAAGAGGTATTGGCTGGATTGGCAAAAGCTTGTACTAGCGGGATGTTAAGTGAAGATAACGCTTATAAGTGGTATAAATATCAATAGTGTATTAGTTAATGGAATAACAATGAGTAGAATTGAACCGAGCTTATCTGAGATAGATGACGCAGATACCAATGGAAACTCTTTAGCGGCTAAGTCTCAACATTTAAGCTCAACAAAATTAGCGTCTGTTGGGCGTAGATATGTCGGGCAGGTAATTGATGGCTTGATCAGTGTTTTGCTGTATTTAGTTTGTTTAAAGTTAGGCCACTATATGGTTAACGATACCGAGAGTGCTAGCTGGATAGCGCTATTCGCTGCTGCTAGCTATTTTTTGTTATCTGATGGTTTGCCTAAAGGCCAAAGTATTGCCAAAAGGTTTTTAAGGATTACGGTTATTGATAAGGACAGCGGCGCATATTGTAGCTACTTTCAGTCTTTTGGACGGAATATTTTGAGTCCATTTATTGGCTGGATTGACGCGATTTTTATTTTGTTTCAAGGAAAACGCCGTTTAGGCGATCGAATGGCCAATACCATTGTGATAAAGAATCAAGATTAAGCCATGCTGAAACAAAAAAGGCTGCCAATGGCAGCCTTTTATCATCTAGAACTAGGTTTAAGCTTTTAGTGTGGAAAGCTGACTATCAATTAACTTAGCCACTTGCGACAACTCAGTACTGATGGTTTCTATGTCATGCGCTAATGAGTTCTGCACGCCAGCCGCTTCGCCAATGCCGGTAATATTGCGATTAATTTCTTCGCTCACTTGGCTTTGTTGTTCGGCTGCTGTTGCTACTTGAACGGCATTATCGTTAATCGCGGTAATGCTTGCGACTACAGTGTGTAGCTGCTCGTAGCTGGCTTCGGTATCTACAGCGGTGGTGTTCACTTGCTCACGGCTAGTGGCAATTAAATCAACCGTTGCGTTCACGTCGCTTTGTAGGGCTTGAATGAGCTGATTAATCTCTTCAGTTGAGCTTTGTGTTCTACCTGCTAGGTTTCTCACTTCATCAGCAACAACCGCAAAACCACGCCCTTGCTCACCAGCTCGTGCTGCTTCAATCGCTGCATTCAGTGCTAATAAGTTGGTTTGCTCGGCAATGCCGCGAATGGTTTCTAGAATGCTATTAATATCTTGGCTGCGCCCGGCCACTTTAGTGATACGTTCGCTAATGCCTTCCATGCTGGTGGATACACCGCGAATTTGCTCAACCGAGTTTTGAAACTCTTGCTGAGTTTTACTGAGCTGTTGTTCAGCTTGTTGGGCGTTATTGGCAGTGCCTTGAGCAAGACCGGCAACGTCGCTAGCCGTAGAAGACATTTCGTTTACGGCAGCGGCTACGTTGTCGGTATCGTTGCGTTGTAAACGGCTAGCTTCTCCGGCAGATTCTGCATTTTTAGCGAGAGTTTTTGAGCCTTCAGTGAGTTGGCCTGATTGCTGTTGCAGTTGGGTAATCATCAGGCGTAGCTTTTCAGTGAAGGCATTAAACTGCGTAGACATTTCAAGCAGTTCTTGGTGGCTTTGAATATCTAATTTTAAGGTTAAATCACCATCTTTGCCGGCAAGGTAGCCAATGCGACGCGTTATGGCGTTGAGCGGCTCCAAAAAGCCCTGCACGATACGAGATACAATAAATAGCGCGATGATTCCCACAACCGCAGAAATCATGATCATCTTGCCTTTTGCGTCAGCTGCCGTTTGGGCAAATAGTGCCTGCAATTCTGCAGCACTTAGCTGGCTAGCGGCTGCCGCTTGTTCGGCACTGAGCGAGGCTCCGCCAAACATCAACATGCTGGTTAACACAACAATAAATAATACAGTGATACTGATAAGTAGTTTAAATTTAAACGACAGATTCGCCATTCTGATCCTCCGTGAATGCGTCTGCGGATACAATCGCATACTTTTGAATTTTGCGCTCTATTTTCCTCGGATATTGTTGATGAACAAGCAAAAAAGTTCAGTTTTAGATGCCGCGCAGTGAGCGATATCTAAAACTGTTGGCATAGTAAGGTAAAACCGCGGCCTAGCGGGTTAAGCTGCTGGCCGCAACCTTGATTAAGGATGGCTTTGTAAATCGATTTGATAGAGGGCAAATCCGCTATCATCTAAGCCGACTTTCTGCATCGGATAAATTGCGTTATCCGCGATAAATTTGGCAGCTTTGTCGCTGGGCGAGGTTTCGAAAAAGATGTTTATTTTGGCTTTGCTTTTTGACTGCAAGGGTGCAAATGTCCAGTTGTTATCCGCAGTAGGGTTTATTTCTCCTTGGCTTTTGCTCACACGACTAATGTAATTGGCCAATACGGTGCGGTTTTCATCAGGGGCTTGAATCACTACTTTATCTTCGCCGGTGCCTGCAAAGCCTCCGCTATAGGCGCGGTAGTTGTTAGTGGCAATTAAAAACTGCTGTGAAGGGTCTATCGCTTTGCCTTGATAAGTGAGTTGTTTAATCCGCTCAGACTGAGGATTAGCCGGTTTGCAATCGGCGTCAAAGCGCGCTGGCTGGCTCACATCAATTTGGTAATTGACTCCATCAATCACATCAAAGTTATAGGTTCTAAACTGGTCCCAATTAATTAAGGCTTGCGGTGTGGCTTGCATTTGGTCTATTTGATTAAATTGTCCGGCTGAACATTCAAGCCAGTCTTTAACCTCTGCTCCGCTTACTTTAAGTACCACCAGAGTATTAGGGTAAAGATATAAGTCGGCGGCATTTCTAACGGTAAGCTCGCCGGCTTCCACCTCAGTATAATTACTTGGGTCGTTTTTTCGCCCTCCGGCTTTAAATGGCGCGGCAGCAGATAACACCGGTAAGTCGGCTAAGTCTGGGTCACCTTGAATCAATGTTTGCACGTAATCGGCTTGTGCTAGGTTAACAATTTGAATGGTTGGGTCGTCTTGCACTAAGGCCAAGAAGCTGTACATCAAATCACTCGATTTGCCCAAAGGTTGATTAACATAATCACGAGTGGCTTGATGATCGGACGCCACCGCGGCAACAATTTTAGGGTCTGGTTTAGCGAGGGCTTGCTGGCTGCTGTTATCAAAAATAGGCCGATTGATAGATTGGCTTTTGCTAACTTTCCAACCGCTTTCGGTGTGTGTTAACTCTAAGTCGATAATGCCCACATGGCTGCCCCAGCGACCAGGCATTACCGCAGCCACACCATTAATGGTGCCAAGTTGGTTGTCTACTCCTGGCAGGTTATCAAAGCCTTTACCTGGAAATACGCTGTGGGCATGGCCGAAGGCAATCGCGTCTATATTGGGGACTTCAGAAAGATAGTACACCGAGTTTTCTGCCATCAGTTTATAAGGGTCGGTAGATAAACCTGAGTGAGGAATCGCGATAATAATATCGGCTCCCTCAGCTTTCATTTTGGGCACCCAAAATTCGGCACTTTGCTTAATGTCTTGAGCGCTGACTTTTCCTTCTAAGTTGGCTTTGTCCCAAATCATAATTTGTGGCGGCACAAAGCCTATGTAACCAATCTTCAGTGCTTGAGCTTGACCAGCCTTATCGTTAAAGCTGTAGCTTTTAATCAAGAAAGGAGAGAAGTAGTTTTGCTGGTTGTCACTTTGAATAACATTGGCGTTAATATAGGGGAAAGCGGCGCCACTCAAGGCCTTATCTAAAAAGGCTAAGCCATAGTTAAACTCATGATTACCGATATTGCCCACCTCATAATTTAAGGTATTCATGGCTTTGTAAACTGGATGAACTTGCTGCTTATTCAAGCCCCTATTGGCAATGTAGTCACCCATAGGGCTACCTTGTATTAAATCGCCATTATCCACCAATACACTGTTAGCGACTTCTGCTTGTGCTTGTTTCACTAAGCTAGCAGTGCGAACTAAGCCAATTTTTGCCGAGGGTTTATCTTTGTAATAATCAAAATCCATCACATTGGCGTGAATGTCGGTGGTTTCAATGATCCGCAGTGTTAAGGTTGAATCGTGGGCATGGGCACTGATTGATAAAAATAGGCTGGAAAAAACTAAAAATTTTAAACCCTGCATGATGACTCCATGGTTATAAACTAAGTAATAAAATAAACCATAGCAGACCCAACTAAGTGTTGTGTCTCATTGCGTTGTTAAAGTGTATTTGCAGTACTAATTCAAAGTCTTAGCTATGCTAAAATAGTGCAAAATTTTTGGAGTTGCCATGCCCTACCAGTTGGTTTTACTTGGCCTAGCCGGCTTGATTGCCGTAGGCATTTTATTACACCACCCCTCGCGTACTTTGGGTATTCCCTCGTTGCTGATTTTTATGGGGGTGGGGTTGTCGATTGGTAACGGTGAATTCAACTTTGTTTACGACAACTTGCAAGTGACTTCATTGGTGGGGTCATTTGCGCTGAACATTATTGTGTTTGTTGGTGGCATTAATACTCCAATAAGCAATATTAAGCTGGCGTATAAAGAAGGTGGAGTGTTATCTACCCTGGGCGTGCTGTTTACTTCATTTATTTTTGCGGTCATCTTTCACTTAGTTAGCGACTACGACTTTGTATATTGTTTGTTGTTTGCTGCGGTGGTGTCCTCTACCGATGCTGCGGCTGTGTTTTCTATTCTTGAATCAAAAAAACTCAAACTTAAAGAAAGTACCGATACGGTGCTGGAGTTTGAATCGGCCACCAATGACCCGGTGGCACTGATTATGGTGGTGATTCTTACGGGCTTGTCGTTAGCGCCAGATAGTGGTGTATCGGCCTTAGAAATAAGCCAAACTTTAACCCTGCAAATTGTTGGCGGCCTCGCCATTGGTTATGTAGTGGGTAAACTGTGTGTTATTGCTCTGCGCCAAATTAGCTTGCAAGAATACGGATTGATTCCAGTATTTGTATTAGCCTGTTTCATTCTGGCGGCCTATGGCAGCGAACTGGCGGGCGGTAATATTTTGGTGGCATCGTATGTTGCTGGTGTAGTGATTGGTAATGGTTTGAAGCGAGGAAAAGAAGTAAATAAACACTTCTTTAATAGTGTGTCTTGGCTGGCACAAGCCATCATGTTTATTATCTTGGGTTTGCAGATCTTCCCTCAGCAGTTGCTTGAGGTGGTATGGCTAGCCCTTATCCCTAGTGTGTTGCTCATGCTGGTCGCTAGGCCGCTAGCAGTGCAGCTTTGCTATTTACCTTTTACCAAAGCGTCTTGGAAAAAACGTTTATTTATCTCCTCCATTGGTTTGAAAGGGGCCACTCCAATTGTGTTTGCCCTCATCCCCGCCGCTGCTGGAGTAGAAGGTGCTTTAGAGATGATGCACATGGTGTTTTTTGTGGTTCTCTATTCGGTATTTATCCAAGGCGCAGCCATTGAACCCTTGGCTAAGAAATTAAAACTTAATCAGGATTAACGGGCTCGGTGGTTTTGCTGCAATGCTCAATAATGAATTGACGTAACCAGCGATGTGCTTGGTCGTGCTCCAAATGTTGCGGCCAAGCCAGTAAATAGCTAAACGGCGCCATTACTACCGGTAAAGGCAACATGGTGAGCTGGTGAGTATCCATCACTTCAGTGGCGAAGCTGCGGGTGCAGGTAAACACTAAATCACTGGATTTACATAACAAGGATGCTGCAAAAAAATCCGCAGTAAGAGTGCTGTTTTCAATGTGTAAGCCTTGGTCGGCCAAGACACTGTGTAATAACCAACGGTCGCCCACTTCACATTCACAATTTACATGCGCTTGCGCTAAATAGAGCTGTAAGTTCCATGGCTTTTGTAGCACTGGGTGGTTGTTGCGAACTAAGCATACATGGTCTTCGGTAAACAGTTCTACAGTTTGCAGTTGCTCGGGGATTTGTCGTGTTTGAAAGGTACTTGGGGCGCGTTCATCGTTGTCTCGAGCAATAATCGCAAGATCAAATTCACCCTTAATTAAGCCATCAATACTGTAACTGTCTAAACGGTGAGTATCGAGTTTTAAGCCCGGTGCTTGTTGCATTAATTTGCCAAAAAATCGCGGCAGTAAGGTAGTAAAACAGGTTTCGTTCAAGCAACAACGAAAGTTTCGTTGGCTGGAACTTGGCTCAAAACCTTCCGCTTCAATCATGTCATTGGCGCTTTGCAGCCATTGTCTCAGTTTGGGTTCAAGGCTACGCACTCGCGGCGTGGGGCTTAATCCTCCGGCATGGCGAACAAATAGTGGATCGTTAAGTTGTTGTCTTAACTTAGCTAATTGCTTGCTAACGGCAGATTGGGTGAGGAATAATTTTTCTGCCGCGCGCGATACACTTTGCTCTTCTAGCAAGGTGAGTAACACTCGCAGTAAATTTAGGTCATATTGCTGTGACATAATATTCCTTTAGCGACTTAGGCTGAATCCAAACTATCATTATCATTCATATTACTGCAGTTCTACAATGCCCAGCTAGAACTAGGAGTGATTAATGCGTTTGTCTAACCCTTTACCCATATTCATGCTAATGGTGCTGTTTTCTCCCTTAGCCATCGACATCTTTTTGCCTGCTATACCGGAAATGGCCGAAGCCTTTAATGTTCCGGTGGCGTGGATAGCGCAAACCATTCCGGTGTTTTTGTTTGCTTTTGGCATTGGCCAGCTATTTGTGGGGCCTTTAGCGGATCGCTTTGGCCGCCGACCCATCGCCTTAATTGGTGCGCTGCTTTACCTGGTTACCTCTGCACTTGCGGCGCTAGCCAACAGTTACGAAGTATTAATGCTTGCCCGCTTGGGCCAAGGCATTGCGGCCAGTTGTTTATCGGTGGCTGCATTTGCTGGAGTACGTGACCACTTTGGCGCTGAGCGCTCCAAAAGTATGTTTAGTTATCTCAATGGTGTGATTTGCATCGTGCCAGCATTAGCTCCTTTGCTGGGCGGCGTGCTAACGCATTGGTGGTCTTGGTCGGCTAACTTTTGGTTCATGGTGGGTTTTGCCGTGCTGGTGTTTTTGAGCATGCTGCTGGGATTGAAAGAAACTAAGCCACAAAGTGATACTTTTAGCGGGCGTTTGTATTCACTAAGCCGTTATAGCAGCGTATTACGGGTGGCCAGTTTTCGCTTTTACTCGTTATTGGTGATGCTAGGCATGGCAATGATCATCGCTTATGTGTCTCAATCACCTAGTCGTTTAATGGTGGATATGCAGCTCTCAAGCAGTGATTACGCCTTTTGGTTTGGTAGCAATGCGGCGATTAACATCGTCGCCGCATTTATAGCACCGCAAGTAATTAAGTGGCTTGGCCAAACAGTGGGCTTGTGGCTTGGAGCTAGTTTGATGGCTGGCGCGGCAGTCGCCTTGGTGCTGGCACAAAGCATTTTGCATCCCTTGGCGTTTATGGCACCGGTATTTGTATCAAGCATTGGTTTTTGTTTATTAATCGCAGTAGGAACGGGCAGCGCTTTAGCGCCGTTTGGCAATAAAGCGGGTACTGCGTCTGCGTTGCTGGGTTTTATTCAAATGACTGGCTCTGCCTGTTTGGTGGGCATACTAGGCGTGAGTGGATTAGCCAGTAGCGAACAGCTGGCCTTGTTAATGGCCTTACCTTGCGTACTGATGTTTGCTGGTTTGTTTGGCTCACCACTAAATAATCAGGCTTACAAATAGTTATTTGAATTTGTTGAGTTATTTGTTTAAAAGCGCCACTTGGCGCTTTTTGCGTTTATTAAGGTGGTTAGGGCGAGTTTTAACAAACTAAACAGGCTAAATCCGCAGGGTGGTTTATAGTTTTAACTAAGCAAAACCAATACTTGCTGGTTGCCTTAATTTGAAAAGAAACGTGGTTATTTTATTGTTAGTGTTTTGCCCGTTGGTATGGGGGCAAGGTTCTGTGGTGTTTTTGAACCCTGGTAAAGCAGATGAAAGTTTTTGGCAGGACGTAGACACCTTTGCAGCCGTTGCCGCTAAACAGCTGGACCTAGATTTACAAACCTTTCACAGCGAACGTAATCACTACTCTAAGCTCAAGCATATTGAATGGATGATTGAGAACCAGCAATTACCTGACTATTTAATGTTAGTAAACGAGCGCCAAGCCTTGCCGCGTATGCTTAGTTTGTTAGAAGGGCATGCGGTTTATGTGGTCGTGATATTAAACGATTTAGATGAAGATCAGCTGGCCTTACGCAAGCTAAATCCACATTGGCAAAAATACTTATTAAGTAGCTTAGTCCCTAACAATTACGCGATTGGCTATGCGACCGCTCAAGCCATGCATGCTGCCGCGGAGGGAGGCGGCGGTGATGCAGTGATTATTTCCGGTGACAAAGCCACTCCCGCCTCAGTGGCCAGAGAAGGGGGGGCAGAGGCGTTTTTTCTGCAGCAAACATCGATCAATATGCGCCAAATTGTTTATGGGCAATGGGACGAACAACGTAGCTACTACCAAACCAAAGTGTTATTGCAGCGTTATCCGCAGCTACGTTTTTTGTGGACGGCCAACGACCACATGGCATTTGGCAGCCTGAAAGCCATTAAAGAAGCGGGTAAACAAGCAGGAAAAGATATATTTGTTGGCACCGTGAATACCTCAGCAAAAGCCTTAGAGCTGCGTGAAACTGGCGAGATAAGTGCCTTAGGCGGTGGCCATTTTAGTGCTGCAGGCTTAGCCTTAAATCTTATCTATTTACATCAGTTGGGCAAACCTATTCCAGCTACCGTTAATTCTAATATGTTTCAACTACTGGTTCCGGGAACCCAGGAGTACCAGCAATTGAAAGACAAAAACTGGAGCGATATCTCCTTTGATACCTTGTTGCTAGAACGGGACAAGTCTTTTAATTTCCCCGTCGTGCAATGAGGTGACTATGGTGAAAGGTTCTTTCAAGCTACACACTCCCATTGCCAAAAGATTACTCATTTTAATCGTGGGTGCCAGCACCCTATTTGCGCTGGTCTCGGTGGCAGTGCAACTTGCTTTCAATTTTTCTGGTGCGGTGAAAAATGCAGAGCGGTGGGTTGATGAATACAATCAAGCCAATATGGCGGCCATAGAACGGGCTATTTGGGATGTAGACTATCAGCTATTAGATGAGTTACTGCAGGGGTTTGTACAGCAGCAATATGTTGCCACGGTTAACCTTAGCTCTGGCGATGGCATTAGTTTGAGTATTGGAGATGCCAATTTAAACCAAAAATTCTACGTTTATATGCTTAGTTACCGTGAACGAGATATTGGCCAACTAACCGTTGGTTTAGACTTGTCGTTAATAAAGCAAGACATCGCCGAACAAGCCTTGGTGATACTGTTAACTAACGGCTTAAAAACCTTTTTGATGAGCCTGATTATATTGCTTTTGCTTGGGCGTTTAGTGACTGGTGACTTACGCCGCTTGGCCGAGGCAGCCGATCAAATATTTACCGAAGAGCAACAAATAGTGCAGTTGCCTAGCAAGCTGATTCAGCGTAATGACGAAATTGGTTTAGTGGCGAGCTCAATGCAGCAATTGCAGCAACGTTTGCAACGTGGTTTAGATGCCCGACTAGAAGCCGAGCAACAGCTTCATCAGCACCGTCAAATATTAGAGGAAACCGTAGAACAACGTACCGCACTGTTAAATTGGCAAACCGAAGCTAACCAGTTGCTGTCTGAGATATCGCTATCATTTCTTAATCAAACCCCAAGAAACTCTAAAGCCCTATTGCAGCGCGCAACGTCGGCGATTGGCAGTTTGTTTTCAGTGGAGCGAGTGGTGATATTAGAGTTTGAACGCCAGCAGGCTATTTACCGAGACGTATGGAGTGTGCCCGGCCATTTAGCGCCAATAGAGCCGATAGATCTAAGCCAATTAAGTGAACTTAAGCGGCGTTTAGTGAATGTTGCGCCGATTGTTGTGAGTGATGTAGAGAAGATTAAGCGCCAAGCTAAAGAAGAATATAAGCTGCTTAAACAGCATGGTATTAAGTCGTTTGCCGGTTTTCCGTTAAGTGATGGCAACAAAGCCTTTGGCCTGCTTAATTGTGTCAGTTTGAGCTATTGCGCACTGTGGGACGAGCACCAGATTGCGCTACTTGGGCAGTTTGCCGCGGCAATTAGTGGTTTGTTAATTCAAGAGAAAAATGCCTTAGCTATGGCGCGACTACAAAACGAATTACTGCAAGTGAATGAGCGCTTGCAAGTATTAGCAGAAACCGACGAACTCACTGGCTTGGTGAACCGCCGACCGTTTAAACGGGAATTAAACCGCGCTATTGCTAGTGCTAGGCGTCATCGCTCGCAAATTGCAGTAATGATGGCCGATATTGATTACTTTAAAGCCTATAACGACCGCTATGGTCACCTGCAAGGTGATGAGGCCTTAAAGCTGGTAGCTAAAGCGCTATCTTCGGTAGTTAAACGCAGTGAAGATTGTGTGGCGCGAGTCGGTGGGGAAGAGTTTGCGATATTGCTCTCCGATGTTAATCAGCAAGATTTGCCGCAAATGGCAGAGCGGATAGTTCAAGAGGTATCGGCGCAAAATATTGAGCACCAAGGCTCGCAGATTTCTGAAGTATTAACCATTAGCCTTGGCGGTATATTGGTGGAGCCAGATGATGTGCTGGACCCAACCAACTTACTGGAAATGGCCGATACATGTTTGTATAAAGCCAAGCACCAAGGGCGCAATAGAGCGGTACTTGACCTCGACGTATAGCGATTCTGTTTCAGTTCAAAATTCCTACAATTACTTCTTCTATCTTGATACTTGTTGTTACTGATCATGGTCTTAGCTGATCTGATGATTCATGGGTAAAGCGGTGAGCTTGGTCGCATCTATTGGCGAACAATTTTACAACAATGGGTCACTATAGCGTGTTGCAAGGAGAGGAAGATGAACGAACGTTTATTACGGGTTCTCGCGTTAAGTATTGTGTTAAGCAAATACATCGGCATTTTTATTGTGACTGGTTTAGCACTTAGTTCTGCGGCCCTGGCGGCAGAACTGATGCTTTTCTTGGGTATGGAAAGCCAAGAGTAACGGGCTTATTACGCAGGCTAGCCACTTAGTAGCTTGTTTATCAGTTAATTGGCGTATATGTTTTATACTATAAATATTGGCTGACTAGGAGTGAGTGCCTGCGTATGAGTCATACCAAATTTTTAAAACTAGCCATTACAGCTTATGTCATCTGTGCTTTACTGGCATTTTTGGCGACGGCTTTTAGTGGCGCTTATGCCGATAATTTGCTGCTACAACGGATTTGGATATTTCCGCTACGTTTTGAATTCGCCTTAGTATTACTGTTTCTAAGCCTCATCGCTGCGTATTCCTTGCTGCATAATAGTTTTCATGGTCGCTTGATGTTGACCGGCGTAGCGGTGGTACACATTCTCAATATGATTTTTGCTACCAGCTTAGTGGAGTCTGCCTTTGCTGCTTTGTTGAGTACCGCCAGCATGCTGAGTTTGGGTTTGCTGCTGTATGTGGCATGGACCAACCCTCAATCTCATAAAGTTAAGCGTTTACAGGCCTATCAGCAGCAGCGCCGCAGAGCCAAAGAAGAGCAAGACAAAATAGATTTTGCGTATTTGAACCCGGTCATCCCGCCGCCAGAACACGAGGCTAAAAAATCCCAACACGAGCAATAATTACTCTGGCTTCGGTGCCTGTAATTGCTGGCAATAACTCCATAAATACAAACTGCCAATCGCAAGCCCAGGTAAAATAGCCTCGACTAAGTCGGGTGTTTTTTGCCAAGTATGTAATACCACCGGAATGGCCAACATCACCAACCAACTTACCGACATGGCAGACCAGCGCACCGTTTGACTAAAGCCCCACCGCAGTAACATCCTCTTGGCAATAAAGCTTATTAACCAAGTAGAAACGAAAGCATAACTGCCTTGCACTAAACCGGCTTTAAGCGCCACGGCATTGCCATGTTCGCTATTAACAAAAGCGGCCCAAGCGCCGTATACCAAGGCGGCTAACAGCGCTATTTGCCAAGGACTTAGCTGGTTAACTAGCTGGCGGTAGCGTTCGATCATTCTATAACGCTTGGCCAGTTGTTATCGGCACTTTGAATATAGTCATCGCGTTTGGTGAGCCATTTTTCTTGCACGCTAGCGTTGTAATTGAGGTAAAGCTTGCCGTCTAGCACGGTGAATTGCTCCGGTTCGATGCTGGCTGTTTTACCTTTGGCTACAGCGTAGGCGCAATAGCCACCATATTGCGGAGCATATTTTTCAGGCTCGGCGCTAAACTTAGCTAAGTTGTCGGCGCTGCTAAAGCGCCAAGTCGCCCCTTGCCATTCATATTCAAAACTTTCTTTACCTTCTACCGGTTTGTTTTCGGTGAAGTAGGCCACACTGTCGTAACCCTTTATCGCTAGGTTATTAAACCAAGAAGTGTAAATGGGGTCGGCGGCAAAACTGTAACCAGAAACAAACAAAAGCGCTAATAGCAGTTTTCTCATGATGATACCTCTTCGCTGAATTTGCGGTTAAGCAGTGAATATTGATGGTGTTGTTTATTCAGTTCTGTAACGAGTGGCTTAGTGTTGGCTTGGTGGATCTGCTCTCGCCATATCTGTAAGCTCGCCTCGGGGTAGTAATTAAGCTCGCTGGTGTGTGGGCTAAGTACTACCTGACAAATGCTTTTACTGTGGGCATCTTCGCGATCCATTAACACTGAGTGATCGCGATTATCCCGACATTGTTGTAGATGAATATCTTGCAGCACGGCGCCGGCGCTGCGGGTTTGAGTGCTGTGTAGCCATTGTTCAAAGCGTTGTTTACGAATTGCCAATACTTGCTCGGTATTGAGGGCAGACGAACTTAGCTGAAAGGCTGCTTGTTTGATATGACTTCGACTGAGCAGCTGACCATTCCAGGTGAAATGCTCACTAGTGTTATTAGCCACTAACACTAGATCAAAAGGGTTATAGCCCTGGTAGCATTGCTCTGCTAAATGTTCACTTACTTTGCTTGGCGCGCCAAGTAATAAGGCCTGAGGGATGATTTTCCCACGGGTAGGTGCAGGGCTATGTTGTGGATCTTGGTAGCGATTGAGTAAGGCTAGCACCACACCATGGTTATTAATACCAAACCACGTTCCTCCTGCTTGGCCGTCTACCGGATAGATGGTTTCGGTCAGCGCTGAAGCTTGTTGTTTTAAACCTGCTTCATGGCGCGAGCGAGCTTCATCTCGGTTCATGGTGACGAGGGTGCGCTCATTAAGGCGCAACACGCTAAGCGTACACATTTAAGAACCCTGTTGGCGCAAGTAACTGGCAGTGCTAGGGGCAATGCCCATGTTTTCGTCTACCAATAGACCAAGCTCTTTGGCGACTAACTTGGCGTAAGCCACATGGTGCACAGTATGATTGATGAGATAACAAAGCTCGCGACTGAGGCTGCTATCAAACTGCATACTTTGTTGCTGCTTTAGCGAAATCTCTGATTCCACTTTAATCGCCTGCTCATCAATTGCCGATTGTGGATGCAAAAACCAATTCGATAGCTGCTGAATTAACTGCAACGCAAGGCTAGGGTTATTTTCAATATCACTATCTCGATGGCGAGTATTGTAATCAATACTGCCTTTATCAAGACCTTGTTGTAGCGCTAAAAAATGGTCCAGTATATGTCGCACATGGCGACCAATGCCCGACTCACTATGCATGGAAGGCTGGTTATAGAGTGTTCCTTCACTCGCTTCTACTAGTTGCTGCACTTGTTGAAGTGCGTCTACGGTAGCCTCACGCAGCTGCTTCATTTTTTCTCCATTTACTTAAAAATATCTTGCTACCAGTTTGACCGAGGTAACGGCGTAAATATTTCTCAGGGGTTTTTCTTAGATCAACAATAATCAAACCGTCTAAAGATTGGTTAAAGCTGTTATTCACTGAGAAACAGACAAAGCGGCCATTTAGAGCCAAGTAATGGCGAAGTAAAATGGGGATCGATTTCCCCGGTTCACATTGGCCGACTAACTTGTTTAATATGGCTATGTTACTTAACGACGCCAGTACTTTGCTGGTCCACACTTTGCCTTTTACTTTAAGGGGTACAATGGGTTTTACGTCATTTAAATACCGTTGTTCGGCACGAAATGCAGAGATCATTGAGTCTGAAATAAAGGCTTGAGCGAGCTCTGAGTGTTCTTGGGAAATGCTCACACACCCAAACAAGGTGTGATATTGCGGATGCTTAGCCACGTAATGACCAATGCCCTGCCATAACAAATCCAGCGCTCGAGGATGACGCTGATATTTAGGTACAACAAACGAGCGGCCCATTTCTAAGCAATCACCCATCCGTTTTAAATAGTTTTGATCAAAGTCGTAAAGCGAACGGCTGTACAAGGCGTTAATGCCATGTTTTTCTACCACTTCGTTGGCGTGACCGAGTCGGTATCCTCCCACCAAGCAGTGAGTGTCGTTATCCCACACAAATAAATGTAGATAGTGAGGGTCGAACTGGTCACTATCTAGATTTTTACCGGTACCTTCGCCAGCGGCTCTAAAGGTGACCTCACGCGCTAAGGCTATCTCGTCCATAATTGGGCCAAGCCGTTGGTAGGGGGCACAGTAAACGGTAAAATTACGATGAGTCACCAATGCACAATCTTCTAATGTGTCTAGCTGGTCGCGTAAGTTTTGTCGGCCATTGGGTAAACATTCCACTAAGTGCAGTGGAGGATGTTTAGGGGGGACTTTAGCTTGAGGGTTGAGCGGTAAACTCAGCAAGTCGGTGGCTACGCGAAGGTAGTCTGTGACCGCTTGTTCATCACTTAAGTCTTGGTAATCTTTGGGTTTTATTAACTCGCCAATTTGCATGGTAAATTCACGGCCGCGTTTGTTTATCAACTCACGTGGTAGCATCGCGGTACGCAGGCGGCGATGTATTAAACCTGCTAAATAAAATAACTTAGAATTACGGCCACTTACAAAACAGGGCAATACATGCGCTTTATAACGTTTTGCTAAACGGCCCACCAAATTGTTCCAGTCACGGTCTTCAATCTGGCCATTTTCAGTATTAATCGCCGACACCATGCCCGCTGGGTAGATCATTAATGCGCCGCCTTTAGAAAGGTGCTGGCAAGACACTCTGATCCCACGGGCATTTTTCTTGGCGGCGTTTTCTGACAATACATCTACGCCAATAAACAAGTCTTCAAATTCAGGAATATTCGCCAGTAACTCATTAGTGAGTACTTTTAAGTCAGGGCGTACTTGCAACAATAACTCGCTCATGGCAACGCCTTCTAAACCACCCAGTGGGTGATTAGCCACAATTAACAGCGGGCCTTGTTGCGGTATGTCTTTTAGTACCTCTGGGTTGTTGGCCAGTAATGAAAAATCTAAACAGCGCATGGTGTGGCGTAAGAAATGTAAGGCAGTTTTGCCATCATCTGCAAAACGAGGGCGCTCATCGTAGTGCTTGGCTAGTTGGCTTAGTGCCAAGCCTTTTTCAATGATGCGTGCTAGCCACTGCGGGCGCATACTGAGCCGAAAAGGATTTTTCTTATTCTGCATGGATTACTCCTTAATCCGTTTCTGGATAACAGGCGGTGAGCTCACGTTCGTGTTTCCAGCGTACTAGCAGCTCTTTAAATTTGGGTGGTTGATAGCCGCGCTTGCGGTTAGCTGCACCAAGTTCAAATAGCGTTTTATATTGAAATAACAAAGAGCGCATGGCCTCGAGAAAAGGGGTTTTTCTATCCCAAATGTGTAAGGACTCTGAGCTGGCACTGTTTATTTCAACAATCTCTAGGTTCTTTCCTTGCTGTAGGTGGTCAATGTCGGCAAATTTAATGTCCATACGTCCGTAATAAAACTCTGGCAAATCAGCCATCATTTGATTCACTGCGTTGTTTAGCTCTGGGGTAATTAAGGCATTGGCATCTCTAAAAATAGCGCCGCGGCAATGGCTGGCAGCAAACACCAATTTGTAGGGGCTGCCCTCTTCAATAACCTGTTCAAGCTTGTCTTGATGACGACTTAAATATAAGTGCTGTAACTCACTGGCGCGGGGATCGGCTTGAATCAATTGCTTGAGGGTGGATTTGCCGTCACCGACTACATAAGGTGTGTATTTAAGTGCCAGCGAAATGATTTCGCCCTCTGGTTTATCGGGATGGCGAACAAAAAACACCCCTGCTTCGGCTTCATAAGTGGCCAATTTCTGCAGCATTAACGCTGAATTAATCGGGTAGTTATCTAAACAGTCTCGCAGCTGCTGCTGGTTATGCAGCAGTTTTACGCCTGCACCACGACAGCCAATATCTGGTTTTCCCACTAGCGGAAATGCCAACCCGCGCTGTTGCATTTGCTGCTGTAAATCTTCTACTTGATGTTCTATTGGCGCGCCAGTGCGGTTGACCTTCATCCAAGATAATACCGCGGCATCACAGTGGCCGGTGGCTTGGGCTAATAGTTCACTTTTGCCAACTCCTACCATACCTGCCAGAGGCAGTTTAGGGTTGGCTAATAAGGGAAGGGTAAACGAACGGTGGCGTAAACCTAATACCAGCCATTGCAGCACAACCGGAATATAAACAGCCCAAGTAGGCCAAAATTCAAAAAAAGAAGTGGTTTTACCGTTCATATCTAGCGCGGGCATGCCCGGCGATACGTAGGGGCTAGAAGACTGGTTGTTTAATTGTTCGGTCACAGTGTCGGCACTTCCTGTTGCATGTTATCTGTCTTATCAGACCTGCGTAAGCTGATAAATAATTCAAACTCCGTTAGATTTAGTCTAGTTCAGCTCAATGATTAACCCAATACGGTGTATTAATCCTTCAGTCTAAGCGAAGATAGTTACGATTAAATGTAAGACTTTAGGATAGGCAGGCGAAATGATTGTTGAAGATTTACTGTTGGTGGTAGGTGAGCGACAGTTAAACATAAAGCATTGGGAATTAGCCGTAGGTCAGCATTGGGCAATTTTTGGCCATAGCGGCAGTGGTAAATCTTTGTTTGGTGCCTGGCTAAATGGTGAGTTAAGTGCAGAGCGAGGCGAGTGCCAAGGCCGACCAGAGCGAGTAGCGCTGGTATCCTTAGAGCTACAGCAAGCGTTGCTAGAAAATGAATTGGCAGAAGATGACAGCGACTTTAGCGATGAAATTGATGCTGGCCACAGTGTGGCCGAGCTATTAGCAATCAGCGGCAGCGATTCGCAAAAGATAAGTGAAGTGCTTGAGCAATGCGACTTAAGCCACTTGCTTGAACGCGGTTTTAGAATGTTGTCTACCGGTGAAACTCGCCGTTTAATGCTAGCGCGTGCCTTGTTAACTGAACCTCAGTTATTGATCCTTGATGAACCCTTTGCTGGGCTAGATATTGCTCATCAGCAAAACTTATTGCAGCTGCTAGAGGTGTTATCCGAGTGCTGCCAACTGGTGATTATTACCTCGCGAGACGAAGAGTTGCCAGCA
Source organism: Agarivorans sp. 2_MG-2023 (assembly GCF_030548085.1). Taxonomy (NCBI): domain Bacteria; kingdom Pseudomonadati; phylum Pseudomonadota; class Gammaproteobacteria; order Alteromonadales; family Alteromonadaceae; genus Agarivorans; species Agarivorans sp. 2_MG-2023. The sequence goes on from NZ_JAUORQ010000019.1 coordinate 66,924, forward strand.
TCAATTAGCCATGTAGCGGTGTTAGATGAGGAGGGTTTAAGCCAACAACTCACCATTGAGCAGTGGCGGGAGCATCCAGAACGGAAAATGTTGGAGAGATTGGCCGCGAAGCAGTCAATGGCAATAGTGGAAGCGCTGCGGCAACATCAGCAACAAGATATTCCAGAACCATTGTTTTCTATTACTCAAGGGAGTGTGAGTTACGCTGGCGAGACGATTTTTAATGGATTGGACTGGCAAATAAGCCGAGGCCAGCATTGGCAGGTACGAGGGCCTAATGGTTGTGGTAAAAGCACATTATTAAATCTGATTTTTGGTGACCACCCACAGTGTTACAGTAATCACATTCAGGTCTTGGGTTACCAACGTGGCTCTGGCGAGAGCATTTGGCAGGTTAAGCAGCGTATTGGCATGGTATCAGCAGCGCTGCATTTACAATACCGAGTTAACTGTAGCGCCATAGAGGTGGTGTTGTCCGGGCTTTATGACTCTATTGGCATCTATCAACAGCCCAGTGAATTAGAGCTGGCTCAAGCCCGTTTATGGCTGCAACTTTTTGGTATGCAAGCGCTAGAGAAACAGTATTTCAAATCTTTGTCCTATGGCCAGCAGCGTTTATTGATTATTGCACGAGCGATGATAAAAGCGCCTAGTTTGCTGTTGTTAGATGAACCCTGCCAAGGCTTAGACTTTTTGCATCGCAGCACGGTGATTAATGCTCTAGAATTAGTGGCTAAAAATACCCTGAGTCACTTAGTGTATGTGACTCATCATCAAGAGGATGCGCTACCCAGCATTAAGCACTTTGTAGATTTTGATGATGGCGCAGTGCGGGTTAGTTCAACTACCAGAGAGCTTACTCAATAACACTGAGTGGCTAGCACGTTTTAACCGTTTATATAGAGGCAGATTTATGCAGTGGTACATTGGCGTACTTAAGCAGTATTTGGTTTTTTCAGGCCGTTCTCGTCGCAAAGAATATTGGATGTTTGTGCTGATTAACAGCATTGTGAGCGTGTTGCTGAGTGTTGTTGACCAAGCTATTGGCTCGGTGAACGTAGAATCTGGAATGGGCATATTAGGCAGTATTTATGGTATTGCGGTGTTGCTACCTTCTATTGGTGTGGCGATGCGTCGTTTACACGATACTGGTCGTACTGGCTGGTGGTTATGGATAGTGTTACTGCCAATCATTGGGGTACTGGTATTGTTGTACTTCTTTTGTTCAGACAGCCAATCTGAGAGCAACCAGTACGGTGCGAACCCCAAATTGACTCACGCTTAATGCAAGCACGTGCTTACTGATGTCTTTGAATGACAATAAAGGTACCGGCTTACAGCGTGAATACTATCGTCGTGGCCCAGATTATCGGCATGGGGATGAAGTGGATTTTGCCGATGTAAAACACACTTTTGGTTTTGCTGGGCTAGCGATTGGCGCTTGGGTGACCAAAGCAGAAAAGCAGCGCGCGGCCAGTTTAGTATTTGATGCCTTGGCAGATTTAGCATTTTTGTTAAATTTGCCGCCTAAGGCCTTGGGTTTGCGCAATAGCCTAAATTTAGCTTTTGGCACTGGCGGCCAGCGTAATGTGCAAGCGCATTATGCTCCGGGTAGCCAAACCTTAGCCCTTGCAAAAAATGCCGGAGCTGGGGCTTTGGCTCATGAGCCATGTATGTAGGGTAAATTTATAATCAAATTAGTATAAGCTGTGTTAGTGAGTCTATTTATATGGGCTCAATGTGGTTTTTGATTTGATGGTATAATCAAACTCGTCGTGCCTGTTTAAGAGTTGTAGTTCTAAGTTACTCAATAGTATTTTCCTTAAGTCGTTCCAGAAATACGCTTGTGCAGACATTGTGACTACGTCATAGTTGCGACTATGAATGCTAGCCATATCAGCCGTCTCCGGCAGAATCATTATCGTAAAGGCCCTGATTACCGCTTTGGTGATGATGTGTCTTTTGGTGAAGTTCGCGAACAATTCGGATTGTTAGGAGTGACAGTTGGCCGTTGGGTGAGCCGTGAAGAGCAGCAGATCGCCGCAAACCTTATATTTGATGCGATGGCTGATTTAGCTTTTGTCCTCAATGTACCGCCTGTTCTTATTGGCCTTAGAGGACAATTACGACTTGCGTTTGGTCACGGTGGAAACCCAACAGTTCAAGCTCATTATGCTCCGGCCTCTCGAACGCTTGCGCTAGCAAAAAATGCAGGCTCTGGGGCTTTAGCTCATGAATGGATTCATGGATTCGATAATCACGTTGCTGATAAAGCTTTTGTTAATGGTGGCGATACCTTCCAATTTGCTAGTCAAAGGTGGATCCGCAATGAAGTTATGAAACCTCACCCGTTAAATGATGCACTGGCTGAACTGTTTGGCTCTGTTTTTACGCCTACAACAGAGGCTCATGGTAATTTTGTTAAACAGGCCTTGGTATTGGATAAAGAGTTGGGCAGGTGTTATTTTAGCGAACCTACGGAGCTGTTCGCACGAGCCTTTGAGGCCGTTATTCAGTACCAAAGTGAGATAAAGAATCAGTATTTGGTCAGTGGGACTCAGAAAAGTGAGATGGCTAAAATGGGAGCTTATCCTACCCTAGCGCATTTATCCGAGATTAAACCAACATTGCTTAACTACTTTGCCCTGCTTGGACGTTTGATATAGTAAAGTTTGATAAATCTGATTTGTCTGACACGAGCCAATAAGTCTAGTTACAAGTATGAACTCAATAAGGGTATTGGCTTTGGAAGAATATCGGTCATTCGTGAAACTCAATTCCACTGTTAAATAATGTTGGTATCATGGTTTTCAAAAGGCGTGGTTATGCTGAGGTACTTTTCATTTTCTCGCCCCCCCCCGCGAGAAGTTGAAATCATTAAAACATATCAGGCTATTAATTTAAGTGTGTAAGTAAAGTGTTTGTGTTGGTATTTAATTGGCGTTTCGCTTTAAATTTACTATTGCGTATCTATGGTCTATCTCATTCTTATCGAGAGCGTGCCAGCACGATAACCGCTAGCACGTTTTTGGACAAAAATGAGTTACGGTGATTACTTGTCTAATAGTATGCTGGATTAAATTAAGTATCGCTGAATCGGACAATGAGAGACGTCAGATTTAATGCGCTTGTTACATTTTTCTACCAACTGAGCAATTTCTCCATCTTTCCAAAGCTGTAGGTAACTAAATCCGCTGTCAAGGCAAATACGTGTCGCTTGGGCTTCTTTTACTTTGAAAAACAATCGATCAGTATCAGCATGAAACTCTGGTTCTGAAATTACCGTTAAGGGACCAGACCACACAGACCAAACCTGGTTAAAAGTGTCGCGGTACGTACATAGAGCTCCTGACCGGTTTCAAGGCTATCCAAAATGCGAGAAAATCGCTTTAGAGACTTGCCAATAAAATCGTGATCTGGTTCAGCCTCTTCAAACTCTTGCTGGATTGTTTCTAGGTGCGCAGCATGCTGTTCTTTGCCAGCCAACGAAGATCCCTTAATTTCTTGAATCAAGGCTTTAAGCTCTGTAAGGCGCTCATTTCTATCTTGTTGAGTCTTACCTATACTAATCGTCACACTTGAATTGCTAATGTCGCCAGCTACAGCGCCCGGTGATTTCACATTATTTCGACTATTATCCTGCATATAATTGAGATTTCCGTAGTTATTAATAGTATGTATAGGTTCAGGTGAAGCTGAAGCAGTTGTGATGTCTTCACATTCAATGTCCAACATTTCAAAATACGCCAAGCCTTCTTGGCGCTTACCTTGGCTATCTATTACATAGCGACCTAGCAGCGCGTGCTGTTTGACCTCTGCCAAGTGGCACCAGGCTTGACCGCCTATCGAGACACTCTCACAATGAGGAGGAGCGACTCTTGTATGTTCAATCGTTTTTACAATACGCGGAAGAGCATCTTTGATATCCGCAGCCTTCCCCCAAAATGCCAGCGTCAGAGTAGCCTTTTTGTTGTCCGCCACAATGTTACAAATGACTTTATCATTAAATGCTATACGAATACCATTTCGCCACCAAGCGTGCTCTGCGGATAGGTGACTACACTCCGCAATCAACTTCTCGATAGCAAGACGGTGCATCCACTTGTAGTGAAGCTTATATTGAAAGTAAGCTTCTTTAGGGAGCAATAGTGCTTTGTCTGGCTCCTCTGGTAGCAAAGCAGTTACTACATATACATTGTCAGGTGAAAAAGAGAGGGAGGCACAATCAGAAGATTCATTGAGGCAGAATATCATCTGACTTTGCAGCATGAACTCCACAAAGACCTGGACATCGTTCAGCTCGTAGTCGCCTCGGAAAATTTCGCAAAGCTCCTTGCCTGTGATTTTCCCACCACTACCTTGAATAATATTTCGAGGGCTATAGAAGCTCTTACTTTGTTCAAACAAACGATAAATAGCGTTAAGCGCCCAGTTCTGATCAATGAAAATAGTTTCACTGAAATGGTTTTTGCGATAAAACACATCGCCGCATTTATACAGGTAGTTAAGTAAGGCTTCTGCTTGGTTTATCCCTTGCTCTTGGCATAATTGTTTGAAGGCCTCTTTACTCATCATATTGCCTTGCAATTCGAGGAGCTCGCGCACTTTAACCCAAGAGTTTGGTATTTGCGTAATGAGCTCACTTTGAGCTCTAAGGCACTCCTTTATAGCCGCTTCAAGAGAGCCAACATTTTGATACTTCAACGCACTTAATGGGAAGTGTTGCAGGGAACAATAGGGTTGCCCCTCTAAGTCTGGATGAAAGTTCCCTTTACTATGAGAACGGTCAATTTGGTTTTTCACCACAATAACAGAGCTATCGATAGTGTTATCAGTCACCAAATCTAACCAATAACGAAGTGTGTGTTGGTGTTCGTGTTCTTCTTCATCAGTATCTTCGGCCCAAAGAACGCAATAGATTCCACTTTGAGACTGAAACAAACGATGGGTAGCATGGTAGAGCTCTTGGCCGCCAAAGTCCCAAATACGGACTAACCAGTCATGCTCTCCTTCGCTAATGCGCCAATTTTTTAACGAAATACCAATGGTGGATTCGCAGCTTGGTTTGTCTTGTTGAAGGCCTTGCTCAACCAAAGCGTTAGCGAGAGTGGTTTTGCCAACCCGGCCATTGCCCAGCAAAAGCAATTTGTGACGATTGTTTTTTTGTGCGCCACTGTTCTTAACATCAAGCCAATAGTCCCGAAGACCGTCGATATCATCCAGCAGACTATGTGGTATGTGTCTAACAGGGTTGCCAGAGCAATCCAGTGTAGTTAATTGTTCCAGCCCCTCAATACCCGCTAAGCTTTGCAGTTGGTTGTCAGAGCAACCCAATTGAGTTAATTGCTTCAGCTCCCCAATGCCCACCAAGCTTTGCAGTTGGTTGTCAGAGCAATCCAATTGAGTTAATTGTTTCAGCTCCCCAATGCCCACCAAGCTTTGCAGTTGGTTGTCAGAGCAACGCAGCTTAGTTAACTGCTCCAGCCCCTCAATGCCCACCAAGCTTTGCAGTTGGCTGTAAGAGCAATCCAGTGTAGTTAACTGCTCCAGCCCCTCAATGCCCACCAAGCTTTGCAGTTGGCTGTAAGAGCAATCCAGTGTAGTTAATTGCTCCAGCTCCTCAATACCCGCCAGGCTTTGCAGTTCGTTGAAAGAGCAATCCAGTATAGTTAATAGCTTCAGCCCCTCAATACCCGCTAAGCTTTGCATTTGGTTGTCAGAGCAATCCAATTGAGTTAATTGCTCCAGCTCCCCAATGCCCACCAAGCTTTGCAGTTGGTTGTCAGAGCAACCCAATTGAGTTAATTGCTTCAGCTCCCCAATGCCCACCAAGCTTTGCAGTTGGTTGTCAGAGCAATCCAATTGAGTTAATTGTTTCAGCTCCCCAATGCCCACCAAGCTTTGCAGTTGGTTGTCAGAGCAATCCAGTTTAGTTAATTGCTCCAGCCCCTCAATGCCCGCCAGGCTTTGCAGTTCGTTGAAAGAGCAATCCAGTATAGTTAATAGCTTCAGCCCCTCAATACCCGCTAAGCTTTGCATTTGGTTGTCAGAGCAATCCAATTGAGTTAATTGCTTCAGCTCCCCAATGCCCACCAAGCTTTGCAGTTGGTTGTTAGAGCAATCCAATTGAGTTAATTGCTTCAGCTCCCCAATGCCCACCAAGCTTTGCAGTGGGTTGTCAGAGCAATCCAATTTAGTTAATTGTTCCAGCTCCCCAATGCCCGCCAAGCTTTGCAGTTGGTTGCCATAGCAACGCAGCTCAGTTAAATGCTCCAGCCCCTCAATGCCCGCC